>DASXJY010000071.1:0-7772 GCA_036497115.1 Solirubrobacteraceae bacterium
ATCTCGTCTCCGAGGTAGCGGCCGCCCTCGCTTCGCCCCAGGTCCATCATCAGCCGGCTCGCCGGCTCGACCTCGGCCCGCTTGCCGTACAGCGCCATCGCCACCACCGACCTGACGTCCTCGGGCTGCTCGATGTAGGCCTCGTCGTCGCGCCTCAGATAGCGCAGCTTCCACTCGTCGAACAGCACCACGCCGGCGAGCGTCGCCACGCCGGACCGGGCCAGCCGGGCCACCGTGCGGTACGCCTTCATGTAGTCGTCGTAGGCGAAGAAGGCCGAGAACTCGGTCTCCGGCCGGTTCACCAGCTCGAGCGTCGCCTCGGTGGCGATCCCCAGGGTTCCCTGGTGGCCCATGAACAGATGCTTGAGCATGAACCCGGTGGAGGACTTGCGCAGCTTGCGCCCGCCGCCGTCGCCGACCTCGATGATCTCGCCGGTCGGCAGCACCACCTGCATCGAGATCACCAGGTCTCGGGTGTGGCCGAAGCGGCCCCCGAGCAGCGACCAGCCGCCGCTGCCGATCCGCCCGCCCACGATCGAGCACGGGTACGACGCCGGGTCGTCGGGATAGAACACGCCGTGGGGCCGCAGCTGCTCGTTGAGCTTGAGCATGTTGATCCCGGTCCCGACCGTCACCGTTCGGTCGGTCAGATCGATCTCCTTGATCTGATTCATCAACTTGACGTCGACGAGAATCCCGCCCCTGAGCGGCACGGCGCCGTCGGCCAGGCCGGTGCCGCCGGCGCGGGGCACGACCGGAATTTTGAGCCGGTTGGCGAGCTTGACCACACCGGATACCTGCTCCGCGGTCGTCGGCAGCACTGCCACGTCGGGGAGGAAGTCCGCCCAGCGGTGGACCGGGAAGGGGGCCGGCGTGCGGGTGCGGTTGGCCCGCGAGCTGATGTTGGGCAGCACTCGGTCGGAGTCGCCGATGATGCCCCGCAGCTCATCCAGCACGGCGTCGTCGATCGCCGACTTCATGGCGACGCTCATCGTGCCCCCTCCTGAGCCACGGCGGCAGCTCCCGTGCTCCCGCCGACGTCGATCCCGGCCGCCTCGGCGACAAGCTCGAACAGGTCCATGACGGCGATCCCCTGCTGCTCGCCGGCGGCCGAGAGTGGCCGCTCAGACCACGGGCAGGCGCTGATCAGCGTGTCGACTTCGAGGTCCGCCGCGCGCTCCACGCGCCGGCGGCTGAGCTCCTTGGTTATCTCCGGCTTCTCGACCGCCAGCCCTCCACCGGCCCCCGAGCAGTAGGACCACTGGGTGACGTGGTCGACGTCGACGAAGTTCAGTCCCGGCACCGCCCGCAGCAGTTCCCGCGGCGCCTTGTGCACCCCCTTGCGCTTGTTCAGCCGGCAGGGATCGTGGTAGGTGACGGTGCGTGACACGGGGTGCTCGAGGCGCAGCCTGCCGTCGCGGACGAGCTCGGCGACGAGGTCGATCGCCAGCACGATCTCGAACTCGTACGAGTCTCCGAAGTAGCTCGGATAGTCCTCGGTGAACGCGATGTAGTCGTGCGGATCGGCGGCGATGATCCGGCGCGCGCCCACCGCCCGCCAGTCGGCCACGTTGTGCTCGGCAAATGACCGCGCCTGCTCCAGATATCCCATCTCGGCCGCCGGCCCACCACAGCACCACTGTTCGCGCATCAGCCCGAACTCGACGCCCCCGGCCTTGAGCAGCTGGGCCGTGGCCCGGGCGTATGAGGTGCGGTAGAAGGCGGCCTCGCAGTCCACGAACAGCACCGTGTCGCCGCCGACGGGAAGATCCAGTCCGGTCGCCCAGTCAGCGACATGCTCTTGCTCGATCGGGATCTCCCCCAGCACCGGCTCGCTGTTGGCGTCGACCAGACGCTCGATCCAGCGCTTCCACTCCGGTTGTTCGTGGCCGGACTCGACCATCAGCGCGCGCATCGCCTTGACGACTTCCACCGTGCGCGTACGGTGGCGGTAGAAGTCGCCGGTGAACAGCGTGTTCGGACACCGAAGCTCGCAGGCGCCGCACTGGGTGCAGTGGACGTAGTCGTCGGCAACGTCTCCGACCTCCAGCAGCCCCTTCTCCATCGCGACGATGTTGGCGTGAAACGCGGTCGGGCTGTGGTTCTCGTTGCGGGTGACCTGAGTTACCGGACAGACCTCGCGGCAGAACTTGTGGCCCGAGGAATAGCAACCGTAGGCGGCGTCTCGCCAGCGCTCGACGAACTCGGCCTGGCGCTGTCCGTTGCCGTCGGAGACCCCTGCACCGGTGCCATCACCGAGATTCTCAGTCATCCTCTTCCTCTCTCTCTGGTTCGAAACCTATTCTCGCCTACAACCCCGGAGCCGGGGTGGGTTTTGCTCCTCAGTGGACAGTCGGGCGGCGCCGTGTTCGACATCACGCCAGGGCCCGGTGGGCCAGCATCTCGACCGCGGCCCGCGCGGCCCGATGGCCGCTTTCGATCGCGCCGTCGATCCACCCCGCCCAGCCCGATGCCAGGTCTGAGCCGGCGAAGGTCACCCGCGCCTCGGGCCGCTGCAGCCCCGAAGCGTGACGCATCACCTGGCCGGGTCGGTAGGACATCCAGGTTCCCTGGGAGAACTCGTCATCGTTCCAGTCGTGGGCGTCAGTGCTGACGACGTCGGCATCGGGGAGGAACTCGCGCACGGCGGCGGCCACCGCGGCGGTGTCGTTGACGTCGAGCTCCTGGGGGGAATTTCCGAAGCCGACCAGCAGATCGCCGCCGGGCGTGGAGTACTCGGTGGCCAGCCACTTGATCTTGGTGTCCCAGCCGACGCCGTAGAAGTTGCCCTTCAGATTGCGGACCAGCGCCCAGACCTTGGTCGCGTGACCGGCCATTCGCTCCTGCGCCATCGCCGCCTTGGCCGCGCCCAGCCCCGGGCTGGCTGACAGCTCGTGCCAGGTGTTGATCGGAGTCGCCAGCACAGCGGCGCGCGCGGTGTGGCGCTGGCCATCGCGAGTGGTCACCGTGACGGCGTCGTCTGAGCTCTCGATCGCCGCCACGGGCGCCTGGAGCCTGATCTCGGCCGCGGAGTCCTCGGCCAGCGCGCCGATCAATCCGCTCGTGCCCTCGGCCAGCTTCTCGCTCACCGCCACGTACCAGGCCACCGCGCTGTTCTCGAACCCGGCCACCCAGGAGAGGATGTGCAGGCCCGAAACCTCAGAGCAGTGGGCCCCGAAGTAGAACCCGGCCCAGGCCATCAGGAAGTCGCGGCTGCGCGGCGGCAGGTCCAGACCCCTCAGCCACGAGTCAAACGGCACGTCGAGATCCTCGAGCCCACGCTGATCGAGCGGCTGCTCGCCGAAGCGGATCCGCGACGCCGCGTTGTCGATGGCCCGAATCGCCTGCTCGAAGGCGAGCCATTCCTCGACCGGCAGGGGGCTGGCCGACTGGCTACGCTCGCCGCCGAGGGACCACAGGAACTCCTCCGGGGCCGGGCTCTCGATCAGCGACGCGCTGTAGCGCTCGAGCTCGGCCCCGATGTGCGGCTGCCAGCGGGGGGCCACCCACGTTCCGCCGTACTCGATCTGCTTGTCGGTACCGGGGTAGGGCTTGAACCAGGTGCGTCCGCCGAGCCGGTCGCGGCCCTCGAGCACGAGCACCGAATGCCCGGCATCGTGCAGGTCCCGGGCTGCGGTCAGCCCGCCGAATCCGCCGCCGATGACAATTGCCTCGTAATCCATCCCGTTCCCCTCGTCGTTTGTGCTCGCGCCGCCAGGGCGCCCTGAAGCTGCTCGCGCAGCGAAAACCTCTTCACCGGTTGCCGCCGACCGACCGAGAGCTCCCTCATCGGTCGTGCACGTAGGCGTCAAGCGGGAGATGGCGGTAGCGCACCCGCGGCAGGTCGACGACCGTGACGAATCCCGGTGCGGCGTTGATCACATCTGGGATCCGGTTGATCACCTGTGTGCACGTGGCCAGCCGCGTCGGCACCCGGTCGTTGCGCAAGCGCAGCTCGCTCGGCTCGCCGCGCGCCACCCATTCGTTGAGGTCTGACTCCCCCGGCCCATAGACGCAGCCGGTCTGCTCGAAGGTGAACGAGGGGCCCTCGGATGAGCTGATCGTGGCCGTGTCGGTCACCCCGAGCAGGCTGCCGGCCTCGATCACCCGTCCCAGCGCAGCCGACCAAGTGTCCCGCGCCGCGATCACCGGCACCACCGAGGTCTCGACCCCTTCCGGGGTCAGACCGGCATCGGCGACCAGCGCGTCGACGGTGTTGCGGACCACGAACGACGGCCAGCCGTGGATCGCCACGTGCGACTCGAACCGGTCAAGCGTGGACCCGGCGTGGACGTGCTCGGCGACCTCGGGGCCGTAATCGTCGACGTTCCATCTCGTCCGGCCGTGCAGTGAGTCGACCCGGTGCGCCGCACCCAGCAGCGCCGACGGCAGCGTCATCCAGTACACGTCCTGGGCGCCCGAGCCCATGATCGTCACCCCGTGGCGCTTGGCCAGCTCGTCCAGCCGCCCGGCCAGCCGCGGCGCCGTCGCCCAGGGAAAGAAGCTCTCCTCCTCGATCGTGACCACGTTTACGCCGTGGGCGAGGCAGACGTCGAAGTGCTCGTACATCACCTCGAGGTAGCTGGCCACGGCGACCACGGCGACATCGGCGTCGGCGCGGCTGAGGACCTCGGCCGGGTCATCGCCGACCGGCACGCCGAGATGCGCTCCGAGGCCGGCCACATCGCCGAGGTCGCGACCGACCTTCGAGCCGCTGCGGGCGACGGCGCCGACCAGCTGCGCGCCCTTTTCGACCAGCAGTCTGGCCATGATCGAGCCCATCTCCCCGACCCCGTAGACGACCGCCCGCACCGGCCGCCGCGGCGCGGCGCCCGCCGACCTGCCCCGAGCGGCATCCGGGACGGCGCTCACCCGGCCAGGACCTCGCCCGCGGTGCCGGCGGCGGCCTCGTCGATCGCCGGCCGCTGGTAGGGAAACCACCATTCCGGAGACGGCACCTGCCCGAAGTCGACGTGTACGTGCTTGGACTGCGTGAACGCGGTGATCCCCTCGGGGCCGAGCTCGCGCCCCAGGCCGCTGAACTTCATCCCGCCGAACGGCGCGGCGTCGTTGTCCTTGAGCGGATCGTTGACCCACACCGTCCCCGCCTGCAGCTCGGTCGCCGCCCGCATCGCGGTCTCCAGGCTCGCCGTGTAGATGTTGGCCCCGAGGCCGAAGTTGGACCCGTTGGCGAGCTCGATCGCGTGGTCGAGGTCGCGCACGCGCGTGACGGTGGCCAGGGGGCCGAAGATCTCGGCTTCGAAGCGCTGACGCTCCGGATCGGTGAGCTCGATCAGCGTCGGCTCATAGAAGTACCCCCGGTTCAGATCCGAGGGCGGTTGGCCACCGCGGACGACGTTCGCACCCAGGTCGGTGATCTCCGCGATCACCCGGGAGACCTGGTCGCGCGCGGCGCCGGAGATCAGCGCGCCGACGTCGACATCGCCGAACGGGTCGCCGACCCGCAGCGACCCGATCTCCTCGATCGCGCGGCCCATGAACTCGTCGTACACGGGAGCCTCGATGTAAAAGCGCTCGGCCGAGGTGCAGACCTGCCCGGCGTTCAAAAACGCCGCGAACATGCCTCCGCGCGCGGCGACGTCGAGCTTGGCGTCCCCGAGCACGATGAACGGGTCCGAGCCTCCGAGTTCCAGCAGCAGCTTCTTGATCCGGGGCGCCGCCGCGGCCATGATCCGGGAGCCCACCGCCACCGAGCCGGTGAACGCGATCATGTCGGTGCCCGGGTGCTCGACCAGCTGCGCCGCACCCCGGCCCGTGGCCGTGATCACGTTGAACAGGCCCGGGGGCAGATGGTCGAAAACCGAGCCCAGGCGCAGCGTGGCCAGCGGCGTCTGCTCGCTCGGCTTGACGATGCAGGCGTTGCCGGCGGCCAGGGCGGCGGCGACCTGCCAGGCCAGCAGCACGATCGGGTAGTTGAACGGCAGGATGTGGGCGACCACGCCCAGCGGCTCGTTGAGCACGAAGTTGAGCTGGCCCGGCTTGGTCGCCCCCGCGACCCGCCCGCGGGACGCCCGGGCGACCTCTCCGAGGTGCCGGAACGCGGTCGCGCTCCATTCGATCTCGTCGCGGTTCTCCTTCAGTGTCTTGCCGCCCTCTCGCGTCAGCAGAACCGCGAGCTCGTCGGCGTGCTCCTCGAGCCGCGCCGCACAGGTGTGCAGCAGCCCCACCCGCTCCAGGTGGTCGACGCGGCGCCAGTCCCGCTGAGCCCGGCGGGCCGCCTCGACGGCGCGGTCGATATCCGTCGCGCTGGCGTCCGGGACCTCGGTGAGGACCTCCTCGGTGGCTGGGTTCTCGACCGCGATCACCTCGGCCGCGGTGCTGGCGACGTATTCGCCGCCGATGAACAGGTTCTCCATGTGCGTCTCCTCGTCTGGTCAGTCTCTGGTCATTCGGGGCTGGTCAGGCTCGGGCCGGTTCGCGGGGTGCGCCGGCGATCGGCGTCTGTTGGCAATCGACGACGATCGACTGTCGGCGCTCGAGCTCGGCCAGGAACTCGAGCGGGTCGTAGTACTCCTCGGGGTCGACGAACCCGGCCGCGCCACGGCCATGGCGGGCCAGCAGCTGCACCCCGACCGCCGCCGCCACACCGGTCATCCTGGCCACGCCGCGCTGGCCCCAGTCGGCGGGGTGGCTGACCTTGTAGGTCCGCCGGACCGGCTCGCCGTGGCGAGTACCGCCGAGCTCGACGTTCACGTACAGCATCCACGGTGCCGAGTCGCGCCTGCCCCCGCAGCGCCGCCAGATCGCCTGCTTGGTGTCCTGGAGCGCCGCACCGGCCAGTAGCCCGTAGCGCTCGAGCACCCGCATGTCCTGCATCAGCTCGGGACGCCAGCTGCCCCTGACCGCGCAGTCGCGCAGGGCGGGGAAGTGGCGAGGCAGCGTCGCGACCTCGGTGTGGGGCACGTAGTAGACGTACTGGGGGCCGACCGGCGACGCGAACTCGACCAGTCGCGAACCCTCGAGAAAGGCCGCCCGATGGTGGCGGCCGTTGCGGTAGTAGGCGCGGGTCACGCAGTCCTCTGACAGCTCCCAGATGATCGTGTCGAGCAGTCCCGGCGTCGGCGCGACCGTCCGCAGGCTGATCCACGAGATCTCGACCTCGTGCAGCTCGTCGACCGTGTCGGCGAAGTGGCGGACCAGGACGTTGGACAGCCCGGGTGAGGCCCCGAGCCCGGAGATCGCGGTGATCCCCGCCCGCTCGGCCGCACGCCGGTGCCGGTCCTCAGGCTCGGAGATCAGGTCGGCGTAGTCGACGCCAGCCGCCCGCGCCAGGTCCAGCACGGGCTCGAACAGGGCGAAGCTGGTGCAGTTCATCAGCACGTCGACACCGGCGAGCACGGAGAGCGCTGACTGGCTGTCGCGCACGTCGATCCCGCTGGCGCTGACCTGCGGACGCTCCGAGGCCAGCTCGTCGGCGAGCTGCGCGGCGCGTCGGGCGTCGAGGTCGGCGATCAGCAGCGAGTCGATCTCGTCGACCTGGGCGAGATCGCGGGCAATCTCGGCGCCCACCTCTCCGGCGCCGCCGATCAGTGCCACGCGCATGGCCCATTCTGTTCGTGGCCGCGCCCGCGCCGCAACCGCGCCGGGGCCACAAGTTGGACATGGCCCTCATACAGTGGTATGAGAAGCCCGTGGCCATCACGGTCAAGCAGCTCGTCGACACGCCGCACATCCGGACCCGGTTCTACGCCGGGCGCACCGGCGGCGAGCAGGTGATCAACTGGGCGCACTCGTGCGAGATGCCCGACCCC
>DASXJY010000072.1:0-6725 GCA_036497115.1 Solirubrobacteraceae bacterium
GACGGCACGCTGGTCGACACCAACTATCACCACACCCTGGCCTGGTTTCGCGCCTTTCGCCGCCACCAGATCACGCTGCCGATGTGGCGCATTCACACCCATATCGGGATGGGCGGAGACCAGGTCATCGAGGCGCTGTGCGGCGAGCAGACCGAGCGCGAGCACGGCGACGACATCCGGGACGCCGAAAAGGAGGAGTACAGCGGCCTGATCGGCGAAGTCCAGACGATGAAGGGCTCACGTGAGCTGATCGCGGCGCTCAAGGAGCGCGGTCACGCGGTCGTGCTGGCCAGCTCGGCCAAGCAGGACGAGGTCGACCACTACCTCGATCTGCTCGATGCTCGGGAACTGGCCGACGGCTGGACGACCTCGGCCGACGTGGACGCCACCAAGCCGGAGCCGGATCTGGTCGATGCCGCGCTGAAGGTGGTCGAGGGCGCGGACGGCCCGGCGCTGATGATCGGCGACACCCCCTGGGATGTGAAGGCGGCGCTGGCCGCCGACGTCAAGACCCTGGCCGTGGTGACCGGTGGGTTCTCGGTCCAGGAGCTGCGCGAGGCGGGCGCGGCCGACGTGTTCGAATCGGTGGCGCAGCTCGGCGAGCGGCTGGGGGAGACCCCGCTGGGGTGAGCGGTTCAGCTGGGCGGGTGCTCGCGGAAGCGCTGCTGGCACTCCGCGATGTCGCGCAGCGCGTCCCGCCGCGGGCGCCAGCCTGAGATCTCGACAGTCTTGTCGGGCTCGAGCTCCTTGTAGATAGAGAAGAACTGATCGATCTCCTGGAGCAGGAGCTCGGGGAGCTCGTCGACCTCGTCGTAGTGGTTCCAGTAGGGGTCGTGCACCGGGACGCAGAGGATCTTCTCGTCGGGACCCTTCTCGTCGCGCATCACGAACATCCCGATCGGCTTGACCTCGATCAGGCAACCCGGGAACGTCGGCTCGGTCAGGCACACCAGCACGTCGAGCTCGTCGCCGTCCTGGGCCAGCGTGCCGCGCAGGTAGCCGTAGTCGGTCGGATAGGTCGCCGCGCTCCACAGCAGACGATCGAACTTGATCCCGCCGAGCTCCTCGTCGTACTCGTACTTGTTGCGGGTGCCCTTGGGGATCTCCACGACGCAGACGAACGTCTGCGCGCCCGCCGACGCTGACTCGCTCATGGTGGGGCGGACACTATCGCGCCGCCCGCCGTCCGCCGCCCGTCTGAGCCGCGCGCGGTCCTCTGGGCGCGCCCTTTTGCGCCCAACCCAAGCGCTTTGACGAGCTGTGTCGGCTTGGGCTCACTTTCCGTGCCCTGGGCGACAAGCCTTCAGAACGACGGCGGGTTGGGCGCAGATGGGCTCGCTTTTTGTGGCGATCGCCCGCCCCCGCGCCCGCCCGCGAGGCACGCCCGCGAGGCCCGCCCCCGGCCCGACGCTCTGAGTACCGCCCCTCGGCCACGGGTAGCGCCGACGAATGACGAAATTCGGCTACACGATGATGACCGAGCAGTCGCCTCCCGACCAGCTGGTCATCGACCTGCGCGCCGCCGAGGCGGCCGGCTTTGACTTCTCGGTCATCAGTGACCACTACCAGCCGTGGCTGTCCGAGCAGGGTCACTCCGGCTATGCCTGGTCGATCCTCGGCGCCGCGGCCCAGGCGACCGAGCGGATCGGGCTGATGACGTTCGTGACCTGTCCGATCATGCGCTACCACCCAGCTGTGGTGGCCCAGAAGGCGGCCACGATCCAGATCCTCTCCGGCAACCGGTTCCGGCTCGGGCTGGGTGCCGGCGAGAACCTCAACGAACACGTGGTCGGCGAGCGCTGGCCGGCGGTCGGGGTCCGCCACGAGATGCTCAGCGAGGCGGTCGACATCATCGCGCGGCTGCTGCACGGCAACGGCAACGGCGACGGCGGCGAGGACCGCGGCGGCGACGATCGTGACGACGACGACGACGGCGACGGCCGGGTCAATTATCGCGGCCGCCATTTCTCTGTCGAGCAGGCCAAGCTGTGGGATCCGCCCCGGGAGCGACTCCCGATCGGGATCGCCGTGTCAGGTCAGGGCTCGTGCCGGCTGGCGGGGCGCAAAGCCGACCTGATGGTGGGGGTGGAGCCCAAGCCGGAGCTCGTCGAGATGTTCGATGCCGCCGGCGGAACCGGCAAGCCCCGAGTCGGCCAGGTCCCGCTCGCCTACGACACCGACCGCGACGCGGCGATCGCCCGTGCCCACGAGCAGTTTCGCTGGTTCGGACTGGGCTGGAAGGTCAACGCCGACCTTCCCAACCCCGAGTCGTTCGACTCCGCCACCCAGTTCGTGACCCGCGACGATGTGGCCGAGGCGCTGGGCTGCGGTGCCGATGTCGACGAGCACGTCGAGAAGATCAAGCCGTTCATCGAGGCCGGCTACGACGAGATCGCCCTGGTGCAGATCGGCGCCGACCAGCAGGAGCCGTTCATCGCCTGGGCCGAACGGGAGCTGCTGCCGGCGCTCAGATCGCTGTAGCGATCTCGCCGGCCACGACTTCGGCGCCCGCGCGCCCGAGCACGATCGTGAAGTGGTTGACGTCGGGCACCTCGACGGCGCGCCGTCGAGACGGGTCGCCGTCGGCCCACTCCTGCACCAGCCCGAGGGGCTGCATCGGGTTGGGGTCGTCGACCATCCCCCTCGGGGCGCACAGCAGGACCGCGCACACCGACAGCGCGTCGGCGTCGCGGGGCTCGAACAGGTCGCGGCCGTCGTCGGCGATGACCCGGGGATTGACCGCCGAGCGCAGCTCGGGCTCGTGGCCCACGAGGTCGTGACGGGAGTACTCGTCGAGGTCGCGAGGATCGATGTCCGAGCCCGCGAACGCCGGATGCTCCTCCCACCACACGCGGTAGGCGGCCGGGCTCGCGAAGGTCATCTCCAGCCGCTCGTAGGAGGGGCCGAGGAAGCGCTCCAGGAATTGCTCCGGATCGACCCCCCGGCTCTCGGGAATCTCCAGGCCGCCGTCCACGAGCACCAGCAGGCTGACCCGGTCGGGATGCCGTACGGCCAGGCGAGCGGCGATATAGTCGCCCAGCGAATGGCCGGCGATGACCGGCCGGACCAGCTCGAAGCGGTCGAGCACCACCAGCAGGTCGCGGACGTGGGCGTCGATCCCGAACGGCGGGGGGAGCTCGTTGCTGCGTCCGCGCCCGCGCAGGTCGGGGGCGAGGAGGGTCGCCCGGCCGCTCAGCGCCCGGGCGGTGGCCAGCCAGGTGCGGCTGCTCGAGGTGAGGCCGTGGATGGCCAGCACCGACGGTGCCCGCGGGCCTTCCGCGCCGAGCCGCTAGGTGGCGAGCTCCCCGCCCGCCACGGGCACATCAACGCGTCTGCTCATGGACCAGCGGGGGCTCCGCCGCCGGGAGCTGATCCGGTTCCGGCTCGGCCGCGCTCTGGGCGCCCGTCGCCGCCCACGGCCTGGCGAACACCAGCCAACCGACGGCCCCGCCCAGCAACGTCGCGCACAGAAGCCACCCCAGCGCGGTGGTCCCCACGCCGACGTACTTGAGCCCGGAGGCGAAGATCACGAAGGCGATCGCCGGCCGCACGTAGCGGTCCGGCACGCTGGAGGAGAGCAGGCTGCCGATCAGCACAGCCGGGACGCTGCCGATGATCAGCGAGCCGGTCACCGAAAATTCCACGTGCCCGAAGGCCAGAGCCCCGAGAGCCGCGGCCAGCGTCAGCGGGACGGCCTGGGTCAGGTCGGTGCCGACGAGCTGGTTGGCCCCGAGCTTGGGGTAGATGAACAGCAGCCCCACGATCATCAGCGATCCTGAGCCGACCGAGGTCATCCCGACGATGAGCCCGCCGACGACCCCGATGGCCAGGGTCAGCAGCGGGCGGGGGTGGACCTCGGTGACGAACGCGGTCCGGGCGTTCCCGGCGCGACGGTCGAGCACGAAGCGCAGCGCCATCGCCGCGGCGCCCACCAGCAGCGCGGCCCCGAGGAACACCTCGATTTGGTCCTCGGCCGACTTGGCGTTGCCGAGCAGGTGCAGCAGATATGCGCCCAGGAACGCCGCGGGGACCGATCCCAGCACCATCCAGCGGACCAGCTTCAGGTTCACCGTCCCGGCCCGCATGTGCACGGCCGCGCCGATCGGTCGCATCACCACGGCAGCGACGAGGTCGCTGGAGATCGCGGTCGACGGACTGACTCCGAACAGGAGGATCAGCATCGGCGTCATCAGCGCGCCGCCGCCGGCACCGGTCATTCCGACCAGTAGGCCGATGATCGCGCTGCCCAGGACGATGTACGGATCGATGTGCACGCCGCTTCAGGAACCCTCGCCGCCGCTCGAAACCGGAGAGGGTAGCCGTCCGGACGGCCGGGGGGAGACTCCGTCGATCAGCTCGACCAGCGCGATGACCAGCTGGTCGGGGCGCTCCAGCGGCGACATGTGCCCGGTTTCAGGCAGCTCCACCAGCGCGTGGAGGTGGGGAAGCGACTCGGCGATCCGGCGAGCGTGGCTGGGAGGGGTGAGGCGGTCCCGGTCCCCGGCGACGACGAGTGCCGGGACCGTCAGCTTGGCGACCGCCTCGTAGAGGTTCATGTCGGAGAGCGCCACTCCGGTGGCGGCCCGGGCGTCCGGCGAGCAGTCGATCAGCATCCGCTCGTAGAACGCTATTTGCCCACGAGTGGCAGTGGGGCCAAAGGCGACATAGCGGATCGCCGCCTGCTGGATCGGCGATGAGAAGCTCGGCATCCGAGTCCGGGAGCCGAGCACCATCCGGCTCGCCAGCGGGTGGTTGAGCCACTTGGCGAGCTCACCGAACAACAGATGCCCGCTGACCAGGTCACCGAGCCCTGTGTTGACCAGCGCCGCCGCCTTCGCCCTGGCGCTCACGTCGTGGTGCTCGGCCCAGGCGGCGATCGACATCGCCCCCAGCGAGTGGCCGACCACCGTGGCGCGCCGGCCGCCGGGCAGGACCGCCGCCAGCACCGCCTCCAGGTCCTCGCCGAAGCGCTCCAGCGCGTAGTCGTGATCCACGGCCGGGTCGCTGCGCCCGTGACCGCGCAGGTCGTAGGCCACAGGGCGCAGCCCGCGGTCGGCGAGCCGCCCGATCACCGGCCCCCAGAAGCTCAGCTGCTCGGTCCAGCCGTGGGCCAGCACGACGGTTTCACCGTCTTCGGAGCCAAACGCCTCGGCGTGAAGCTCGGTGCCGTCGGCCGACCGTGCGCTCAGCGGCCGACCGTCGAGGCTGGCGCTGAGCCGCGCGTAATCGTCGTCGCGAGCCAGCCGGCGAAGATGGCGGCGTTCCAGCACCACCCCCGCGGCCGTGCCGGCGGCGACGGCCCAAAGCGTCAACGCGCGAGCTGGGACTCGACCTCGGCGCCGATTAGCCATCGCGGCAACCCTACATCGGGGGTGTCGGGGACGTCGGCGCGTGGCCGTCGCGCCCGGTCTGCGTAGGATCTCTGACCGTGCGGATTGGACTGCTCACCGGAGGCGGCGACTGCCCCGGTCTCAATGCGGTCATCCGGGCCGTGGTGCGCAAGGGGATCGATGCCTACAGCGACGAGCTGGTGGGCTTTCGCGATGGCTGGCGCGGCGTGCTGGACGACGTGCATGAGGATCTGACGATCGAGTCCACCCGCGGGATCCTGCCGCGCGGCGGAACGATTCTCGGCAGCTCGCGCACCAATCCACTGGGCCGCGAGGGTGGGGTCGGACTGGTGGCGGGGACGCTGCGGCGCCACCGCCTGGACGGTCTGATCACGATCGGGGGCGAGGACACGCTGGGTGCGGCCAGCCGCCTCGCCGGCGATGGGATCGAGGTGATCGGCGTCCCCAAGACGATCGACAATGACCTCGGGGCCACCGACGTCACCTTCGGCTTCGACACCGCGCTTCAGGTCGCGACCGAGGCGATCGACCGTCTGCACACCACTGCCGAGAGCCACCATCGCATCCTGGTGGTGGAGGTGATGGGACGAAACGCCGGCTGGATCGCGCTTCACTCGGGCCTCGCCGGCGGCGCCGACGTGATCCTGATCCCCGAGATCCCGTTCGATATCGCAGAGGTCTGCCGGCTGATCGACCGTCGCCACCATCGCGGGCGCTACTTCTCGATCGTGGTGGTCGCTGAGGGGGCGATGCCCAAGGAGGGCACGATGAGGGTCTCCACCGGCGAGCTCGATGAGTTCGGCCACCCCCGGCTCGGCGGCATCGGCCACCAGCTGGAGCGGGAAATAGAACAGAGGACGGGGTTCGAAACCCGGGCCACGGTGCTCGGTCACGTGCAGCGGGGAGGTACTCCGACCGCCTTTGACCGCGTGCTGGCCACGCGCCTGGGATTGGCCGCGATCGACGCCGCTCACGACGGCCGGTGGGGCGTGATGACCGCCCTGCACGGGAACGAGATAGCGCTCGTGCCGCTGTCAGAGGCGGTGGCCGAGGTCCGCCGGGTGCCGGTGCAGGAGTACGAGCGCTACGGAGTGCTGTTTGGGTAGGTCCGGTCGAGCCATCCGGTAGGGAAATATCACCTTCCCGTTTCAGCCATCCGTCTATGCTGGAAAACGCGCCTGCAAGCCAGTGAAGGAGGCCTGAACAGATGAGCAGCACCGAGGCCGCGAACGTCAACCCGAAGCTGCGTGCGCTCGCCGAGGCGGGCACCAGCACCTGGCTCGATCTGCTGCGACATTCGCTGATCACCAGCGGCGAGCTGGGGCGCCTGGTTGCCGAGGACTCGCTCAAGGGCGTCACCGCGAACCCGTCGAT
>DASXJY010000073.1:0-19163 GCA_036497115.1 Solirubrobacteraceae bacterium
TGCGCAGCGGCGCGTAGTCGGCGCGCTGCCCGCGCCGGGCGTGCACGACGATGCCCCCCTTGAGATCGAGCACCGGCAGGATCCGCATCGCCCGCTTATGATGCCCGGATTCGGGGGCGTGACCACCCGGTGATCGGACTCGACGTCGGCGGCGCCAACACCAAGGCGGCGGTGGTGCACGACGGCGGGCGGGTCCGGACCATCTCCGAGCCATTCGAGGTGTGGCGCCAGCCGGAGGCGCTGGCCGACGCGATCGCCTCCGTCGTGGATCGACTGGGGATTGATCGCGCCCCGGTGGCACTGACCACCACCGCGGAGCTCGTCGACGTGTTTGCCAGCAAGCGAGAGGGAGTGCTGCATGTGCTCGAGGCCGCTCAGCAGGCGCTGTCGGGACGCCGGCTGCGCGTCATGACCACCGCCGGCGATCTGGTCGGCCTGGCCGAGGCACGGGCCGCTCCGCTCGAGTGCGCGGCCGCCAACTGGGTGGCCACCGCCCTGTTGGTCGCGCGCTGGCTGCCCGACGCGATCCTGCTCGACTGCGGCGGCACGACCACCGATGTGATCCCGATCGCGGCAGGGGTCCTCGCCGCCCGTGGGCGCACCGACGTCGACCGGCTGCTCGCAGGTGAGCTGGTCTACACCGGCGCGCTGCGGACCAACGTCGCGGCGGTGCTCTCGCACGTGCCGATCGGCGGCGAGCCCTGCCCGGTGTCCTCGGAGCTGTTCGCGATCAGCGCCGACGCGCACCTGCTGCGTGGCAACTTGATCTGGGAGCAATGCACCTGCACGTTCCCCGACGGTCGCGGCACGACCCTGGCCGAGGTGCGCTCCCGGTTGGCGCGCGTGGTCTGCGCCGATCCCGAGCAACTCTCCGCCGGAGACCTGGAGGCCATCGCGGCCGCGGTCGAGGAGGCGCAGGTGGCGTCGATCGCCGACGCGCTTGGCCGCGTTGCCGGGCGAATGCCCGCCGGCACCGGGGTGATCGCCGTCGGGGTGGGGGCGTTCCTGGCCCGTGCGGCGGCAGCGCGCTGCCGGCTGCCGGTCCATCCGGATACGGCGCTGGGCCCCCCGGCCTCCTCGCTCGGCGGCACGGGCTCAGAGGTCGCCGCCGCCGTCGCCCTGTCGGTGCTCGGCCGTGAATGATCGGCACCCGCTGGTCGTCAAGATCGGCGGCGGACTGCTGCGCGCCGACGGGCTTGACGGACTGCGGCGGGCCTGCGCCGAGGCGACGGCGATGGCCGAGCGGCGGCCGGTGCTGGTCGTGCCCGGGGGCGGCCCGTTCGCCGACGCTGTACGTGCGGTCGACACCCAGGTAGGCCTCTCCGACGGTCTCACGCACGCGCTGGCGCTGCGGGCGATGGATCAGCTCGGCCTGCTGCTGGGTGTGCTGATGCCGGGAGCCGAGCGGCTCGCCGACCTTGACGCGCCCCGTGCACTGGCCGTGTTGCTGGCGGCCGAGGCGTTCGGGGACCGGTCGGATGTGCCGGAGTCCTGGGGGGTGACCAGCGACTCGCTGGCGGTGCTGGCGGCCGCCGCGATCGGGGCCGAGGAGGCGGTGCTTCTCAAGCCGGTTGCCGGGGTGCTCGCGCGGTGGCCATCGGGCGACCCACCGCTGTCCGCGTTGACCGCCACCGAGCTGCAGGCGCTGCAGGCTCGAGGCGGTGGCCGCGCCGTGGACGCCTACTTGCCCGAGGCCGTGCGCCGCACCGGCGTCGCCGTGGTGGTGCGAAAACCGGGTTGCGCCCACCCGGGCGGGACGCGGATCACCCGGGGTTGAGGGCCCTGCGGGCTCTGCCGGCACTGAGCTCGGCGACGGCGGCCGCCACCAGGTCGGCGTCGAGTTCGGCCGCTCGGTTGCCACCCCGACAGACCGCCGAGCGCACCCCGACGACATCGGCCGGCACGCGGCTCAGCTGACCCCGAGTCAGCTGGCCGGCGACGCCGAAGCTGGCGCCGGCGCTGCGGGTGCGAAGGATGAGATCAGCCAGCTCGGACTCGGACAACCAGCCATAGAGGCCCCGGCCGTCCTTGACGAACGTGTCGACCAGCACCCCCGAGATGCCGGCGCGCTCGGCGAGGGCGGGCAACCACACGGGAGACAGAGCCGGTGGATCGAGCGCCTCGGCGTCCGCATAGGCGGCGGCGATCACCGCGGTTTGTGGTTGCACCGCGTCGGCGACGGCGCCCATCAGCGCCACCGCGCCAGCCAGCTCGCCCACCCCCCGCAGGCCGACCTTGACGTAGCCGGCGCCCGTGAGGGCGGCGCCACGCGCGGCCAGCGCCGCGGTGTGGGGAAGGTTGGGCAGGTCACCCAGGGCCACGCTCACCGGGGCTGCCGCGCCGACCTCGCGCACCACCTCGGCCAGGACGCGCGGCGAGGGAGCTCCGAGCGCTCCTTCACCCGGATCCTTGACGTCGATGATGTCCGCCCCACCGGACAGAGCGCGCCGAGCCTCCGCCGCTGAGACGACGCTGACCAGCAGCCTCATGCCGCCGCCCGATCAGAGCCGCCGCGCGAGATCCGAGCGCCCCGCCGATCGAAATCGACGACGCTGACATCGGTGCCGCCGCCCGCCGTGGCACGGAGTCGGTCGGCCACGCCGGCGGCCTGCTCGGGCCCATCGACGATCCCATAGACCGCGGGGCCCCACGAGCTCTGTCCGACCGCTCTGACGCCCAGCGCCTGCAGCGCGTCGACCAGCGGGGCCGCACTCGGATGAAAGACGCCACCCTGCTGGGCGGCAAATATCGATCCCACCTCGCGCTGGATCCGGGTCAGCGCGGAACCGAACTCGTCGATGTCGCCCGCCAGCAGTCCGGGAAGCAGCGCGGTCAGCAGCAGCCGCGACACGCTCGGCTCGGCGTGTCCGGACTCGCGCAGCCGACCGAAGAAGCGCTCCTCCGCGTCCCCGGAGAGTCCCTCGAGGCCGAGCGGCAGTGCGAGTACGCAGCGCCATCGCTCCGGCATCGGGTGCCGGGCGACCAGGGGGCTGATCGAGCCCCCGTCGGCCACGCCGGCCTCGATGACGAGCCCGGGTGCCGCAAACGTCCAGCAACCCACGCTGGAGCGCGCTCCCCGCCCGCTCGCCTGCGCCAGTTGCTCCGGCCCTACCGAGATGGCCGCCAGCCCGGCGATCCCGCGGGCAATCGCCAAACCGAGCTTGGTGCCCGATCCCAGCCCCATGTGAGAAGGGATCGCCTCGCGCACGTTCACCTCGACTCCGCTGCTGAGCCCGAGATTCGACCACGCCCGGCGGGCGAAGGTGGTCGCGCGGCCGGCCTGCGGTCCGGACACTATGACCGCGTCGGAGGGGCCGGGCCCCGCCCACCGGACCGCCACAGCAACCCGGGGGGACTCGATGCCCACGCCGAAGCCTCCGAAGCGGCGTGCTCCCAGGCCCGCCGGATCGAGCATTCCGAAATGCAGGCGCGCCGGCGCGGTGACGACGACCTCATTCACGTCCGGTCCGTGACGAAGGTTCGCACGTACTCCATCGCCGCGCGCTCGCGGGGTCCGGCGGTCTTGTCAACCAGCTCCTGCAGGCGAGCCAGCTCAGCTCGGACCCGCTCGCCCCCCAACCACTCCAGCCGCGAGGCGAAGATCGACGCCTCGACGGCGGCGTGCCGGGCCCGGCACAGTCCCAGTGGCTGCTGCGTGCCGGTGCCGGTCGCCACCACCCGGGCGCGCACCCGCGAGCGTGCCATGCCATCCTCACCGGGCGCGATCTCGGTCACGATGACCTCCCGCCAGCTGTTCGCCTCCTCGATCACCGAGCCGGCGACAACGCTGGCGGCGCGCATGGCGGGACGAGGGTGGCCCAGCGCGGATTGCACGAACAGCAGCACGTCGTCGGTCAGATGCACGACGGCCTCGCCTCGTAAGCGCAGGTTCTTCAGGGTGCGGGTTCTGTGAAACGGCCAGAAGACGAGCTCGTGCTCGCCCCAGCGCACGCCCATCGCGGCGCAATTGACCACGTCGTCGCTGCCGGTCGTGGTCACCACGGTCTCGATCAGCGGCGCCTGGTCAAGGGCATCAGCCGACAAGGCTGAAGAGCTCCTGGCGCGTGCCTGCATCGTCGCGCAGCGTGCCGCGCAGCGCCGAGGTCACGGTCCGGGCGCCCGGCTTGAGAACGCCGCGGATCGTCATGCACGTATGCTCGGCGCTGAGCACGACCCCCACCCCTCGCGGTGCGAGCTCCCGCTCCAGCCAGTCGGCGATCTGGACGGTCATGCGCTCCTGAAGCTGCAGATCGCGCGCGAATGTTTCGACCACGCGCGCGAGCTTCGAGATCCCGATGATCTTGTCCGCGGGCAGGTACGCGACGTGGGCCTGGCCGAAGAACGGCAACAGGTGGTGCATGCAGAGCGTGTGGAAGGGGATGTCGCGCACCAGGACGAGCTCGTCGTAGCGGCCCTCGTTGGGGAACGAGGTCGCCGAGAACTCGGCCGGCGTGACAAGTTCGGAGAAGGAGGCGGCGACGCGGCGAGGTGTCCCGAGCAGACCCGGGGCGTCAACATCGGCGCCGATCGCGCGCAGCAGCTCCAGAGCGGCTCGCTCCGCGGCGGCGAGGTCGATCTTGGAGGCATCCACGACGCGTCCCGGCGTGGTCGGCGCCGCATCTCGCGGATCGCGACCTCCGACGTTCATCGCGCCAGCGTAACGCCTGAGCGCCGGCTCACGGGTCGCCGCCGCGATCAGGCGCGGCTGCGCTCAGGCGCGTGGTGAGCTCGACGAGCATGCGAACGCCGTAGCCGCTGGCGCCGGGCCCGAGCTCGTCGCCGCGATCCTCGTCGAGCAACGCGGGGCCCAGCATGTCGACGTGCGCCCAGGGTCCTTCTCCAGCGAACTGCTGCAAGAACGTGGCGGCGACAATCGGGAAGCCAAAGCCCTTTCCCGCCGTGTTGCGCAGGTCCGCCACGGTCGAGTCGATCAGCCGTCTGTAGCGTGGATGTAGCGGCCACGGCCAGGCAAGGTCGCCACTTGCGTTGCCCGCTTGCACCACCGCATCGCGCCACGCTTCGTCGGGCGCGAAGACGCCGGCGTAGAGATCGCCCATGCCGGCACGCAGGGCGCCAGTCAGGGTCGCCATGTCGACGAGATGTGTCGCGCCGTGGCGGCGGGCGTACCACAGCGCGTCAGCCAGGATCAGGCGCCCCTCGGCGTCGGGATTGGTCACCTCGACGGTGAGGCCCGACGCGGTCCTGATGACATCGGTTGGCCGAATCGCGCTGCCACTCAGCATGTTCTCGCACGCGGGCACGACTCCAGTGACCGCCAGTGGGAGCTCGAGCTCGGCGATCGCGCCCAGCGCCGCCACGACGGCCGCGCCACCGGCCATATCGGCCTTCTGGCGGATGATGTCCGCCTGGGGCTTGAGGAAGTAACCCCCCGTATCGAACGTGACGGCCTTGCCCACGAGCCCCAGCCGCGGGAAATCTGCCCCGCCGGGCGGCTCATGCCGCAGCACGAGGAGCAGGGGCTGGACCGGACTGCTGGCGCCGACCGCGGCGAGCGCGCCAAGGCCGGCCTCGGCCGGGTCGATGATTTCGGCCGCGAGCCCGGGGAACGCCGCCGCCCGCTCCGCAAGCCGCGCCGGTGAAATGACGTTCGGAGGTGCGTCGACGAGCTCGCGGGCGGTGTTCGTCCACCGCGCCACGAGCGCCGCGCGGTCTGCCACGGGCGCCAGGTCCTCGCTGCAGTCGCAGATCACGAAGCGCTGCACCCCGGGTGGCGGCTCGTCGCTTCGCCAACGCCGGGCGTCGTAGCCGCCGACGACGGCGCCTTCGGCCAGCGCACGTACCTGCTCATCGACCGTAAGGGGCAGGGACGCATCCAGCGCCCAGGCGACCGTCCCGCCACCCCGGCAGGCGTGAACTGCGCGCGCGGCACCGGTCCGCAGTCCCTCGACGCCCGGCTCGAGCGCGATCACGGCCAGCGGGGCGGCATCGGTGTACACGATCGCGACAGGGTCGGCATCGGCTATCGCCCGGGCCGGTGCTCCGAGCTCCGAGGCCCGCGCTCCCGCGGGGGCGGCGACCAGGTCGGCGCCAATCGCCTGCGGGTCGCTGGCGGCTATCTCGACGTGCATCCGGGGCGACGTGTGGCGGCGATCATTCGGCTCTTGCACCATTCGCTAGAGTTAGGCTCACCTGCACTCTAATGAGGAGGCGTCCAATGACGTGGGCCAAGCCTAAGTTTGAGTTCGTCGAGCTGTGTTCCGAGGTCACCTCCTACCTGTATCACCGGTAGCCTGAAGCCGACGCCGCCTCCGGCAATTGCCTGAGGCTGCGTCCCGGCTACTCGTCACGTGCGCGTTCGTGTCCTCGGCTCGGCGGCTGGAGGCGGGCTTCCACAATGGAATTGCCATTGCGAGACGTGCGAGGCGGCGCGAACGGGTGTGCGGGCGCAGCCTCGTACGCAGTCGTCGCTGGCGATCAGCGGGGGGGAGGGGCCGTGGTTTCTCGTAAACGCCTCCCCGGATGCCCGTCAGCAGCTTGAGGGGCTCACACCCGGGCAGCTCGGCGGCGTTCGCGCGCCACCGATCGCGGGCGTCCTTCTGACCGACGCGGAAATCGACCATACGGCAGGGCTCCTGCTCTTGCGAGAGTCCACGACGCCGGTGCGCATCTTCGGGGATCAGGGCGTCGAGCGCGCTCTGAGGGACGGGTATCCCGCTTTGGCGATCCTCGAGCGCTATTGCGGGGCCGCGTGGGAGACGCTGGAACCGGAGCTGGCGACCCCGCTGCCAGGGTCGAGTCTTGCTGTCGAGCTGTTCCACGTGGGCGGCGATGCACCGCGCTACCTGAGCCGGGCAGATGTGGCCCTCGAGGCGAGTGGGTTCGTCCTCCGCGACCGCGCTGGCGGCGGCGTCGTCACCTACGTCCCCGGTCTCGCCCGGCTGGACGATGGCGTGTTGGATCGTTTCGCCGCGAGCGATCTCGTGCTCGTTGACGGGACCTTCTGGCGCGAGGACGAGCTCGCCCGGCTCGGCATCTCGGAGCGCAGCGCGCACGACATGGGACATGTACCGCTGTCGGGCCGCGGCGGAACGCTCGAGGCGCTGGCACGACTAGAGCGACCGCGCAAGGTGCTCGTCCACATCAACAACACCAACCCGATCCTGCTCGAGGACTCGCCTGAGCGACAGGCCGTCCTCCGCGCCGGCGTCGAGGTTGCCTACGATGGCCTCGAGATGGAGCTATGACCGACAGGGCCACCGTAACCAGGGACGGCCAGGGGGTCCTGGCGCCCGAGGAATTCATCGCGCGCCTGCGCGCGCAGGGGACGCGCTACCACAATCTGCACCCATTCCACAGACGAATGGACGCGGGAGAATTGACACGAGAGGAGCTGCAGCGCTGGGTCTCCAATCGCTTCTACTACCAGAAGTGCATTCCGTTGAAGGACGCGGCGATTGTGGCGAACTGCCCCGAGGTCGAGGTCCGGCGCGACTGGATACAGCGGATCATCGACCACGACGGCAGCACCGACGGCGCGGGCGGCATCGAGTCGTGGTTGCGGCTCGGCGAGGCGCTTGGCGTCCCGCGGGACGAGCTGCTGTCAGAGCAGCGCGTCCTGCCCGCGGTGCGCTACGCGGTTGACGCCTATGTGAACTTCGCGCGCCAGAAGCCATGGCTCGAGGCGGTGGCGTCGTCGCTCACCGAGCTGTTCGGGCCGGCCGCGATCCGCGTGCGGCTCGAGGCACTGGAGCGTCACTATGAATGGATCGACCCCGCAGGACTCGAGTACTTCCGAACCCGGTTGGTGAAAGCGCCCCGCGACGCGCAATACGCGCTCGATATTGTCGTTCAGCGCTGCCGCACGCCCGAGCAGCAGGAGGCTGCCGTGGCGGCGCTCCGTTTCAAGACCGAAATGTTGTGGGCGCAGCTCGACGCGATCGAACGCGGTGACACGCAGAACTCGATCCCGCCCGACGGGCGCGCATGACCCGTCCCCTCCTCGCCACCGGCGCTCGACTGCGGTACGACGAGGTACGCGAGGAGCACGTGCTGCTGGTCCCCGAGGGTGTCGTGCGGCTCAATGCCACCGCCGCGGAGGTACTCGAGCTGTGCGACGGGAAACGTTCGCTCGATGACATCGTCGGCGCCCTCGCCGCCCGCTACGACAGCGTCGATCTAGGCGATGACGTTCGAGGGCTGGTCGACGCCATGGCTGAGAAAGGACTGGTGGTCGATGCAGCAGCCTAGGCCGTCGACATTGATCGCCGAGCTGTCCTACCAGTGTCCGCTCCACTGCCCGTACTGCTCGAATCCTCTGGATATCGGTAGCGGACGGTATAGCCGCGAGCTGGCGACCGAGGACTGGATCCGCACATTCCGCCAGGCACGTGGGCTCGGCGTCCTCCAGCTCGCGCTCACCGGCGGCGAGCCAATGCTGCGCCGCGACCTCGTTGAGCTGTGTGAGGGGGCGCGTGACGCCGGTCTCTACTCGTCGCTCATCACCGCCGGGACCCGGTTCACCCGTGATCGCGCCGTGGCGCTGAAGGCCGCCGGACTCGACCACGTGCAGGTCTCGATTCAGAGCCCCGATGCGCAGGAGAACGACTGGATCGCCGGTAACAAGTCGTTCGAGAAGAAGATCGCGGCCGCGCGGCTCGTGAAGGAGCTGGACTTCCCGCTGACCATCAACTGCGTCCTTCACAGGCAGAACCTCGACCGGATCGAGGACGTGCTCGAGCTCGCTCTCGACCTCGGCGCGCAGCGACTCGAGCTTGCAAATACGCAGTACTACGGCTGGGCGGTCGCAAACCAGGAGGCGCTGATGCCGTCGTGGGAGCAGCTCAAGCGAGGCGAGGAGGCGGTCCGGCGCTTCCGTGAGCGTGTCGGTCCCAAGCTGACCGTGCTCTGGGTATTACCCGACTTCTATGAAGAGCTGCCCAAACCATGCATGGGTGGCTGGGGCCGGACGGCGATCGTGGTCGCTCCGAATGGCGATGTGCTGCCGTGTCAGGCCGCGTCGACGATCCCGGGGCTCGAGTTCGCAAACGTGCGTGAGCATCCGCTGGAATGGATCTGGAGCGAGTCCGAAGCGTTCGCCCGCTTTCGGGGGGTGGACTGGATGCAGGAGCCATGCCGCACGTGCCCGCTGGGACGACAAGAGGTGGATTGGGGGGGCTGTCGCTGCCAGGCGCTGCGGCTCACCGGCGACGCGGCAGCCGCGGATCCGGTATGCCAGTTCTCGGCGCATCACGATCGAGTCGTCTCAGCACGCACATCAGCGCAGACGACTGACTTCGTGTATCGCTCGATGAAGCGGTTCACGCACGCCTGAATCTGTCACGCCACCGAGGCGCCGACTCCGAGCTCCGGCAAGATCAGCCGGAGCTCGACAGCGTCGCGCGCCACGGCATCGGCCCCCGCCAGCGCGTCGCTCGTAAAGTGGCCGCTGGCCACCGCCACGCATCGAAGCCCGTCCGCGCGCGCGCAGGCGATGTCCCGAGGTGTGTCGCCGATCACGATCGTCTCGCCACGCGGATACGGGACGCCGGCCTTGCCGGCGCGTCGCCGGGCGATCGCGGGCAGAACGGTGCGATCCTCGGCGTCCGAGCCGAAGGCGCCCTGTCCAAGGGGGAACGCCCCACCGATGCCGGCTCGCGTCAGCTTCAGCCGGGCGATCGGCTCGTAGTTGCCGGTCAGCAATCCAAGCTGCACGTCCGGTTGCTCCATGAGCCAGTCGAGCAACTCCCGCACTCCGGGAAGCACCGCCCCCGACAGATCGTCCGGGAGCCGCTGCGCGGCCGAGCGGCAGCAACTCTCGCGCACGCCGTCGGCGAAAGCGTCGATCCGCTCCGTGGAGACACCGGCGTCGAGCAGGATCGCCCGCGCGATTTCGCCGTCGGTCCGGCCGGCCGTCGCGATCTGCGTCCGGATCACGGTCAGGTCGACCCCATGGACTTCTTGCAGGGCCGCACGCATGGCCTCACCCACCGGCTGTGCGGTGCCTTCGAGAAGTGTTCCGTCGATGTCAAACAGCAGGAGCACGAATATCGCTTGGTATCTTGGCGCCCATGGCTGGCGAGCTCGTGCGGTGCCCGCGGTGCACGTACATGTTCGATCCCGCCGGGGGCTCCGCCGCCGGCGACCTCAAGCCCGGCAGGACCTCCGAGGGGGTCCGCGCTGGCTGGTCGTGCCCGATCTGCGGCGCCAAGGAGGACGACTTCCTGCCCGCGGGAGGACGTCGAGGGACCCGGACCATGTTCGCAAGGCTCAGCTCCTTCTCTAAGATCGTGGCCCGTCTGCAGTGGGATGCGACAGCCATCGACCTCGCCCCGGACGCCCGCCGGTGGCCCGGGTTGTCGGCGGTGCGCCGCCGCCGCCTTACCACGCTGCTCGCCGGCTTCTGCGTGGCCGAGGACGCCGTCTCCGAGCACCTTGCGCCGTTCGCCCAAGCCACCGACGACACGTTGATGGCCTGGGTCTTCTTTTTGCAGCGCCGCGATGAGCAGCGCCACGCTGTGTTCTTCGACCGCATCGCCGCCGAGGTGCTCGGGCTGTCCGGAACCACCCCGGCGCAGCGACGCGCCTCGGCCCGGGCCCACGTCCCGGACGCGGTGCTCGAGCTCTTCGAGGTGCGGCTGCCGAAGCTGGCCGCCGAGCTTGCGGCAGGCCGCAGCGGACTGGACCACGGCATCAGCCTCTACCACATGGTGCTCGAGGGGATCGTCTTCGCCGCCGGGCAACGCGCCCTGCTCGACGACTTGGCAGCCGGTGCCCTGCCCGGGGTGCGCGAGGGCGTGGAGCACGTCGATCTCGACGAGCGCTGGCACATCGGCTTCGGCCTCCGCTGCCTGCTGGAGGCCCAGCCCTCTCCAGACCTCATCCGCGACGTGCTGGCCCAGGCCGAGGACGCGGCCGCGGCATGGGGCGACGCTGTCCCGGCGGCCACGCGCCAGCGCGCCGTGCGCATGTGCACCCGCCGGCTGGCGGTGGTCGGGCTCACCGAGGCGCGCGTGGCAGCGTAGCCGGCGCTGGCCGGCTCGGGCCGGGCTGCCCCTGAGGATCGTTCCCCAGCGGACAACCAACGGAGAGGGGGGGATTCGAACCCCCGAACGAGGTCACCCCCGTTACGCGATTTCCAGTCGCGCCCGTTCAACCGCTCCGGCACCTCTCCGGGAGCTGGTTAGCGTAGCGTGACCGCCCGGTTTCCTCTGCCCCACCGGACGCGGCCGAGCCGCCCCTGGCGCTTAGATCTGCCAGCTGCCGCCGCGCAGCAGCGGAATCTCGCTCCCGTCCTGGCGCACGCCGTCGACCTCGAGCTCGTCGCTGCCGATCATGAAGTCGACGTGGATCTCTGACTCGTTGATTCGGGCGATCTCGTCTTCGTCGGTGACGCCGAGGTCATAGCCCTGGCCCAGCGCGATATGGCTGGCGGCGTTCTCGTCCAGCAGGGTGTCGAAGAAGGTCGTCTCCAGTGGCCCGATCCGCCCCTCGCGGTCGACCAGCGCGACCTCGCCCAGGCGCGCCGCCCCGGGATCGCGCTCGGACAGCGACCGCAACACGTCGGCGCCCTGGTCGGCCTCGATCTGAACCGCCCGTCCGGCTTCGAAGCGGACCTTCAGTCCGGTGATCGTGGTCCCGGAGGTGAACAGCGGCTTGGTGGAGGTGACAAAGCCCTGCACCCGTTCGGGATCCGGGGTGGTGAAGACCTCCTCGGTGGGCAGGTTGGGGACGTGGACGATCCCCCCGGCGGTCTCGAATCGCGCCGCACACCAGTGGCTGGAGGCGAACAAGCCGATCGTCAGGTCGGTGCCGGGTCCGCGAAAGCGCAGCGCGTCGAGTCGCAGCTCGTCGAGCTTGGCGGACACCGTCAGCAGCTGATCGAGCCGGGCCTGCCAGGCGGCGACCGGATCGTCCTCGTCGATGCGACAGACGTGGGCGACCTGCTGCCACAACCGATCCAGCGCCTGCGGCGGCTCGAGCCGCGGGTGCACCAGGGTGGCCCATCCGGTCGTCGGGCATGGCGCCACGGTCCAGTTGGTCAGTCGTTTGTTGATCACCGACATGCCCTCTCGCAGCGACGGCAGCATGTCGAGGCCGAGGAGCCCCGGATCGATCCCATCCATGATCCGCGGCGCCACCGGGCCGGTCAGGGCGACGCGGGCGCAGCGGTGCTCGCCGAGCGCGAGCGCGCGCTCGCCCAGCCACGGGGGGACGAACCCCAGCGTTTCGCGGTCGGCATGCACCGCGCGGGCCCGCTTGAGATACACGTCGAACACGCTGAGGTCCACGAACAGGGCGCCGGCGCGATACGCCGCCTCGGCGATGGCCCGGGTCAACGCCTCCTTGCCGGGTTCGGAGGAGATGGCCACGATCTGGCCCGGCTGGACGTTGGCGCCGAGGCGGACGACCAGGTCGGCCAGCTTCTCGGCGTAGTCGGATTCGTTCATTCGTTTCCCATCCTCGTCAAAGGCTGCTTACCCGGTCGGCCGCGATTAAGACCCCGGGATTGAGGATCCCGGCCGGATCGAGGGTTCGTTTTGCGGCGCGCAGCGCGGCCACCGACAGGCTGCCGACTTCACGCTCGTACCACTCCCGGTGATCGCTGCCGACGCCGTGGTGGTGAGTGATCGAGCCGCCCGCGGCCGCAATCGCCTCGCTGGCCGCCCGCTTGGCCTGGCCCCACTGTTCTATCGGATCATCGCGCTGGGCGCAGGCGACGGTGAAGTACAGCGAGGCGCCGGTACGGTACACGTGCGAGATGTGACAGAGGATCGCCGGCGGGGTGCCGAGCGCGGTCAGACAGTCACGCAGGGCCTCGCCAACGGCAGCGTAGAGCCCGCGCAGCGAAGACCAGAAGCAGACCGTCTCGAGCGTCTCGACCAGGGCCCCGGCATCGAGCAGGGCATCGCGAAGATAGGGCCCGCGGTATCGGTCGCGGGCCCAGTTATCGCCGGCCTGTGCGACGACCGTGGCGCCGGCCCCCCGGCACGCCGCTGTGGCGGCGGCGCGCCGGAACTCCACGTCGTCGCCGTCGCCCTCGAAGCCGAAGATGGCCAGGCTGCCGCCGGTGGCCGGCGACCCGCCGATCTCATCGGGGTGGGCGAGGTTGACGGCCGTCTCGGCCTCGTCGGACAGCCGCAGCACGGTGGGCGCCGGCCCGTCCTGGACCAAGCGCCGCAGCGTGTCGGCGCCGTGGGCGAAGGACTCAAACCGCCATCCCTCGTAGACGCGGGTGGCGGGGATCGGCCGCACCTCGACAGTGAGCTCGGTGATGACGCCCAGGCTCCCCTCCGAGCCCAGGATCAGCTGGCGAAGATCGGGCCCGGCGGCCGACTTCGGAGCCCGTCCCAGTGTCAGGGTCCCGGCCGGGGTGGCGACCTTCAGCGCCAGAACCAGGTCATCGAAGCGGCCGTAGCCCGCCGAGGCCTGGCCGCTGGAGCGGGCGGCGGCAAAGCCACCGAGCGTGGCGTATTCGAACGACTGCGGGAAGTGGCCGATCGTGTAGCCGCGCTGGCCGAGTACGGCCTCGGCCTCCGGCCCGCGCAAACCCGGTTGAAGGACCGCCAGCCGAGACTCCTCGTCCAGTTCCTGCAACGAGGCAAGGCGGGCCAGGTCGAGGGCCACCGAACCGGCAAAGCCATCTGCGTGCGGCGTCACACCACCGACCACCGATGTGCCGCCCCCGAACGGCACCACCGCCACCCGGTGCTCGCTGCAGAGGCGCAGGATCTCGAGGATCTCGTCGTGTGAGGCCGGGCTGACAACCCCGTCGGGCGCGGCCAGGGGAGCGCCGGAGCGCAGCGCCAGCAGATCAGGCGTCGATTTTCCCAGCGCGTGGCGGAGCCGGGTCTCGTGATCTGAGCGCACGTGCTCGGCGCCGGTGATCGCCGCCAGCTCCCGCCCGGTGGCCTCGGGCAGGCTCGGCGCGGTCAACGCGACGGCGGCCGGGGAGGCTGGGGCGGGGGTTGGCCGGCCCACCCCGAGGCCGTCGCGCAGAACCGCGCGCAGCGACTCGGGCAGCGGCGCGGATGCGGCGGGATCGCCCCAGCCCGACCAGGAGAGCTGGGGCCGGTCGTGGGGCAGGCGGCGGGTGGCCATCACGCGGACCGTACCGGGCTCACGCGCGCGGGAAGTCGGTGGCCGGGTGGGGCGCGCGGTGGCCGGGTGGGGCGCGGGACGCGGGGGCTATGAGCTACGCCAGTGCGGGACCGCCAGCGCGATCAGGCGCAGCCGCTTGGCGGTCAGACGGGCGATCTCGGCCTCGGCCTCGGGCGACGGCGCATCGGGCGACAGGGTCGTGCCGGCCACCTCGAGTATCGATTCGATCGCCGCGATCATCACGTCCACGAACAGGCCGGCCAGCATCTGAAGGTCGGCGGTGCTCCAGTCACGAAGGATCGGGAAGCGGGCCAGGTCGGTGGCCAGTTCGCTGGCGAATAACCTGATCTCGGTCCGGATCGTGTGGCGCAGGACGGTGTTGCCCGACGATCTGGTCTCGGCCAGGAACGCGAAGTGGCGGCGGTGCTGGCGGACGTGGTCGACGAGGATCTGGACCGAGCTGTCGATCAGGTGCTCGGGCGACGGCCCGCCCTCCCGGGCCTGGCGCAGCATCGCCCGCAGGGTCCGGACCGATTCGTCGACCAGCGCCAGCCCGAGCTCGTCCATGCTCTGAAAGTGGCGGTAGAACGCGGCCGGCACCACGCCCGCGGCGTGGGTGACCCGGCGCAGGCTGAGCCGATCGAAGCTGATGCCGGCCTCCATCTGGTCAAGCGCGGCGTCGAGCAGCGCTTGGCGGGTGTGCTGGCGGCGCTCGGCCTGGGAGCGACGCTGGGGCGGCGACGATCGCGCGTGGCGGGGGTGGCGCGTGTGTGGCGTACGACTGTTCACAAATGCTCTGTGAAGGAGGTCACACGACCAGTTTACCCCTTGCGCTACTGGGAAAGCATGCAACCATATTTAGTGAACAGACGTACACTAAGCAGCGATGAGGAGATGATCGCACCTACTTCATTGAGAAGCCATGGCCGGGCTGCCGGGGGCGGAGGACCCGTCTCGGCGGGCGGGGGCCTGGCCAGCCGCGCGCTGGGGTCGCAATTCGTCGACCTGCTCCTTGGTCCCCACGGCGTCGACCGCTACCTGGAGCTGATTCGGCCGTCGCTGACGGTCGGCGAGGCTCGCGCCGAGGTGGTTGAGATCAGGCGCCAGACCGCTCGCAGCGTCACGCTGTCACTGCGCACCAACTCGGCCTGGGGAGGCTTCGAGGCCGGTCAATTCGTGCGGGCCGGGCTTGAGATCGACGGCGTCAGGCGCACCCGGACCTACTCGCCGGCCGGCTCGCAGCACGGGCCAGACCGCCGGCTCGAGCTGACCGTGACCGAGCACCCGGAGGGGCTGGTGTCCCGCTATCTGCGCCGGCGGCTTTCCGAGAAGGCGATCGTTCACCTCGGTGTCGCCCAGGGCGAGTTCGTCCTGCCCGCCCAGCGTCCTGAACAGGTCGTCCTGATCAGCGGCGGCAGCGGCATCACGCCGGTCATGTCGATGCTGCGCACGCTGTGCGACGAGGGGCTGCCGAGCCAGGTCAAATTCATCCACTACGCGCGGACCAGCGCCGACTGGCTCTACCGAGCCGAGGTGGATGAGCTGGCTCGCCGCCACGGCGGGATCGAGGTGTGCTTCCGGGCCACTCGGGAAGGCGACGGCCATCTCGACGCCGCAGCGGTGGGCGACGTCGACGCGGCCAGCTGGGCGGGGGTCTGCGGACCTCCTTCGCTGATCGACGGCGCCCGCCGGGCCTGGGCCGAAGCCGGCGGCGATCCCGAGCAGTTGCGGGCCGAGACCTTCGCGCCGCCGGTGCTGGCCGTGGGCGGTTCGGCGGCCGAGGGATCACTGCGGTTCCTGCGCAGCGACCGGACCGCCGCGATCGGCAGCGGGACGCTGCTCGAGCAGGCCGAGGCGGCCGGACTGTCCCCCGATTTCGGCTGCCGGATGGGCATCTGCCACACCTGCACGTGCCGCAAGGCCACCGGGGCTGTCCGCAACGTTCGCACCGGCCAGGTCTCAGACGAAGACGACGAAGACATTCAGCTCTGCATCTCGGTCCCCGCCGGGGACGTGGCGCTGGAGCTCTAGCAACAGAAAGGCTTTCGAGATGACATCGCTCCCAGACTTGACCCCAGAACAGATCGAGGCGCTCGGCGACGAGCTCGACGAGCTTCGCGGACGCGTGATCATGGACCTCGGCGAACGCGACGCCACCTACATCCGCAACGTGATCAAGGCCCAGCGGGGGCTCGAGATCGGCGGCCGAGCGCTGCTGTTCGCCGGCTTTCTGCCGCCCGCCTGGCTGGGCGGGACCACCGCGCTGGCGCTGTCGAAGATCCTCGACAACATGGAGATCGGCCACAACGTGATGCACGGTCAGTACGACTGGATGAAGGACCCGGGCCTCGATTCGGGCCGCTTTGAGTGGGACACGGCATGCCCGGGCGACCAGTGGCGCCACTCGCACAACTACATGCACCACACCCACACCAACGTGCTCGGCAAGGACCGCGACATCGGCTACGGCGTACTGCGCATGTCCGAGGACCAGCCGTGGCGCCCGCGGGACATCGGCAACCCCATCTACGCGGCGCTGCTGGCGGCGCTGTTTCAGTGGGGCGTGGCGGTTCACGACCTCGAGGTGGAGCGGATCGAGGCCGGCGAGATCACGCTGGCCGACAAGCGAGACATCCTGCGGGCGATCTGGCACAAGGGCCGGCGCCAGGTGCTCAAGGACTACGTCGTGTTCCCGCTGCTGGCCGGCCCCGTGGCCCCGTTCGTGCTGGCCGGCAACCTGAGCGCCAACCTGACCCGCAACCTGTGGTCGTTCATGATCATCTTCTGCGGCCACTTCCCCGAAGGGGTGGAGGAGTTCTCCGAGGAGGAGGTCGAGAACGAGACCCGCGGCGGTTGGTACCTGCGCCAGATGCTCGGCTCGGCCAACCTCGAGGGTGGCCGCCTGTTTCACCTCCTCAGCGGCAACCTCTCCCACCAGATCGAGCACCACCTGTTCCCGGACATTCCGGCTCACCGCTACGCGGAGATCGCCGTCGAGGTGCGCGAGATCTGCCAGCGCTACGGCCTGCCCTACAACACCGGGCCGCTGGGCAAGCAGTTCGGCAGCGTGGTCAAGAAGATCGTGCGCCTGGCGGTGCCGGGGCGTGGCGGGTCCGGTGGGTCGGACAAAGCCGCCGCCGGCGCGGCCATGGATCCGACCGCCGGAGGCGAGGAGGAGCTGGCGCTGGCCGCCTGATTTCTCGTCGGTGTGCCGGGACCGTGACGGCGCGTGCCGAGATCGCTACCGAAAGCGCGGTCAACGTCCCAAACCTCCCCCTCTGCTGGACCGATTGGGACGTTTGCCGTCTGGGAGTCGGCAAACGCCCCAATCCTCCGACTGCCGCCTAGGTTTGGGACGTTTGCCGCTCCTCGGAGGACCCGCTTGCACAACCGCCCGGCCGCGTCCGGCCACCGGTGCACGATCCCTTACCGCGAGCGTAGGCTTTGGCGTTACGCGAGTCGACCGACGGGAGGGAACATGCGCCAAGGGCTGATGATGGACGACTTCCCGCTGTCGCTGACAGCGGTGGTGGAGCGCGCGGAGCGGTTCAGCGGCCAGCGCGAGGTCGTCTACCGCCGCCCCGACGGATCCGTTGACCGCACCACGTTCGGCGCGTGCATCGAGCGGGCGCGGCGGCTCGGGACGGCGCTGGCCGAGCTGGGCATCGAGCCCGGCGACCCCGTCGCCACGCTGCTGTGGAACCAGCCCGAGCACCTGGAGCTGTACTTCGCGCTGCCCTCGATGGGGGCGGTGCTGCACACGCTCAACCCCCGGCTTCACCGCGACGAGCTCGCGTTCATCGTCAACGACGCCGAGGACCGCGCGATCGTCGTCGACGAGTCGCTGCTCGAGGTGCTCGAGAGCTTCAGCGACGCCTGGGAGTTCGAGCACGTGATCGTGATCTCGCGCTCGGGCGCGGTTCCGGACGGCTGTCCGGACTACGAGTCGCTGATCGAGGGGGCGCAGCCGATGCAGTGGCCGGCAGCCGACGAACGCACCGCCGCCGCGATGTGTTACACGTCGGGCACCACCGGGCGACCGAAGGGCGTTCTGTACTCGCACCGCTCGCTGGTCCTGCATTCGCTGGTCGCTGCGCTGCCGGACACCAACAGCCTGTCCTCGCGCGACACGCTGCTGCCGGTGGTTCCGATGTTCCACGCCAACGCCTGGGGATTGCCCTACGCAGCGGCGATGGTGGGGGCGGGCCTGGTGCTGCCCGGCCCCAAGCTCGACGCCGTCAGCGTCCTTGACCTGATGGCCACCGAGCGGGTGACGATGTCGGCCGGCGTGCCCACTGTCTGGATGGCGGTCCTGGAGGCGCTCGACGCCGAACCCGATCGCTGGGACCTGAGCTCGCTGCAGCGACTGCTGGTTGGCGGCTCGGCGGCGCCCAAGAGCCTGCTCGAGGGGCTTGACCGCCACGGGCTGACGATCATCCACGCCTGGGGAATGACCGAGACATCCCCGCTGGGCAGCGTCTGCCGGCTGCCGCGCGAGCTCGAAGACGCCAGCGAGGAGGAGCGCTATGACTACCGCAGCCGGCAGGGGATCCCGTCGCCGTTCGTCGAGATCCGGGCTCGGGGCGACGACGGCGAGCTGATCGCCTGGGACGACGAGGCGATGGGTGAGCTCGAGGTTCGCGGCCCCTGGGTCGCCCGCGGCTACCACCGCGGCCAAGGTGAAGACAAGTTCACCGACGACGGGTGGTTTGCCACCGGCGACGTGGTCAAGATCGATGGCCGCGGCTGCATCCGCATCTGCGACAGGTCCAAGGACCTGGTCAAGTCCGGCGGCGAGTGGATCTCCTCGGTCGACCTCGAGAACCTGCTGATGGCCCATCCGGCGGTCGCCGAGGCCGCGGTGATCGCGATTCCCGACGAGCACTGGGGAGAGCGGCCGCTGGCGGCGATCGTCCTGCGCGAGGGCCAGGAGGCCAGCGCCGATGACCTGCGCTCCCACCTGGCCAGGGACTACGCCAAGTGGCAGCTCCCCGACCGCTTCGAGTTCATCGACGAGATCCCGCGCACGGCAACCGGGAAGTTCAAGAAGACCGCGCTGCGGGAGAAGTTCGTGGCCAGCCGGGTCTAGGCCTCGCCGAGCCGCT
>DASXJY010000074.1:0-5255 GCA_036497115.1 Solirubrobacteraceae bacterium
GGTGAGGTCCAGCAATCCCCGCAGGAAGGTGCGGTAGCAGTCGATCCCCTCGGCCTGCAGCGCCTCTGCCCCGGCGGCCGGCGGCCGCTTGACCACGAAGCCGCCCTTGGAGCCGACCGGCACGATCAGCGCGTTCTTGACCATCTGGGCCTTCATCAGCCCCAGCACCTCGGTCCGGAAGTCCTCCCGGCGGTCTGACCAGCGCAGCCCGCCGCGCGCCACCTTGCCGCCCCGCAGGTGGATTCCCTCCACCCGCGGCGAGTAGACGAAGATCTCATAGCGCGGCCGCGGCCGCGGCAAGAACGGCAGCTGCGTCGGATCGAGCTTGAACGAGAGGTAACCCGGGGGCCGCCCGTCCTCGTCGCGGCGGAAGTAGTTGGTCCGCAGCGTCGCGCGCAACACGGCCAGGAAATTGCGCAGGATGCGATCCTCGTCGAGGCTCGAGACCTCGTCGATCGCCTTCTCGATCATGGTCGCGCCGAGCTCGGCCGCGGTCGGATCGCGGCGATCGGGGTCGAAGCGAGAACGAAACAGCCGCAGCAGGCGGATGGCGACCTTCGGGTTGGCGACCAGGGTCTGCTCCATGTAGCGGTCCGAGAAGGCGATCGTCGCCTGGCGCAGATACCGCGCGACACCGCGGATCACCGTGATCTCGCGGCCGCTGAGTCCGGCCGCCAGCACCAGACCATTGAGGCGGTCGTCCTCCAGCTCCCCGCTCCAGACGCCCAGGAAGACGTCGGCGAACGCGGTGGCGAACCGCTCGAGCTGGCGGGTGGGACAGCGCAGTCCGAAGTCGTAGATCCACACCGGCGGCCGGTCGTGGGGGGTGAGCTCGTAGGGGCGCTCGTCCACTACCTTGGCCCCCATGTGCTCGAACGTCGGCAGCACGTCAGACAGCGATACCTTGGCGGCGCTCAGCAGCTTGCAGCGGATCGCATCGTCGCCTGCGCCCTCGGGCCGGTAGATCGAGATGATCGGGCGACGGGTGCGCTCCAGCTCGCGCACCCGATCGATATCGGCGACCGCCACGGGCCCGCTGCAGTCGGCCTGGTAGCCGCGCGGAAACGCCTCGCCGAAGCTGCGATACAGATCCAGCCCTTCCTGCTCGCCGTGCTCGGCGATCAGCGCGGCCCGCAGATCGTCGCTCCAGGCGCGGGTGGCCTGAACGATCTGCGCCTCGATCGTGGGCACGTCATAACCGGGCGGGACACCGTCGGGGGTGTGGACAACGAAGTCCACGCGCACGATCACCGACTCCGACAGATAGATGCGCCAGTCCACCTGACCGCCGCCGAACGCCTCGGCCAGGATCGCTCCGGCGGCCTCGCGGTTGCGGGTGTTGAAGCGGTCGCGAGGGAGGCACAGCGTGCACGACACGAACCGGTCGAGCGGGTCAGGACTTACGAACAGCCGCACTCGCTGGCGCTCTCCCAGCCCCAGGATGCCGATCGCGATCTCGAACAGGTCGTCGGTGGGGATCTGAACCAGCAAGTCGCGCGGCAGCGACTCCAAGATGTCGATCAGGCCCTTGGCGTCGTGACTGTCAGGGGGAAACCCCGCCCGCGCCATCACTCGCTCGACCTTGTCGCGCAGCAGCGGGATCACCCGGGGACTGCTCTTGTAGGCCATCGTCGTGTAGAGGCCCAAGAATCGGCGCTCGCCGACCACTTCACCGTCGGGCGAGTAGCGCTTGAGCCCCACGTAGTCGAGATACGCCGGACGGTGGACCGTGGAGCGCGAGTTGGCCTTGGTCAGGACCAGCGGGTGCTCGGAGTGCGCGAGCTCCAGCGCCCGCGCCCCGAGCGGCTTGCGGGGGTTGGCGGAGGACCCGCGCAGGATCCCCAGCCCGGAGCCCGGAATGGCCTGCAGCTCGGATCGATGGGGTCCGCCGAGCTCGTACTCGCGATAGCCCAGGAACGTGAAGTGATCGTCGGCCAGCCACTGCAGGAAGGCCTCGGTCTCGGCGAGCTCGTGGGCGTCGACCGGGGGCGGGTCTCGCCGCAGTGCGTCGGCCAGCTCCGCGGTCCGGTCGCGCATCGGCGTCCAGTCCTCGACCGCCGCGCGCACCTCCTCCAGGATGAGCTCCACGCCGGCGCGCAGGACCGACAGACGGTCTGAGTCCGACTGCCTGGTCACCTCGGCGTGAATCACCGACTCGCTGAGCATCCCCGGGGCCTCGGCCCCCGGCTCGAGCACCTCCACCAGCTCCCCATCGTCGTCGCGCACCACGCGCATCACCGGATGGATGAGCAGCTCGATCCCGTATCCCTGGCGACTGAGCTCCATCGTCACCGAGTCGACGATGAACGGCATGTCGTCGCCGACGATCTCGACCACGGTGAACGGGGAGCGCCATCCGTCGCGCTCGGACCCCGGGTTGTAGACCGCCACCTTGACCTCTCCGGGATCGCGCTGCCTGGCGGTCCGCCAGTGCGCCACCACGGCCCCGCAGAGATCGTCCGGCTCGCGGTCGGCGAGGTCGGGCACGGGGACCCACCGGTAGTACTGGCGCACGAACTCCGTGTAGGCGGCGGCGGGTTCGGCGGCCAGCCGCCGGCGCACGCACTCGCCAACCCCTTCGATCAGATCCAGTTCGAGGTCCCCAGCCTTCACGGCCATGTGTGCACCGTCTCTCCTGGCTCGTCAGTCTGACGCCAGATCAAAGCTACCCCTCGGCGCGTCGAATCGCATCATCTGAACGCCGGCCCCCAACCAGCCGCTACATGCAAGAATCCGGAGCATGGAGCCGGGCGAACCGCTGACCGCCGGTCCGGACGCGGCGCTGAGCCGGGGCGGCGATCCTCTGACGGCAGGGCCGACCTCGGTCCCCCGCCGCGATCCCAGCGTCCTCACGCTCGCCGACTGCTGGCGGCTGTTCGCGCGACAGGCCACCCCACCGCTGATCGCCTCGGCGCTGGTGGGCTCGATCGTGTTGCGCGGGCTGCTCGGTCACTTCGACTGGCGCGACCTGGTGGTCGCCGGCGGCGTGATCGCCGCGATGCCGGTGGTGGAGTGGCTGATCCACGTCTACCTGCTGCACGCTCGGCCGGTCCGGATCCGAGACCGCCGTTACGAGTTCATCGCCGCGCGCGAGCATCGCGCTCACCACGAGGCGCCCGCCGAGCTCGGCGGGGTGCTGATCCCCACCTACGCGGTTGTCATCTTCGTGGCCCAGATCGCTCTGGTGGTGTGGGCGCTGTCGTTCCCGATCCACCTGGTCCTGGGGGGTGACCGGCTGGCCCACGCGGCGACCGGGCTGCTCGTCGGCTATGCGCTGCTCGGCGCCTACGAGTGGTGCCACTTTTTGATCCATACGCCTTACCGCCCGCGGGGGTGGTACTACCGGTCGATCTGGCGCGGGCACCGGCTGCACCACTTCAAGAACGAGCACTACTGGTTCGGAGTCACCTCGACCGTCGGCGATCGGCTGCTGCACACCGCCCCTGAGCAGTCGGCGGTGTCCAAGTCGGGAACCGCCCGTACGCTCGGCTCCCAACCGCTCGGCGACTGACCGGCTGGAGCTTCCGGGCGCGGCGGGCCGTCTAGAACAGCTTCTCGATCCCGGACAGGGCGGCCCGGCCGACCACGATCTCCAGCGCCACGCCGAACACGCCGATCGCCAGTCCCAGGATCACCATCGCGATGTCCTCGACGAGCACCGCCAGGGACACCACTACACCGCCCAGCGCCGGAAGCGTGTCGAGCCCTGAGAACGGCGGCGCCACGAACGCGGCGATCGACAGCAGCAGGATCAACAGGCCGAACACCGAGCTGCTCACGCGATGCTCGAAGGCCCCGCGCAGCCGCGGCCGGGTCCAGCGCTCGAACCAGCGGATCACCTTCAGCAGGCCGTTGACGAACTTCTGCTGCTTTTCGCCCGCCAGCTCGATCCGCAGCCAGCGCTCGGGAAGCCAGACCTCCTGCCGGCCGGCGATCAGCTGCAGCGAGAGGAGCATCGCGATGATCTCCAGCACATGGGTGGCGCCGCCGGTGGGCAGCGGCAGCGCCGGCAGGCCGAGCAGGAACAGGAAGATCACCGCAAAGCTCTTCTTCCCGAACAGCTCCACCAGGCTGCCGAGCGTCTTGTCCCCCTCCCCCAGCAGCCAGCGCTCGATCTCGTCGCTGATCCGGGCGGGGTCGGCAGGCGGCGCGGGCGACTCCATGACCCCATTGTCGGGGATCGGGACCAGCCGCCCTTTCGGTGGCGGCAGTTGCCCCCCGCGGGCCCCTCTCTGGGGCCAGCCGAGCTCACGTCCCGGGCGGGAACGTGTAGCCCGAGTGCGGCGGGACGTAGGGCCCCACCTCGAGCACGACCTCGTCGTGGCGAGCCAGCGGCACGGCCCCCGGCTCGCCGGTCCAGCGCAGCCCGTTGACGAACACCGCCACCTCGGTCCCGGGGGCGGCGGCGAAGCCCGCCAGGCGACGGCGCGACAGCGGCTGCCCCCAGGCCGCGAACAGCGCCGCCAGACGAAGTCTCACTCCGCGCCGGACCAGCACCACACCGGTCGGCTCGAGTGTCACCAGGTCGCCGTAGCAGCGGGCGTGCGAGATCCGTCCCTCGCTGAAGGCCAGCGGCGGTCGTACTCCGATCCCCGCGGCCACCAGCACCACCCGGTCGGCGGCGAACAGCTCCACGTGCACCCCCGCGCGCCGGCCCGGCTGCCGGCGGCAGCGACCGGCCACCGGGCCCGTGGCCAGGGGATGAAATCGCGCCCCCCGGCCGATCGGCCGCGTTTCCCGGACCAGCGCCGGCGGGATCCCGGTCCCCGGCGCGATCAACCTCGCGGTCGTGGTGCGATGGTGCGAGCCACAGCCCGCCGCCACCGCCGCCACCACCACAACAGCCACCGCCAGCCTGGTCGGAGCCGCCGCGACCGCTGTCGGCCTCAAGCGCCCCACGCGTGCTCGTCGTCTGAGTCGAGCTCGTCCTCGAGCTCCTCCTCGACGGCCGGCTTTGACCGGGCCGACCGGACCGGGCCCTCGGCCATCCGGAACACCAGTGGCAGCAGGCCGATCCCGCCCGCCAGGCACGCCGCCACAGCCGCCCGGGCCACGAACGGCGACAGGTTCACCAGCACGAAGCCGTCCAGCAGCACCGTAACCAGCGTCGCGCCCTGCCAGATCGCCGCCACCGCGATCAAGAAGAACGTCAGCCAGCCGTGGCGGCGCAGCACCAGCCGCCTCAGGCCCCAGCCGGCGAACGCGAGCACCAGCGCCAGCACGACCAGCTGGCCGATGGAGATGCTGGGCCGGCC
>DASXJY010000075.1:0-7845 GCA_036497115.1 Solirubrobacteraceae bacterium
ACCGATGAGCTGCTCGTGTTCATGACTCATGCCGGGTGCGCCCGCCAATTTCGAATCGGCTTGCGTACGTTCTCCGACTCCGCTTCCGGTCCTGCCATCGCCTCGCGATGGCGTGCCCCGGCCCGTTTGATCTCAGGTAGCCGGGATACAGCGCTCGCCGGGACATCCCCCCGAGTCGCCGCTCTTCCTCGTAGTAATCGATAGCCGCTGCCGGACTTCGATAAGTTCACGGCATGACGATCACAGCGCCGCCCGAAACCACGACGGTCCGGAACATCATCGCCGCCGAGGCCAAAGGCGAGAAGGACGGGGTGACCGAGCTCGGCTGCTTCATCGCCGCCGAGGCCGAGCTCCGGCGCGTGCTGGCGGCGGTGGCATGACGCTTCGGTACGTCCCAAAGGCCGAGCTCGAGCGGATCCGGACGCTCGATGGCGACCGGCAAGAGCGGACCGCCGCGTTTGCCGACGCCTGCCGGCTGAACGTCCTCTACATGGTGCAGCGCGTCGGCTCCGGTCACCTTGGCACAACGTTCAGCTCGCTCGACATCGTCTCCTGGCTCCACCTCGAGGTGCTGCGCGAGGGCGACCGGTACTTCTCCTCCAAGGGGCATGACGCTCCGGGCCTGTACGCGGTGCTGACGGCGCTCGGCCGGCTCGACTTCGAGCTGATCCACCAGCTGCGCCGCCTCAACGGACTGCCGGGTCATCCTGACGTCGCGGCGACGCCCGAGGTCGTCACCAGCACCGGCTCGTTGGCGATGGGCGTATCCAAGGCGCGCGGGTTCGTGCTCGCCGACCGCCTCGCCGGCCGCTCGAGCAGGGTCTACGTCCTGACCGGCGACGGCGAGCTGCAGGAGGGGCAGTTCTGGGAGTCGCTGCAGCCGACCGCCAACCGCGGTCTGCACGAGATCACGGTGATCGTCGATCGGAACCTAGTGCAGTCGGATACCTGGGTCGACATGGTCAGCGACATCGGCGACCTGGAGGAGAAGGTTCGCGCGTTCGGGTGGGCGGTCGCGAGCTGCGACGGCCACGACCTGCGCTCGCTCGCGTCAACCCTCGAGGCCCTCGAGCACGAACAGCGCCCGAAGCTGGTGATCGCGCGGACGCGGAAGGGCGGCGGCGTCTCGTTCATGGAGCCGGAGAGCCACCTGCCCCGAACCGAGACGGCGCTTTACAACTACCACGTCGGCGCGCCGCCGCCGGAGGAGTACGAGCGTGCCGTAAAGGAGGTGCGTGAGCGGCTGAACGAGCGGCTGACGCGTCTCGGCAGCGACCCGGTCGAGCTGGTCGATGCCGAGCCGCCGGAGCACATCTCGGCCGTCGCCGCGCACCGGCAGCGGCTCGTCCACGCCTACGGCAGCGAGCTCGTCAAGCAGGCCGAGCGCGAGCCCCGCCTGGTGGCGCTCGACGCCGACCTGCGCAAGGACACCGGCCTGGTCGAATTTCGGGAGCGTTTCCCCGAGCGTTTCTTCGAGTGCGGCATCGCCGAGCAAGACATGGTCTCGCAGGCCGGTGCGATGGCCCTCGCCGGCTTGCTCCCGGCCGTGCATTCCTTTGCCTGCTTCCTCTCGACCCGACCGAACGAACAGATCTACAACAACGCCACCGAGGGGACGAAAGTCATCTACGCGGGCTCGCTCGCGGGGCTCGTTCCCGGCGGGCCGGGACACTCGCACCAGTCGGTGCGCGACATCTCCGCGCTGGGGGCAGTCCCCGGGATGGCGCTGATCGAGCCATTCTCCGAGCACGAGTCCCGCGCGGCGGTCGACTGGGCGGTGAATCACGCGCCGGGGCCTGTCTACATCCGCCTCGTCAGCGTCGGGTGGGCCGTCGGATTCGAGCCCCCCGTCGTCGAGGAGCTCGTCCCGGGGCGCGGAACGGTCCTGCGAAGAGGCCGTGACCTGCTGTTCGTCGCCGCCGGGCCGGTGATGGTCTCCGGCGCGTGGCGCGCGGCCGACCTCCTCGCTGAGGACGGGGTCCAGGCAGGTGTCGTCTCGATGCCGTGGCTGCGCGACGTCGACGGCTCATGGGTGGCGCAGGCCGCCGACGGCGCGCCGATCGTAACCCTCGACAACCACTACCTCACGGGCGGCCTGGGGGACGGAGTCCTCGCGGCGCTAGCCGCGGATTCGCCCGACGCGGCGGCCCGACTGCACAAGATCGGGGTCGAGGAGGTACCGAAGAGCGGCGAGAACAACGAGGTCCTCCGCGCGCACCGCCTCGACGGCGACAGCATCGCGGAGCGGGTCCGCGACCTCGCCGTCGTCCCGATGCGAATCTGAGCCGCCACCCGCTCGGACAGAAGCGACTGCACCTTCCGCCACAGAAGTTCCGGTGCGACAGACCGCTAAGCGCTGCTCTTTGAGGCCTGGGCGGCGTCGCGCTCGAGTGCCTCAGTGTCGGCCTGTAGTTGTTTCTGCTGGACCTTCTCCGCTCGCTCCATCGCCCGTTCGACCTTGGCGCCCATGTCCGAAACGGCGACCACGACAAGACCGGCCTGACCCGCGTCCAGATGCTCGCCCAGCTCCTTGAGGTCGTGGCGACTCATCCCCGCCGCCGCGTGACCGGCGACGGCACCGAGGATCGCTCCGCCCGCAGTGGTGCCGATCAACAGTCCGCCCCCGATGGCGGCAAACGGGAACAGCGCAACTACCAAACCGGTTGCCAGTCCCACCCCTCCACCGAGCACTCCACCCACGCGGGTCGGCGTCTCGTGCTTTTTGACGATCTTGGTCTTGCCGGCGTCGGTGTGCTCGACAACGGCGGCGTCGTAGCTATCGATCAATCCAGCCTCGGTGTGAAGCTGCTTTACCAGCTGATAGTCAGCTTCGGCGTCGGCGACGCTGTCATAGACCCCAACGTAGGCGATCAACGTGTCGATCGGCATCCATCCTCCTTGTCTAGCCGGACACGGCGATCATACCCGCGACTCAGCCCGCGGCTGGCAATCAAACCAGCGCTCACGGCACCCAGCGATCGCCGGCCGGGGTGATCACCAGCTCGTGGCTCATTCCCCGGATTCCCTGCGAGACCAGAAAGCCCACCGCCGCCGCGACCTCGCCCATGTCGGCCAGCGCGTCGGCGGGCTGATCCTTGGTGAAGGCTGCTGTCTTGGGCGACTCGATCGTCGCGTCGACGGCGAGCAGCGCAACATGGATGCCATCGCCGCGCAGCTCCTGGGCGGCGGCCTGGACGAGGGCTCGGGTGGCAAAGGCGCCGGCCGCCCATAGCCCCTTGCCGGGCATCGCCCGCCGTGACGAGCCGCCGGTGATCTGCACGAGCGTGCCACCACCGTCCGCCTTCAGAGCGCGCGTGCCGGCCGACAAAAAGACGAAGGCCTGCTCGGCGACCGATGCGGTCCAGCCGCGAAACGCCGCGACATCGGCATCGGCCAGGTTGCCGCCGCCGAACGGTCCGCCCGCGGGCGGTCGGGCCGCGCTGACCGCGTTGACTACCGCTCGCAGCGGGCCGAGCTCGCGCCGCGCCCGCTCCAACGCCTGGGCCAGCGCCTCTGGATTCGAAGCATCGGCGGACAGGCCCAGCGCTCCGTGTCCGCGCACCCGCTCCAGCGTCTCCTCGCTGCGCGCCACGGCGGCTGCGTTCCAGCCCAGAGTCAGGAAGTGCTCGACGATTGCGCCACCGAGATTCCGGGCCCCCAGCACCACCACTGTGTCCGCCATCGCTTGCACCTCTCCTCGGTTGATCGGCTACCGCGCAGGACATGCTCCGCGCCCGGATAATGCGAAAAAGGCTAGTCGCGCCGCGGCCGGCGAAACAGGCAAGCGCGACGGCGGCCCGTCGGTGGAGTCCGCCCGTCGTTCGGAGAGGGAACGTAATGGATCGAATTCTCACCACTCACGCGGGCAGCCTTCCGCGGCCCGACGACCTCGTCGAGCTGATCTGGGCCCGCCAGGACGGCCAGGAGATCGACGAGGGACAGCTGCAAGCCCGGATCGACGCGGCCGTGGCCGAGGCCGTCGCCAAGCAGAGGCAAGCCGGAATCGATGTCGTCTCTGACGGCGAGCTCAGCAAGACCGGCTTCAGCACCTACGTCAACGAGCGCTTCTCGGGCTTCGAAGGCCGCTCAGAGTTTCAGGCCGATGACGTTGCCGACTTTCCCGACCTGGCGATGCGCCTGTTCAACACGCCGGCGATGGCTCACCTGGTGTTCGCCAACTGCGTCGGCCCGGTCGAGCTGACCGACAAGGACGCAGTCCGCCGCGACGTCGATCGGCTCAAGCGGGCCCTGAACGGAGCCGATCCGTCGAGCGGGTTCATCGGCGCGGTCAGCCCCGGGCAGATCGCGTTCAACTACCCCGACCAACACTACGGCTCTCATGAGGCCTACCTCGGGGCGCTGGCCGGCGAGCTGGCGTACGAGTACAAAGCGATCACCGACGCGGGCTTCAACCTGCAGATCGACTCACCGGACATGGCGATGGCCGCTCACTGTCGCTCGGTGGGCAGCAGCGTGGGTGACTGGCACAGCCATCTGCCCCTGGCCACCGAGGCGCTCAATGCCGCCCTTGACGGGATCCCGGCAGAGCAGGTGCGACTCCACGTCTGCTGGGGCAACTACGCCGGGCCACACCACAAGGACGTCCCGCTCGCCGAGATCATCGATCAGGTCTTCCGGGTCGACGCCGGCACCGTCTACGTCGAAGGCGCCAATCCTCGCCACGCCCACGAGTGGCGGGTGTTCGAAGACGTGCCGCTGCCCGACGACAAGTCGGTGATCCTCGGCGTGATCGACGTCAAGTCCAACTACATCGAGCATCCCCGCGTGGTGGCCGACCGGCTGGTTCGTCTGGGCAAGATCGTCGGCAAGGAGCGCCTGCTCGCCGGGACCGACTGCGGCTTTGACACCTTCATCCGCTTCTCGCAGGTCGATCCCGACGTGGCCTGGCTCAAGCTCAAGTCGCTCGCCGACGGCGCGGAGATCGCCTCGGGAGAGCTTTGACCGCCCGGGACGCTCTCAGCTTCCGGGCCGCCGCTCGATGAACGTGTGAGCCAGTCGCTCGGCGCCGGCGAACGTCCGGCGGCGTTCGCGACGGCCGTCGGGGCAGGCGCACGACATGGGCCCAGCGGCCCGAGCGCTGGATTTCCACCCCAGCCGCCCGGAGCCGAGCGGCACGGCGCTGGGGATCGAGATCGCGCAGGGTGCCGTCCTCGGGACGAGGGTGTTCGAGCTTGGTTTGAGACGTCGTGATCATGGGAGGTTCCTGACTGTGGGTCTGCGTTTCCAGGTCGCCCTCTCAGCCCCTTGACAGCAATCTAGGCCCGACCCGCGGCCAGCACAAAGACTTTGGCGCTAGGCCACCCATAAGGGGTACCTATGGACGGGGAGAGGCGGCGGTCCGGCCCGATTGCCCCCGAAGACCGGCGCCGCGCGCGCCCAGGTTAGGGTACCCTAACGTTCCCTTAGGGCGCCCTAACGATCTCGCCCCGCCTGTCCCCGCCTGTCTCAACTGCCCCGCCGTTTTGGGTCGGACAATGCCAGTGATCCTCAATCCGCCCCCGACGCCCCGCCGCCGCCCCCGGCGCTGGTTGCGGCTGGCATCGGTCCTCACCCTCCTCGCCACAGCCGCGGCCGCGGTCTCCGGGTGCGGGCTGACCGGCGCAGCTCCCGCCCCGGCAGGGACGCTGGTGCTCTACAACGCGCAGCACGAGCAGACGACCGCTGACCTGATCGCGGCCTTCACCAAGCAGACCGGGATCAAGGTGCAGGTCAAGAACGGCGCCGAGGACGTACTGACCGCGCAGATCGAGCAGGAGGCGGGACGCTCGCCGGCCGACGTCTTCTACACCGAGAACTCCAACTGGCTGGCGCAGCTTGACGGCCGCCGCCTGCTGGCCCGGGTTCACGACTCAACCGTGGCCAAGGTGGCGCGGCGCTACAGCGCCACCACGGGCAATTGGCTGGGAATCTCCGGACGGTTCGACGTGATCATCTACAACCCCGCGAAGATCGCCGTCTCGCAGCTGCCGACGTCGGTCATGCAGCTGGCCAGCCCGAGGTACAAGGACAAGCTCGAGCTGGCGCCGGCCGAGACCGACTTCTGGCCGATCGTCACGGCTATCGCGCACGCGCACGGTCAAGCGGCCACGCTGACCTGGCTGAAGGCGATCAAGGCCAACGCCGGCGCAAACGACAACGCCCCGGATAACGAGACCCTGGTCAGCGATGTGAGCAAAGGAATCGCCGCCATGGGATTGATCAATCACTACTACTACTACCGGCTGCGGGCGGAGACTGGCGCCAGCTCCCTCCACGCCAAGCTGTCGCTGCTGGCGCCACGTGATCCGGGGTACGTCGAGGACATCTCGGGCGCCGCCATCCTCGGTTCATCACACGACAAGCCCGCCGCCCAGAAGTTCCTGGCCTTCCTGGTCAGCGCCGCCGGCCAGCGGGTCCTGGCCCGCAGTGACAGCTTTGAGTACCCACTGGTGAAGGGCGTGGCCCCCAACGCCGCCCTGCCCCCGGCGAGCACGTTTCACCCTGACCCGATCACGCCGGCCCAGATCGGGACCGGCCTCGACGCTCGCGACCTCCTCCGCCGTGCCGGGCTGATCTAGGCGACCGGACGATGGCCACGCTCTCTCGCTCAACCCCGACTCCGACTCCGACCCAGGACGAGAACCAGAGCCGGCCGCGCACCCGCGCCGGTCGCCTGCGGCGCCGCTCGGACCGCGGCTGGCCGTTGCTGGCCGGCAGTGCGCTGATCGCATTGGGGCTGCTGGCGCCGCTGGTGCTGATCGCCCTCGATGCCCGGAGCGCTGGCTGGAGCGAGATCGGGCGGGTGCTGTCAAGCGCCCGGTCGGCGATGTTGCTGCGCCACACCGTCGTTCTCTGCGCCGTGGTGGTGGTCTGCGCTGCCGCCATCGGCACCGGCGCGGCGTGGGCGACCGAGCGGACCGCCCTGCGGGCCCGGCGGGTCTGGACCGTGTTGCTGGTTTTACCGGTGGCGATCCCCGACTTCGTGGTTGGCTACGCCTGGCACTCGTTCTGGCCGCGAGTCGATCCGCTGCTGGGCGCGGGCCTCGTCATGTCGCTCGGTACCTATCCGCTTGTCTACCTCCCCGTGGCCGCTGCGCTGAGGCGTGCCGATCCAGCGATGGAGGAGGCGGCGCACGGTCTGGGGATCGGTCCGGTGGCCACGTTTCGCCGAGTGACACTTCCGCTGATCCGGGGCGCGGTCCTGGGCGGCTGCGTACTGGTCGTGCTGACGGTGATATCCGAGTACGGAGCCTTCGAGATCCTTCGCTACCAGACGTTCACGACCGAGATCTTCACCGAGTTTCAGTTCGACTCACAGGCCGCGGGTGTGCTCGCGATGCCGCTCGTCGTGCTCGGGCTGCTCACGTTATCGGTTGACGGTCTGGTTCGGCGACGGCCGGTCGCCCGGCTGGCACCGCGGCGACCGGCGACACCGATGCGTCTGGGGGCAATGGCCGTGCCGGCTCTCCTGGCGCTGGCCACGCTGGTTGTGCTCGGAGTCGGGGTGCCGGTGGGAACGATCGTCTACTGGATGGTGCAGAGCCAGCACACCACGCTGCCGGCGGCGGCGACGCTGGGGTCGGCGACCTGGACCACGCTCAGCTACAGCGCCTGGGGCGCGCTGGTGGCAGTCGTGCTGGCGGTGCCGGTGGCGATGCTGACCTTCCGCCGCTCCAGCCCGGCGCGGACGGTGATCGAGCGCAGCACCTATGTGACCAGGGCACTGCCCGGGGTGGTCGTCGCCCTCAGCCTGGTCTTCTTCTCGACCCGCTACGCCTTCGGGCTCTATCAGTCTCCGACCCTGCTGGTGGCGGCCTACGCGATCCTCAACTTCCCGCTGGCGCT
>DASXJY010000076.1:0-34161 GCA_036497115.1 Solirubrobacteraceae bacterium
CGCCTGGGCGATGATCCGCTCCTCCTCCTGAGTGGCGTCGAGGTGCACGATCTCGTCTGAGACCTTGCCGTTCTTGACGACGCGGTACGGAGTCGTGAGGAACCCGTGCTCGGAGATCTCGGCGTAGGAGGACAAAGAGCCGATCAGGCCGATGTTCGGACCCTCCGGGGTCTCGATCGGGCACATCCGCCCGTAGTGGGTCGGGTGGACGTCGCGCACCTCGATCGGTGCCCGCTCCCGGGTCAGGCCGCCGGCACCCAGCGCGCTCAGCCGCCGGCGGTGCCTCAGGCCGGCAAGGCTGTTGGTCTGATCCATGAACTGCGACAGCTGGCTGGAGCCGAAGAACTCCTTCAGCGCCGCCACGACCGGGCGGATGTTGACGATCGTCTGGGGGGTGATCGTGTCGGCGTCCTCGGTGGTGAGGCGCTCCCGAACCACGCGCTCCATCCGGTACAGGCCGATCCGGAAGGCCTCCTGGATCAGCTCTCCGACCGTGCGCAGACGGCGGTTGCCGAAGTGCTCGTACTCGTCGAGGTGATCCTGGATCGGCTCCCGCGGGAAGGAGGCCGCCTCGGCGGCGTAGTCCTTGACGTCGGCGTCGAGCTCCTCGGGCATCCCGAGCAGCTTCGGAAGCGAGACCAGCTCATTGACCAGCGCGATGATGTCGTCGTGGGTCAGCGTGCGCGAGTCCAAATCGATGTCGAGCCCGAGCCGCGAGTTGAGCTTGTAGCGGCCGACCCGGGTCAGGTCGTAGCGCTTGGGATCGAAGAACAGCTGGTTGAGCAGTGAGCGCGCGGCGTCGATCGACGGCGGCTCGCCGGGACGCTGCTTCTTGAACAGCTCGATCAGCGCGCCCTCCTCGCTGCGCGTCACCTCGGGATCCGCATCGACCGTGTTGCGGATGTAGAGCGAGTTGCCGAACAGATTGAGGATCTCTTCGTCGGACGCGTAGCCCATCGCGCGCAGCAGGACCGTGACCGGCAGCTTGCGCTTGCGGTCGATCCGGACGTAGACGCGGCCCTTCTTGTCGATCTCGAGCTCCAGCCACGAGCCGCGGGCCGGCATCAGGTTGGCGATGAAGACCTGCTTCTCGCGATCCTTGGGCTCCATCACGTAGGCGCCCGGCGAACGGACCAGCTGCGTCACCACGACGCGCTCGGTCCCGTTGATGATGAACGTGCCCCGCTCGGTCATCCACGGGAAGTCGCCCATGAACACCGACTGCTCGCGGATTTCTCCCGTCTCCCGGTTGATGAACGCGACCGTGACGGTCAGCGGCCGGGCGTAGGTGAGGTCTTTCTCACGGCACTGCTCGAGGTTTGCCACCGGCTCGTCGAACACGAAATCGCCGAACTGGACGGCCAGGTTGCCGGTGTAATCCTCGATCGGCGAGATGTCGTCGATCGTTTCGCGCAGACCACCACCGACGGGGTCGGTCAGCCAGGCGAACGACTTGCGCTGGATATCAATGAGGTTGGGGACTTCAAGGACCTTGTTCAGACGCGCGAAGCTACGGCGCGTCCGGGGGGCGTGAGCGGTTGCCAAGACGGCGACTCCTCGGGCGGTCGAGAGGGAGAACTGGACACCGACGCGAGCCTAAGGCTCTACGCGAGCGCGACCAGCAAAGATAGCACACGGCAATGGCGCCCTGTGGAGGGACCGCTCAGCTCTCACGGACCCCGCCCTCGGCGACCGCGTATGTGGCGCGGCACCGCATGGTTTGGGCGGCTACGACTATTGGCTGACGGGGGCAGTGTAGGGCCAAAACGGCAGTCCGGCAAGCTGGGGCCTGGCGACCGCCGGCCGGCCCAGGTCGAGATCGGGCGCCGACGCTCCTGTCCGCAAAATGCGCGGTCTCGTCTGCCGCGAGGCGGCAAACATCCCAACCCGGCGCCGGCAGGCGAGGATTGGGACGTTTGCCCTCGCCCAGGCGGCAAACATCCCAACCGACCGGCGGGACGCGCGCATTGGGACGTTTGCCGCGCCGCTGGCGGCGTTACCGGATCAGGCCGCGGTGACCACAGGCGCCAGCCGGCGACCTCGGCGCACCAGCGACACGCGCCGGACCGGCTCTCGCCTTCCGGGCGACGCGATCTCGACGTAGCGGAACACCGTCCGGCCGACCCTGAGGACGTCGCCGTCGCTGAGCTGGGCCACCGTGACGGGCCGCCCGTTGACGTAGGTTCCGTTGCAGCTGCGGTCGTCGAGGAGCCGGACGCCGTCGGGGCGGTGGGCGACGATGGCATGGCGGCGGGAGACGTGGGAATCCTCGATCCGCACGTCGGCGGCGAGCCCGCGGCCGACGTGGGTGATCGGGCGGTCAAGCGGGATCAGCCGCACCTCGTGGCCATCCTCGACCGACAGGTATCGGCCGGGAGGAGCGAGCCGGCGGGGCACCGCGCGGGATTGGGTGCGGTGGTCAAGCAGGGAAAAGGAATCGACCACGAACCGCTGCCGGGCGTCCATCCCCAGCGTCGGGCGGTCGGCCAGCTGGGAGTTGGGGCGATGCCGGTCCGGGAGCTGAGCGTGAATCGTCATGCCCCGTACCCCACCAGGGTGTGCGAACACGAAGGTCAGAGCTTTCGAAGAGTTCCTGAAGGACCGTTACAGACGCAAGACGCGCCCGGCACCCACCGGTGCCGAGCGCGTCTGACGGCGGCTGATGCCAGCGGCTTGCTACTTGAGGTCGACGCTGCCGCCGGCCTCCTCGAGATCGGCCTTGAGCTTGTCGGCCTCGGCCTTCTCGACGCCCTCCTTGACCGGCTTGGGGGCCTCGTCGACCAGCGCCTTGGCTTCCTTGAGGCCAAGCCCGGTGGCGGCCCGGACGACCTTGATCACCTGGATCTTCTTGTCGCCCGCGGCGGTCAGGATGACGTCGAAGCTGCTCTGCTCCTCGACGGGCTCGCCAGCCCCGTCACCGGCTCCGGCACCCGGACCCGGGGCCGCCGCGGCCACGGCGGTGGCGGAGACGCCGAACGTCTCCTCGAGCGCCTTGATGCGCTCGGACAGCTCGAGGACGGAGATCGTCTTGAGCTCTTCGATCCACTCCTGGGTGGTGGTCATGCTTCCTCCTTGTCGTCGGACGGTTCCGCGTCCGACGCGGCTTCCGTTTCGGTTTCAGATCGAGTTGTCGGTTCGGGCTCGGCAGCGGCGGCCTCGGGCTCGGCAGCGGTGACCTCCGGCTCGGCAGCGGTGGCCTCGGGCTCGGCAGCGGCAGTCTCGGCCTCCGGCTCGGCAGCGGTGGCCTCCGGCTCGGCAGCGGTGGCCTCGGGTTCGGGCTCGGGCGGGCCACTGGCCTCCGGCTCGGCCGCCTGCGCCTCACCGCTGACCAGGCCCTGGTCGGCGATCGCCTGCAGCTGGATCGCGATCCCCGCGATCAGGGCGTTCAAGCCCCGCGCCAGCCCGGTGAGCGGCGCCGCCACGGTCGCCACCAGCTGCGCGTTGAGCACATCGCGAGACGGGAGCCGGGCGATCGCGCGCACCTCGTCGGCGCTCAGCGGCGACCCGTTGAGCAGGCCGCCCTTGAACTCGAGCAGGTTCAGACGGCGAGCCAGGTCGTTGAGCGCCTTGGCGGCCAGCGCGGCATCGCCGTTGACCAGTGTTAGGGCGGTGGGGCCGATCAGCATCGGCTTGAGTTCCTCGGCGCCGGCCTTGTCCGCGGCACGTTCGCTGAGGGAGTTCTTGACCACCCGGAAGCGCGCATCGGCGGCTCTCAGCGCGGCGCGCAACTCGGCCGCCTGCGCGACCGAGATCCCGCGGTAGTCGACGGCGAAGATCGCGTCGGCCGATCCGATCTGCTCGGCGATCTCGTCTACGACGGCTGTCTTCTGGTCTCTGTTCATCGCTTGCTCTCTCTCACGAGAAACGCCCACCTGGTTCAGGCGGGCGTCGAATGGGAGAGGCGTCGCGGATGCGACGCACAGCGACCGTTCGAGTCTCCGCCTGCTCCGGACTTATGCGGCTGGGCCGCCGGAGGTCTGGGGCATCCTCTCTTGGTGAAGCCGATTCTACGCCGCCACCGGCTCCTCGACGATGTCGCGCGTCCGTGACGGATCGACCTTGACGCCGGGGCCCATTGTGCTCGCGAACGTGACCGAGCGGATGTAGCGGCCCTTGGCCGCCGATGGCTTGGCCCTGATCAGCTCGTCCATCACCGCGGCGTAGTTCTCGAGCAGCTGTCGCTCCTCGAAGTCCGTCTTGCCGATGATCAGATGCACGATCGCCGTGCGGTCGGTGCGGTACTCGACCTTGCCCGCCTTGGACTCCCCCACCGCCCGGGCGACATCCATGGTCACGGTTCCCACCTTCGGGTTGGGCATCTTTCCGGCCGGGCCGAGGATCCGCCCCAGCCGCCCGACCACCGGCATCATGTCCGGCGTCGCGATCGCCACGTCGAAGTCGTCAAAGCCCTCCTGGATCCGCTTGGCCAGGTCCTCGCCGCCGACCACATCGGCGCCGGCCTCTTCGGCCTCGCGGGCTTTGTCGCCCTGGGCGAAGACGGCGATCTTGACCTCCTTGCCCAGCCCGTTGGGAAGCGCGATCGTGCCGCGCAGCTGCTCGTCGGCGTGGCGCACGTTGAGCCCGGTCCGGACGTGGACCTCGACTGACTCGTTGAACTTGGCCCTCCCGAGCTGCTTGACCAGCGAAATCGCCTCCGCCGGCGCGTATTCCTGACCCCGGTCGAAGCGCTGCTTGGCGTCTACGTATGTCTTCCCGTGCTTAGCCATCGGTAGTTCCTCTCAAATCTCGTCAGACAACGTCCACGCCCATCGACCGGGCGGTACCGGCGATGATCTTCGCCGCCGCGTCGATGTCGTCGGCGTTGAGGTCCTTCATCTTCTTCTCGGCGATCGCCTTGAGCTGATCCTGGGTGATCTTGGCCACCTTGTCGCGGTGGGGCTCGGCCGAGCCCTTCTCCAGCGACAGCGCCTGCTTGATCAGGACGGCCGCCGGCGGGCTCTTGGTCACGAACGTGAACGACCGATCCTCGAAGACGGTGATCACAACCGGGATCACCGTCCCCAGGTCGGACTGGGTCTGGGCGTTGAATGCCTTGACGAACTCCATGATGTTGACCCCGTGCTGACCGAGCGCAGGCCCTACCGGGGGGGCCGGGCTGGCCTGCCCACCCACTGCCTGAAGCTTGATCTGGGTTAGAACCTTCTTTGCCATTTCGCTCTCGCTCTCGGGACGCTAGATCTTCTTGACCTGGTCGAAGCCGACCTCGACCGGCGTCTCGCGACCGAAGATCGAAACCAGCACCTTGAGCCGCTGCGCATCCTCGTTGACCTCCGAGATCTCGCCCGAGAAGTCTGACAGGGGGCCGGAGATCACCTTGACCGACTCGCCGATCGAGAACTGGGCGCGGCTGCGCGGCCGCTCGGTCGTCTCCTGGTGCAGCAGGCGGTCGACCTCAGCCTGGGTCAGCGGCACGGGCTCGTTGGAGGCCCCGACGAACCCGGTGACGCCCGGGGTGCCCTTGACCAGCGACCAGGAATCCTCATTGAGGTCCATCTGGACGAGCACGTAGCCGGGCATGGTGCGCTTCTCGACTGTCACCTTCTGGTTGTCCTTCATCTCCGAGACTGACTCGGTGGGCACGACGATCTGGCGCACGGCGCGCTTCTGGTTCAGCGACACAACCCGGTGCTCGAGGTTGTGCTTGACCTTGTTCTCATGGCCGGAATAGGTGTTGACGACGTACCAGCGAAACATGTTCTCTCTCGGACTGAAGCTTCTACTTGAGGATGAAATTGACGACCTTGGCGGCCAACGCGTCGGCGATGCCAAGGAAGACGCCGGCAACGATCACAAACCCGATCACTACCCCGGTGGCCTGCATGACTTGCCGGCGGTCAGGCCACTGTACCCGTTGAAGCTCACGCCAGCTTCCTTGCAGGAAGTTGATCAGGCGGTTGCCGGGAACTCCCCGGCGCTCCGGGGTCGCCGAGCCTCCGGGGGCTAGCTCACCGCCCCCGCCACCGTCACCGCCGCCACCGCCGTCCGGCGGCGTGCCGTCGTCGGCGCTGTCGCCGAAGTCCGCGGCCTCCTCGTCGGCCGGCTCGTCTTCGGGCCCGAGCTGATCCTCGGTCTCAAGCGCAGCCTCGGCATCGACCTCGGCGCGGCCGAGGGCGATCTGCGCATCGGCGAGCTCGACGTCGGGAGCCGCGTGCTCGAGCGGGCTCGGCAACTCCTCGTCGGGGATCGGCCGGGGAAGCGGCTCGGCCTCGGGCTGAGGCTCCTGACGGGTGGCCACGCCCGGTCGGGCGACCGGGGTCGGAGTCGGACGGCGTGCTCGCCGCTCCTTGGCGCGTTTGCGGTTGCGAGCCACGGACTACTCGGCGCGCTCGCTCAGCGCGTTTCGCGGTGCGGCGTGTGGCACCGGCACCAACGGCAGTATTTGCGAAGCTGCAGGCGCTCGGGGTTGTTCCGCTTGCTCTTGTTCGTCTGGTAATTCCGGCGCTTGCACTCCTCGCAGGCGAGGGTGGCAGCGATCCGGACGTCTCCACGGGCCATTGCGTGTTCCGGAGGTGGTAGGTATCGATAGGCGAAACGCGGGCGCCAAAACAAACGCCGCTCGGCGCCGCAGTCCAGTTTAGCGCCCCTCAGCCGCGACCACGCGCTCTGCCCCGACGGTATCCCCCGCCATCCCGAATGGACAGGAGCCACACCGCCTGGGCAGAATCCCTGCATGCTCCGGCTGGTCGGCTTGGTGGTTTCGATCGGATTGGCGGATTCGCTGAACCCGGCGACGATCGCCCCGGCGCTGTACCTGGGCTCCGGCCAGCATGCCCGCCGCGACGTCGCCGAGTTCACGCTGGCCGTGTTCGGGGTCTACCTCGTCGGTGGCCTGGTGATCGCGCTCGGGCCCGGCCAGCTCCTGCTGGCTCTGGTTCCCCATCCCGGCCGCCACCTCAGCTACGTGCTCGAGATCGTCGCCGGGGTGGCGATGGTGACGGCGGCCGCGTTTCTGTGGGGGTACCGCGACCGTCTCGGCCGCCCTCGGGAGAAGCCGAAGAAGGTCAACCCGCGCGGCCGGTCCGGCGCGGTCCTCGGCGCGACGATCAGCGCGGTCGAGCTACCGACGGCCTTTCCCTACTTCGCCGCGATCGCGGCGATCGTCGGCTCGGGCTACGGCGTGGTGCGCCAGATCATGTTCGTGCTGCTGTTCAACATCTGCTTCATCGCCCCGCTGCTGGCGATCCTGGCCACCCTCACGATCGCCGGGCCGGACGCTCAGCAGCTGCTCCAGTCCGGACGCCGGAAGCTCGAGACCCACTGGCCCGCCGTCCTGTCGGTAGTCGCGCTGGTGGCCGGCGTGTTCGTGATCCTGCTCGGCGCCACCGGGCTGGCCAGCCTGAGCCACAACGACTTCGGCAGCGCGGCGCGCCGTCTGCGGCACATCCTGCACCCTTGAAATCCAGAGTGCAGGACAGCCTCGATCTGACCCGGTTGGCGCAGCTCCAGCACACCCTCGGGGTGCAACTGGACGAGATCGTGACGACCCTGCTGGCGGAACTCGATCTTGCCGTCACCGGAGCCGAGACCGCGATCGGCGACCGGGATCTCGCCGCCGCTGCGCTGGCCGCCCACGCGGGACGCAACAGCGCGCTGATGATCGGCGCGGACCGGTTGCTCGACGATCTCCGCAAGCTGGAGACAGCGGCCGGTGGCCAGGACATCGAAGCGGCGCGAGCCGCGCTGCGGCGGGTCCAGTCATCCTGGGCGGCGTTCCGCGTCCAGCTTCAGGCCGCTGGGCGGGGTGCGAGATGACTGCAAAGTGCGGACATATGCGGAAAACTACGCAGCGCTAGCGGGTAGAAGGGCCGGAGTCTCCACAAAGGCGCCATGTTCCGGTTTTATGCCGGCAGGTGTGGTCAGATGCCACGCCTATGCGTCCCAGAGCGTGGTCGGGAGTCGTGTTGCTCGGTGGGCTGCTGGCCTACTGCGAGCGGTTGACGGCCGCCAACCGCGAGCTGAGCCGCCAAAACGGCGAGCTGCAGCGACGCAGCGAACTAGAGCGCCGTCTCGTGGCCAGCGTCTCGCACGAGCTGCGCACCCCGCTCAACGCGGTGATCGGATTCTCGGAGCTGATGGACGGCGGCCGGACGGGACCGGTCTCCGACGTCCAGCGAGAGCACCTGGGCATCATCCGGACCAGCGGCCAGCACATGCTGACGCTGGTCAACGACATGCTCGATCAGGCGCAGGTCGAGGCGGGGCACATCCGCCTCGCCCCCCAGCCGGTCGAACCGGCTGTGGTGGTGGCCGAGTGCATCAGCTCACTTGAGCGGGCCGCGGCTGAACAGAAGGTCTCGATCGAGTTCGACCCGCGTCCGGTGGGGATCTCAAGCCTCGATCCGACTCGCTTGCGCCAGGTCGTGCTCAACTACCTGTCAAACGCGATCAAGTTCGCGGGACGACACGCCACGGTGACGGTCAGGCTCATCCGCGAGCCCGGCCGCCTCCTGATCGAGGTGGTCGACACCGGTCCCGGAATCGATGCCGCCGACCAACCGCGGGTGTTCGAGGCGTTCACATCGCTGTCACCAGCCCCGCGCGATGGCACCGGGCTCGGACTCGCCGTCACCAAGCTGATCGTCGAGGCCCAGGGCGGTCAGGTCGGCGTCCGCAGCACCGCTGGCGCCGGGAGCACCTTCTTCGCCTGGCTGCCGTTGGCGCCGGCCGGGCGAGACGATCCGCGGCCATCCCCGATCGCCGCCGCCGTTGGCCGGGGCCGGAAAGCGAGCGCTCGGCGAGCGCCGCGGCCGATGGTGGCCCGGCGATGACCGAACGGCGGCGGTCCGGGCCAGTCCTGGTCGTAGACGACCATCCTCTGAGCTGCCGCCTGCTGGAGCGGATTCTCGATTTTGAGGGCTACACCACGCTGGTAGCGAGCTCGATCGCCGAGGCCGAGGCTCTCGTGCGCGAGACAGTGCCCTCGCTGATCGTGGTCGACATCCGGCTACCGGACGGCAGCGGCCTGGACCTCGCCCGCCGGTTGAAGTTGGAGCCGGCCACCTGGCGCTGCACAGTCCTGGCCTGCAGCGCCGGCGCCACCGCCGGCGAGCGCACGCGGGCGCTGCAGGCCGGATGTGACGACTACGTCGCCAAGCCGGTCGAGATCGGCAGCTTCATACGTCTGGTCTCGAAGTTCGCGGCGCCGGATCACGACCGCAGGGCGCCGGCGGCGGGAGGCGTTCGGCGGGCACCCCTGCCGAAGGCGCTATGACCCCGGCTGGGCCTGCGCGCGGGCTTCGCGGACCAGCCGGCGCATCCCCTTGAGCCACCGCTCGGGCTGAGCGCCCTTGAGCGCCATGTGGCGGGCCACTGCCTCGTGCGGCAGGATCAGAAAGCGCTCCTCGCGGATCCCCTCCACCACCGCCCGGGCTACGTCGTCCGGCTCCAGGAGGCCTCCGGCCAGCAGCGGGGCGGCGCCGATTGGATCCTCGAGGGCGGTGTCGAGCATCGGGGTTCGCACGGCCTGCGGACACAGACACGAGACCTTGACGCCGGCGTCGCCGTAGGTGATCGCCAGCCACTCGGCCAGCGCGACCGCGGCGTGCTTGGTGATCGAGTAGGCAAGCGCCGAGACCTGAGTCAGCAGGCCCGCCGCCGAGGCGGTGCTGACAAGGTAACCGTCGCTCCGCCGCACCATCTCCGGAAGCAGCGCCCGCGCCGCCCAAAGGTGGGCCATCACGTTGATCTCCCAGGTTCGCTGCAGCTCGCCATCGGGCGCCTCCGGACCGCCCGCGGGACCCGGCACCCCCGCGTTGGAGAAGAACAGGTCGATCGGCCCCCCGGTCTCTCGCGCGTGCGCGATCAGAGCCTGGATCTCGCTTTCCCGGCCGACATCGACTGCGGCACCGACGCCCGCGGGGCCGGCCTCCTCAGCCACGCCTTCGGCGCCCTCCCGGCTCAGATCCGCGACGACCACTCGAGCCGCCCCCTCGGCGGCGAAGCGAATCGCCACCGCCCGGCCGATGCCGCTGGCGGCACCGGTGACCACGACGTGTTTTCCAGCCAGCTCCATAGCTACGCCGGCGGGACTCTAGTGGTAGCCCCCGGGAGCCCGTCCTCAGAGAGCTAGACGCTGGCCAGCGTCCGTGCCTGCTGTCGTTCCGGTGCGATGCGGACGACGTTCCAGGCCAGCCCGAGGCGCTGCATGGCGGAGATGATCACACCCGAGGGATCGATCTCCCACCACCGCAGCCCGTGATAGGCCGAGCGCGGAAATGCGTGGTGGTTGTGGTGCCAGGACTCCCCGAGCGAGAACAGGGCCAGCCATCCCACGTTGGTCGAGTGGTCCTCGATGTCGAACCGGCGGCTGCCGAAGAAATGGCACACCGAGTTCACCGACCAGGTCACGTGGTGGACGAAGAAGATCCGGACCAGGCCACCCCACACCAGCCCCCGCAGGGCACCGTCGAGGGTGAACCCGTGCAGCACGTAGCCGGCCACGGTGGGGGCCAGCAGCGAGATCAGGACCAGCAGCGGGAACCCCCGGCCGATCCGGCGCATCGCCGGATCCTCGAACAGCTCAGGCGCGTACCGCTTCCAGTCGGCCTGGCCCTGTGTCTCCAGCAGCCATCCGGCGTGAGCGTGCCACAGTCCGGCGAGGCCGCTGCCATGGCCGACGTGGGGGCTGTGGGGATCGCCCTCCCGGTCGGTGTGGGCGTGATGCTTGCGATGGTCGGCCACCCAGTCCATGACCGAGCCCTGCACCGAAAGGGACCCGAGCACCGCGAACACCCGCTCCACCCGAGGGTAGGTCTGAAACGCCCGGTGGGTGAGCAGCCGGTGAAAGCCGACAGTCACCCCCACCGCGGTGACCATGTACATCACGGCCAGGATCGCCAGGTCGGTGAGGTCGACGGCTCGGTTCCAGAGCAGGATCACCGCGACCAGGACGCCCAGGAACGGCACGACCACGCCCATCAGGTTGGCTAAACGTTCGGCGCGACTCATACTCGACCAGGATACTCATACGGATTGGCTGCTTCTTGGTGGCTTTCGTGATCCAGCGAAAGCGGAATTTGTGTAAATCCTCTAAATCTGCCGCCGTTAGGCTGCCTGCGTGCGCCTGCGCCTGCGCCACGGCGGGTCGATAGCTGCCGCGACGGCCGCGGGGGCTCTGGCCACCGCGACCCCGGCCGCCCCCGCCGCTGCCCCCGCTCGACCCGCTCCACCCGCCGCCGCGGCCCGAGCGGTGGTGGTCGGGCGCTCGGTCGACGGCCGCGCCATCACCGCGCGGGTTGCGGGGCAGGCCACCGCGACGCGCCGGATCCTGATCGTCGGCTGCATCCACGGCAACGAGTGCGCGGGCCTGCGGATCGTTCGTGCCCTGGCCCGCTCGCGCCCGGTAACGGGGGCACAGCTCTGGCTGATCGGAGAGCTGAATCCCGACGGCACGGCGGCCGCCCGGCGCCAGAACGCCCACGGGGTCGACCTGAACCGCAACTTCCCCTATCGGTGGCGGCCGGTGACCGATCCCACCTACTACGCGGGGCCGCGCCCACGATCAGAGCCCGAGACGCGAGCGGCGATGCAGCTGATCCGCCGCCTCAGGCCCGCGGTGACGATCTGGTACCACCAGCACCAGGACCTTGTCGACATGGCCGGCGGCGACCGCGGCCTGGCCCGGCGCTACGCCCACCTCGCCCACCTGCCAGCCACCTGCCTGCCGTTCCTGCCCGGGACAGCCACCGGCTGGCAGAACCACACTTTTGCCGGGACCACCTCGTTCGTGGTCGAGCTGCCCGCCGCGGCGGTCGGCCCAGCGGGACTGGCCCGCCACGTCCGCGCCGTCACGGCGATGGAGCGCGGTCAGCGCTCGGGCTCGGCTCGCGGCTGCGGGCCTTGACCTGGCGCGAGCGAGCCGCCGCCTGGACCAGCGCGACAAACAGCCGGCGATCCTCGCCCTCCTCGGGGTGCCACAGCACTCCGAGCGCGAACCGCCGCCCCGGGTCCTCCAGCGCCTCGACGGACCCGTCGAAGGCCCACCCGGCGGCGGTCAGCCCGTCGCCGATGACATCGATCCCCTGATGGTGTCCCGAGCAGCCCGTGACCCGGGGGCCGAGGACTGTCCCGATCCTCGTCTCGGGCGCCAGCTGCACCTCGTGGACGTCGAAGCTGCCGGGCCGCGTGCGGTGACCCTCGTGGCCGACCACGTCGGGGAGGTGCTGGACCAGCGTGCCTCCGCGGACGACGTTGAGAAGCTGCATGCCCCGGCAGATGGCCAGCAGCGGAACGTCATCGGCCAGGGCGGCTCGCAGCAGGGACAACTCGGCGGGATCGCGCTCCGGACTGAGCGCCGCCGTAGCGGCCGCCGCACGCTGACCGTAGACCGCGGGGTCGATGTCGGGGCCGCCGCAGAAGATCAGCCCGTCGACCGCGGCGAGCGTCTCGCCGATGCCATCCACCATCGGCGGCAGCAGCACCGGCCGTCCTCCCGTGGCCGCCACGGCGGCGGCGTAGCTGAGTGGAACCAAGGCCGCCGGCAGGTCCCAGAGGCCCCACTGAGCCTGGGCCACGTACGAGGTGATCCCGATCACGGGCCGGCCGCCGGCCGAGGGAGTGGGGACGCCGTCGCCCGGCAACGGTCTAGCTCAAAGAAGGGATGCGGCTGGTCGGCGGGATCGGCGGTCCGGTGGCGCGCCCGCTGATGTCTGGCGTGCCGTAGGTGTGGAAGGTCTCGATCGTCTTCACCCCCCAGGCCTGCCCGCGCGCCCGCTCGGCCTCAGACCACACGACGGGCTCGTACTGGGGGTCATAGATGAAGTGCGTACCGGTGGTCACCTCGACTCGGTTGCCGCCGGGCTCGTACACGTACAGGAACATCCCCTGGGCCACTGCGTGCTTGGATGGCGCGGCCTCGATCGGCACGTCGGCGTCGAGCATCAGGTCGGCGGCCCGCAGCACCTCCTCCCGGGTATCGACGAAGAAGGCGAGGTGGTGAAGCCGGCCGCTGGCCCCGGCGTGGTCGGCGACATAGATCAGCTCGTGGGCGGCGATCGTCAGGCTCATCCACGCTCCGGTCTCGACTCCGTTGTCGAGCACGATCTGCTCGTAGAGCCTGAAGCCGAGCTGCTCCTGCACGAAGACGCGGTTGGCGGCGACATCCTTGGCCAGGACGTTTACGTGATCTAACCGCTTGACGGCCGCGCCGCGTCCGACGTTGCGCTGGGGAACGTTCTTGAGCGCCGGCCGCAGATGCTCCGGCGGCCGGTAGCGCTCGGTCTCGAAGTAGAGCTCCATCCGGTGGCCGTCAGGGTCGGTGAACTGATAGGCCGGGCCGTGGCCCAGGTCCCCGTCGCTCCAGCCGCGGCCCAGGCCGGTCGACTCGATCGCGCTGACCCGTCGCGCCAGCGCCTCCGGGCTCCAGGCCCGGATCGCCATGTGGCCCAGCCCCGGCAGCTCGGACTCGGTCAGCTTCAGGCTGTAGCGCTGATAGTCGCCCCAGCCGCGTAGAAACACCGACTGCCCCTCGCGGGCCTCGACCTCCATCCCGAACAGCTCGACGAAGAACCGCAGGCTGTCCTCGGGAGTTGGCGTCAGCAGCTCGGCATGCCCGATGTGGGCGAGCTCGGGTGCGACCTGGCTCATCGCTGCGGCACTCGCTCGCGCAGCCCGTCGAGATCGTAGGAGAGCGCGCCGGCCTGGAGCTGAGCGCGCTTTCGGAGCTCCTGGTCGGCCCGTTGGCGAGCCGCCTCGAGCACCTCGTCGAGGCGATCGGTCTCCACCACCGCCACGCCGTCGGCGTCGAGTACCAGGACATCGCCGCTGCGGATCGTCGCCTCGCCGACCTGCACCGGCTCCCCGATCGTCCCGACCACCTCCTTGGTGGCGCCGCGGACGCGGATCCAGCGGGCCCAGATCGGCAGCCCGAGCTCGACGAGCTCCTCGAGGTCGCGTACCGAAGCGTCGACGAGGATCGCGACGGCACCGTGGACCTGCGCCTGCGTGGCCAGCAGCTCGCCGACCAGCGCCACCGGCCGAGGCTCGGGCATCGTCAGCACGAGCACCTGGCCGGGCTCGAGCCGAGCCATGGCCGCGTGCACCATCAGGTTGTCGTCCTGGCCGCAGCGGACAGTCAGGGCCCGACCGGCGACCTTGGAGCCGGCTATCACCTGGACCAGGTCAGCGTCCACATATCCGGCCCGGCCGCCGGCCTCGTAGACGGTTGCCGAGCCAAGCTGAGCCAGCTCGGCCAGGGTCTCGCTCATAGCTGCGCCACCACTTGGGGGATCACGCGTTGAAACGCCTCGGCCTGGCGGATCGACTGATCGCCAGAGGCCCGGCGAGCGTGATTGCCGCGGTGATCGGCCCGTTCGGCGTAGTAGGTCTGCAGGTACTTCTGGGCCTTCATCTCGGCCATGGCAGCGCGCTTTGCCTCCATCACCGAGGTGATGTCGACGAATGTCGTGGGAGTGAAGTTGCACAGCTCGGGCTGGTGGGGCTCGAACAGGAACAGCTGCGGCGGTGAGACGGTGGCAAAGGCGCTCTGCACCCCGGCTCCGGCGGCCAGGCTGCGCCCGCGCTGGACGGCGGCGTAGGCCACCGGGTGATCGGGGTTGAAGGGATCGGTGTCGGTGTGGGTGATCAGTGCATCGGGGGCGAAGTCGCGGATCTGGTCGGAGATGAGGCGCAGCGCATCGCCGTCGATCTGGAGCGGGTAATCACCCAGGTCGAGGCAGCGAAACTCGGCGCCGAGCGCCGCAGCGGCTCGTTGCGCCTCGCCGTGGCGGATCTCCTTGACCCGCTCGATCGTCTGGCCCTCCTCCTTCCACAGCTCGCCCGACTCCCCGCGCTCGCCGTAGGTCAGCGCTATCACCAGCGCGCTGCCGCCGGCGGCCGTGCACACGGCGACCGCCCCGCCCGAGCGCCACACGAAGTCGGCCGAGTGAGCTCCGATGACGAGTATCCGGCGAGCGCTCACAGCGCCGGCGCTCCCGCCACCCGGCGAGTGTTGACAACAGCCATCACGTGGATCTCATCTTCGCCGAAACCGGCCTCGAACAGCCGCTGGACCATGATCGCCATCCCGTCCTCGACCGGTGGGTTGAAGATCTGCCCCAGGTCGGTCGACAGCACCGAGTTGGCCGCTCCCCCGGCCCGGATGTTCTCCAGCCACCGCTCCCATTCGATCTTGCCGGTGTGCGGCGTCGTGAAACACCGCTCCAGCAGGGCTCCCCGGGCGGCCAGGGCCGCCTGATCCTCGAGCGTGAGGTTCTGGGAGGGAAACTCGGGATGGGTGATCACGATCAGCTGCACGCCCTCTTCGATTGCCGCGTCGACGACGGCGAAGATCTCGTCGCGGGCCAGGTGGCCGGTGGCCAGCACAAGCCCGTGGTGGGCGATGCGCCGCAGAACATCGCGCGTCTGAGGCAGCACGCAGCCCGCGCCGTCCACCACCGGGACGGGCTCGATCTCGATCCCCTGCTCGCGCAGCTCGAGCTGGAGCTTTACCCAGACCGGGACCTTGGCGCCGGGGGCCGCCTCGCGCTCGCCGGCCTCGTTGACCGAGTCCACCGTCGGCATCCACACCGTCCGCGCTCCCTCCCGGGCCGCGATCTCCACGGCCAGCGGATTGAGGCCCCCGACCGCGCGGTTGAGCACGAGCGCGCCGAGCGCCCGCACGCCGGGCACCGCGGCCCTGACCACCGCGGCCCGCTCGGCCGTCGAGGTGTAGTGGGACTTGAGCACGAACCCGTCCATCCCCAGCTCCTGAAAGCGGCGAGCCAGCGAGATGTCGTCGACGATCCGCGGAACCACGTCGGGGGAGATGTGGATGTGGGTGTCGAACGCTCCCCGCAGGAGCTCGCGCGCGCGCTTCGAAGGGGAACCGCCGGGAGAACTCACCCGCCCCAGACCTCCGCGGCCACCTCGACGATCAGCTCGAGCTTGGCCCGCTCCTCGTCGATCGTGAGCTTGTTGCCCTCCTCGGTCGAGGAGAATCCGCACTGGCCCGACAGGCACAGCTGGTCGATGTCGACGAACTGCGAGGCCTCTTCGATCCGGCGCTTGAGCATGTCCTTGGCCTCGAGCTCCGGGCTCTTTGTCGTCACCAGCCCGAGCACGACCTGCTTGCCGGGGGGCACGAAGCGAAGCGGCTCGAACGTTCCGGAACGCTCGTCGTCGAACTCGAGGAAGTAGCCGTCTACCTCGAGGTCTCCGAATAGAGCCTCGGCGACGAAGTCGTAGCCGCCCTCGGCCGCCCACATCGACTGGTTGTTGCCCCGGCACAGGTGCGTGGTGATGACCAGATCCTCGGGTTTGCCGGCCAGCGCAATGTTGATGTTGGAGATGTAGCGCTCGTGTAGGTGCTCGGGATCGCCGCCGATCTGCTCGATGTGGGCGCGCTGCGCCGGATCGTTGATATAGGCCAGGCTTGTGTCGTCGAGCTGCAGATACCGGCACCCCAGCTCGTAGACGCCGCGCAGCTGAGCTCCGTAGGCGGCGGTCAGGTCATCCCAGAAGGAGTCGAGATCCGGATACACCGACGGGTCGATCGAGGAGTTGCCGCCTCGGTAGTGGACCATGCTGGGGGACGGAATCGTCAGCTTGGCGGTCTGGTCGGGGTGCGCGTGTTCGCGCAGGAACTCAAACGCTGCGGCGAAGATCGTCTCCGGCAGCACCACCCGGGAGCTGACCCGCATCGCGGGGGGCGCGTAGTCGTACTGGCCGTCGGAGTTGCGGAACTTAACGTGGAGGCTTTCGCCCTCCACCTGCTCGATACCGGACAGCGAGTAGATGAAGTCCATGTGCCATGAGGTGCGCCTGAATTCCCCGTCGGTGACAGTCCGCAAGCCCGCAGCATGCTGGAGATCGATGACCTGCTCGATCGCGCGGTCCTCGACCGCCCGCAACTCATCCCCGGTGATCTGACCGGATCTGAACTGGGCCCGCGCCCGGGTCAGCTCCGGCGGGCGCAACAGGCTCCCGACGTGATCGGCCCTGAATGGAGGTGTGCTGCGCTCGGACAACGTTGGCGCTCCTCTCTGGTCTCGGGGTCTTCGCTCACCGCCGAACGAATGTATATGGCCCGGCGCTGCGCGATCGCCCCGACGCAGTTCCCGCGCGGGTGTCACAGACGGCCTGGCTTCACCGTCCGGAGCAGTAGAAGCTAAGCAACGGAGGTCGAACATGAAGGTCTTCATCGCAGGCGCCGGCGGCGCGATCGGCATGCGGCTGACGGCGCAGCTCGTCGCCGGCGGCCATGAAGTGGCGGCGATGACGCGCTCAGGCCGCAAGCAGAGCCTGATTGAGGAGCTGGGGGCCCAAGCGGTCGTGGCCGATGCCCTCGATCGCCGTACGGTGATGCAGGTGGTCGTGCGGGCCAAGCCCCAGGTGGTCGTCAGCCAGCTCACCAGCCTGACCGGCGTCTCGAACCTAAAGCACTTCGACCGCGAGTTCGCGCTGACCAATCGGCTGCGCACCGAGGGCACCGACCATCTCCTCGAGGCCGCCCGGGCGGCCGGCGCGCGCCGTTTCGTCGCCCAGAGCTACGGCAACTGGACCTACGAGCGCCGCGGCAGCCCGGTCAAGACCGAGGACGATCCATTCGATCCCGATCCGCCCGCCGAGCAGATCGAATCGCTGCGGGCCATCCGCCAGCTCGAGCGGGCGGTGCTCGACGCCGACGGAATCGAGGCGATCGCTCTGCGCTACGGCAACTTCTACGGCCCCGGCACCGGCTTGGCGGCCGACGGGGAGGTAACCGCGATCGTCGCCAAGCGGCGGTTTCCGATCATCGGCGACGGCGCCGGCATCTGGTCCTTCCTCCACGTCGATGACGCGGCGGCAGCGACCGTGGCGGCCGTGGAGCGCGGCGCTCCGGGGGTCTATAACGTGGCCGACGATGAGCCGGCCTCGGTGGCGGAGTGGCTACCTGCCCTGGCCGCGGCGCTCGGCGCCAAGCCGCCGCGGCGGGTTCCCGTCTGGGTGGGACGGCTGGCCGCCGGCGAAGTTGGTGTGTCGATGATGACGCGGATCCGGGGGATCGCCAACGAGAAGGCCAAGCGCGAGCTCGATTGGTCCCCGGCTCACCCCAGCTGGCGCCAGGGATTTCGGACCATCCTGGCCGGGGAGCGAACCCTGTCCGCTCCGCGGCGAGGAAAGGAGGTGGAGAGCCGCTCGTGACCGGCGCGCACGAGCAGCTGCTCGAGCAGCTGCGCCCGGCCTCTTTCGCCGTCGCCTACCGGATGCTGGGAAGCGTCAGCGAAGCCGAGGACGTGGTGCAGGAGGCGCTGATGCGCATGCTCAACGCGCTGCGCGAGGGTGTGGTGATCGAGTCGCCGCGGGCCTACGCGGTGACCGTCACCAGCCGGTTGGCGATCGACGAACTGCGCTCCGCCCGGGCCCGCCGTGAGCACTACGTGGGCGAGTGGCTGCCGGAGCCGCTGCTCGAGGATCCGGCAGCGGACCCCGCCGGCCAGGCCGAGCTGGCGGACTCCCTGTCGCTCGCCCTGCTGGTGGCGCTCGAGAGCCTGTCGCCCGAGCAGCGCGCAGTTCTGCTGCTTCACGACGTGTTCGACTACTCCTACGCGGAGGTGGCGGCGATCGTCGACAAGAGCGAGACCAATGTCCGCCAGCTGGCTAGCCGGGCCCGTCGCCACGTCGAACAGGGCCGTCCCCGCTTTGACGCCTCACCCGAGCAGCGCGACGCGCTCGCCGAGCGCTTTCTGTCGGCGGCTCGTGAGGGTGATCTGGAAGGGCTCGAAGAGCTGCTCACCGGCGACGTCGTACTGCAGGGGGACGGGGGTGGCAAGGTGCCGGCCCTGGCTCGCTCGCTCCGCGGCCGTCGCCGGGTGGCCCACACGCTGATCGTCTGGGCGCGCCAGTTGCGGCGGATCGCCGACGGCCAACTGCGACAGGTGCAGGTCAACGGGCAGCCGGGAGCTCTGATGCTCGACGGCGACGGCGGGCTGGTCGGGGTGTGGTCGTTTGACATCGTCGGCGGTCAGGTTCAGACGGTGCGCTCGATCATCAACCCCGACAAGCTGCGCCACCTCGGTCCGCTGACCGAGCTCTACGGCCGGGAGCGGGGACAGGCCTGAGCTGAGCCGGACACCGGCCCCGCGGGCACGCCCGGGCGGGCCAGGGATCGCGTGGCCAGGAGCCGGGCTACTGTCCGGCGGCAGATGCTCGGCGGTGGCCGCAAATCGTCGAACGGATCCACCGCAGAGCCGGCGGCTCTGACCACGGCGGTGCGCCAGGCGGCGCACTTTGACCGCGCCTCGGTCTCGATTTCCGCCGGGCTGCTGGCCGCGGTCCCGGTGGTGGCCGTCCTGGGCGGCGGGATCGCGGCCGGGAGTCCGGTGGCCGGCGTGACCATGGGCGCGGGCGCGATGCTGGTGGGGATCGCCTGGCGGACCGGCGGCGGGCGGCCACCCCTGGCGCTGATGGCGACCGACGCGGTGGGGATGTCGCTGTCGACGTTCCTCGGCTCGGTGACCGGGTCGGTGGCCTGGCTGCACCTGTTGGTGATCGTGGTGTGGACGCTGATGGCCGGTCTCCTCGTGGCCTTGGGAAACCGCGGCGCGGTGGTGGGAAACCAGGCCATCATCGCCGTGGTCGTCTTCGGTCGCTTCAGCCAGCCCGCGGCGTCCGCGCTGGGTCTGGCCGGGCTGGTGCTCGCCGGCGGGGCCGCGCAGGTCCTGTTCCTGTACGTGGTGCGCTGGCCCTCCCCCCTGCGCGCCCAGCGCGCCGCCGTGGCCGCCGCCTACCGCGCCCTGGCCCAGCTGGCCCGCGAAGCCCCGCAGTTCTCCGGGCTCCCGGCAGCGACAGCTCTGGACGCCGCCGAGGCCGCGCTCTCCTCGGTGACCCTGTTCGGCGATTCCGCCGTGATGACGCTGCGGAGCCTGGCCGACGAGGGCCATCGCATCCGGATAGCCCTCAGCGCCCTGGAGGCGCTGGTCAGGCAGCACGCGAACTTCGCCGAGCACCTCAGGCCGGCCTCGCATGAGCTCGCCCGGCGGGTGCTGGAGCTGACCGCTGAAGCACTTGACCTGGCGGCCCGGGCGATCGAGGGCGACCGCCGTGCGCCCACCGAGCTGGCCCAGCGCGTGGCCGAGCTCAGCATGCTGGCCGAGGCCCGTCCCGTGGGGCCCCGGACCCTGGCTCCGCCACCCGTGGCGCGGCTCGCCGGCTCCGCGGCGCTGCAGATGTCGCGTCGCGTGGCGGCGCTGGCCGGCCAGTTGCGGGCCGTGGCCGGCCTGGCTTCGGCCGCCGGTGAGGGCGGAGGCTTGCGCACCCGGCGCCCCCATCAGCGCACGAACCGGCCACTGCAGGGGGTGCGATCCGATCTGGCGCAGCTGCGCGCCAACGTGTCGCTGCAGTCACCGGCCGGTCGCCATGCCCTGCGGCTGGCGGTGGTGGTGCTGATCGCTGAGCTGATCTCGCGCCACCTTGCGCTGTCTCGCAGCTACTGGATGGTGGTGGCGGCGGCCACCGTACTGCGGCCTGAGTTCGGCGCCACGTTCACCCGCGGCACCGAGCGGGCCCTGGGAACCGGGCTGGGGGTGGCCCTGGCCGGCGCGATCACCGTCGGCTTCCATCCCGCCGGGGGAGTCACGGTGGTGATCGTGGGGTTGCTGGCCTGGGCGGGCTACGCCACCTTCCCGGCCAGCTTCGCGGTCGGCTTTGGCTTCATCACCGCACTGGTGGTGTTCTTGCTCAACGTGGTCAGCCCCGACACGCTGGCCACGGCCAGTGCGCGGCTGGTGGACACGCTGGTCGGCGGAACGCTCGGCCTGCTGGCCTTCGCGCTGTGGCCGACGTGGTCGCGGCAGCCGGCGCGCCAGTCGCTGGCCGAGGTGGTCGAGGCCCAGCGCGACTACCTGGACGAGGTGCTGGCGGCGGCGATCGACGGCCGCCGCGCCCCCCACGGTGAGTTGCGCCCGCTCGCCCGCCGGGCTCGCCTGGCTCGGACCAACGCCGAGGCGACGGTCGCCCACTCGCTCTCGGAGCCGACCACGCGCCGGATCGACTCCGAGCGCAGCCAAGGGGCGCTGGCGGCGCTGCGGCGACTGATCCAGGCCGTCCACGTTCTCCGCCTCGACGCCGAGGATGACCGCCACCGTGACTCGCTGCCAGCGCTGCGACCGCTGGCGGCCGACCTCGATGCGCTGCTGGAGCACGTCGATGCCGCGCTCAAGGGCGCTCCCCGCGATCGGCAGCTGCCAGATCTGCGGGCCAGCTACGAGACCTTCGAGCAATCCGCGCCGCGCAACCCCGACACCACCGCGCTGCTGGCCGAGCTCGACGAGATCGTCGACGCCGCCAATGGCTTGGCGGAGCTGATCGGGCTCGATCCGGCCGGCCGCGCCCCCCAGCCCCAACCGTCGTGAGCGGCGGTGGCCGGGATGGTCGGGATCGCGACCGGCGGCCGGTGACACGCGGCCTCCCTGGAGCGATCAGCCCCCGAAGAAGGCGCTCAGCTCGGCGGCGAGCTCCTCGGGCCGGTCCTCGACCAGGAAGTGGGAGGCCTCAACTCCGCGCCCCTGCACGTCGCGTGCCCAGCCGCGCCAGACCGCCAGCACGTCGCCGTAGAGGAACTCGAGCGCGCCCCGGGTCCCCCACAGGGCCAGGAGCGGGCATTCGATCAGCCGTCCCCGGTCGGCCTCGTCGAGCTCGCGGTCGATCCCGGCGCCGGCGCGATAGTCCTCGCAGATCGCCTGGACCGTCGCCGGATCCGAGAGCTGAGCGCGGTAGGCGTCGCGGACCTCAGCCGGGTAGCGCGCCGGGTCGTCGCTGAGGCCCACGGTGTCGAGGTAGGCGCCGGGATCGCCGGCGATCAGCCGCTCGGGACGGGGAGCCGGCTGGGCCAGAAAGCCCCAGTGCCAGTAGACCATCGTTAGACGCCAGTCGGCGAGTGCCCACACCTCGGCGGTGGGGACGATGTCGAGCACGGCCAGGGCGGTCACGCGGTGGGGATGGTCCAGCGCCATCCGGTAGCCAACCCGGCCGCCGCGGTCGTGGCCGGCCACCGCAAACCGTTCGTATCCCAGCGCGGCCATCGCCTGCAGCTGATCGAGGGCCAGGGCCCGCTTGGAGTGCGGAGCGTGGTCAGCGGCCGCCGCCGGCCTAAACGATTGTCCGTACCCGGCCAAGTCGGTGGCCACGACGGTGAAGCGCTCGGCCAGCAAGGGCGCCGCCGCACCCCACATCAGGTGGTTCTGGGGATAGCCGTGCAACAGCAAAAGCGGGGGGCCACTGCCGCCCACCCGGGCGTGGATCGTGCCCCGCTCGCTGTCGAGCTCGCGGGTGTCGAATCCGTTGAACACCTCCGGGGAGGCTATCGGCGGGCCGGGGCCGACGGTTACCGCCCTCGTGCGGCAAACGTCCCAATGCTTCCTGCTCGGTCGAGCATTGGGACGTTTGCCGAGTAGTGCAGCGCAAACGTCCCAATCGACCTCGGACCGCCGAGCATTGGGACGTTTGCCATCCCCGGGAGGCCGAGCATTGGGACGTTTGCCCCCCGGGGGGCCGGGGTGCGAGACCTCCCGGGTCTGCTGATGGCCCCGAGGGCGCCGAGCTTGCCCTACGCCGAGCCCGGCTCGGCCATCTTGCGGTGCATCCCGGCCTTGACGCTGTCGGGCAGGACCCGGCTTCCGATGCCCTGAGCCTTGGTCTGCAGCGAATGGGAGACCACCCGCTCCTTGCCGTCCATCAGCGCCTCGAACCCGTCGCGGGCCACGTCGGCGGGATCGTCCTTCTCGCCGGCTCCGAGCTTGGTGTCGAGCATCTCGGCCCGCTCGAAGAACTCGGTCTCGGTCGGCCCCGGCATCAGCGACGTCACAGTCACGCCGGTGTCCTTGAGCTCATTGCGCAGTGCCAGGGCAAACGACTGCACGAACGATTTGGAGGCGTTGTACACGGCCTGAAACGCCCCGGGCATGGTCGAGGCGATTGACGAGGTGAACAGAATCCGCCCCTCCCCGCGCTTGACCATGTCACGCACCACATACTTCGCCAGTTGGACCGTGGAGCGGACGTTCAGGTCGACGATCCGCAGCTCCTGATCGAGGTCGGTGTCGGTGGCAAAGGCGCCGCCGGCTCCGATCCCGGCGTTCAGGGCGGCGACGTCAAGCGGCCTTCCCGCCGCCTGCACCCGGCGGTGAAGCTCCTTGACCCCATCGGCGCCGGCGAGATCGACGGTCACGGCGTCCACCTCGGCGCCGCGGGTCCGCAGCTCGCCGGCTGCGGTCTCGAGCTCGTCGTCCTCGGCGGCGACGATCAGGTCGAAGCCGTGGTCGGCCAACTGCTTGGCCAGCTCGAAGCCAATGCCACTGGAAGCTCCGGTGACCAGCGCCAGCGGCCGGGTTGCAATCGCGGTCATCTCATCTCCTTTCGCGGATCGAGGTCTGCGTTACCCGCCCCGATGGGCCGATAACGAGCTGCCATCCCGGCCCCGCGCAAGAGGCCGCAACTGGCGGGCGAGGCGCAGGGGAGCGCCCCGCCGCCGCATCCGCTCAGTCCGCGGACGAGATTGCCTCGACCAGTTCCCCGACCTTCTCCTCGTCGATCTCCTTGGCCAGGTCGGCCTGGCTGACCATCCCGACGAGCTCGCGACCGTCGATCACCGGCAGCCGGCGAACCTTGTGGGTTGCCATGGTTCGCAGCGCCTCATCGACCGAGTCGTCGGCCCCGATCGTCACCACTTCGTCCTGGTCGGCGATCTCTCCCGCTGTGGTCTGGCTGGGGTCCTTCCCCTTCGCAATCACCTTGACGACGATGTCGCGGTCGGTGAGCATGCCCTTGAGGCGCTCATCCTCGCCACAGATCGGCATCGCGCCGACGTCCAGGTCGGCGAGCTGTTTGGCGGCATCCGTGATCGTGTCCTTCTCACCAACGCAGTCAGTGCCGCCAGTCATCACGTCGCGCGCTGTTTTGCCCATCAGATCTCCCTTCAGGTTGTAACCGATTGACAACCGATTACCCCGCGATCCTCACCTCAACATTCACCTCGACATTGGGGTGAAAGCGGGAAGGCACGCTGTGCCGCCCAGCCGGATCGGCGGGCGGCACAGCGGCCCGACGAATGGATTAGTTCGTGTCGCGCTCGAGGTTTGCCACCTCGCGGGCCTTCTCGTCAGCCCTGTCCTGGGCTCGGGCGGCCTCGTCCTTGGCGTCGCCCTTGCGCTCCTCCTTGCGGCCTTCCCGGTGCAACGACCGATCGCCAGTAACGTCTCCAACCGCCTGCTTTGCCTTTCCAGTGACCTTGTCGACGATGTCGCTCATGTGACCTCCGTTGCTCGGTAAATGTGGTCAATGGCGGGTTGCCCACAGATGGCCGCAAGCAAACAGCTGTCTCCAGACCGAGCCTGTGTAAAGCCGTGATTTTGCGGGTATTTCGCCATCGTCGACAAAAGACCGAAGCGAGGTGTTTCATGGCCAAGGATCACGGATCCAGCGTGAAGAACGACAAGCAGTACGAGGGGCTGCGCAAGAAGGGGATGAGCAAATCCCGCGCGGCGGCGATCTCCAACACACCCGACGCCTCCAAGAAGGGCGGCAAGAACTCTGGCGGGTCGAGCAGTGGCAGCAGCCAGAGCAGCCGCAGTAGTGGCAGCGGAAGCGGCGGCAATCGGGCCCAGAAGCAGGCGGCGGGCCGCAAGGGCGGCAAGAAATCGAGTTAGGGCCCAACCGGGACCGCTGTCGCTGAGGCAGGTCAGCCCGGCCGGGCGACCCGCCCCTGGCCAGTGAATGAAGCCTGCTCCTCCGCGGCCGCCGCCGCGACCGGCAACGGCTGCGTGTGACGGGAGATCTCTGGGTAGCAGGGTCGTCGCCATGCCTGATCTCGCTTACCGCTGCGGTCAGCCGCCTCCCGCTCATCTACCTATGGCGCGGCGCGCTGGCCACCCGAGGAGTGAGCATCGATGACGTCGGCGTTGATCGTCACCGACATGCTGAACCGCTACGACCACGCGGACGCCGAGCCACTGATGCAGTCGGTGGGCGAGATGCTGCCCAACCTGTGTGCGCTGATCGGCCAGGCTCGGGAGCACGACGTCCTGACGGTCTACGTCAACGACAATCACGGCGACTGGACGGCGGGGCGCCGAGAGCTCGCGGACGCGGCCCTCGGCGGCCGCGATCCATCGCTGGTGCAGCCGATTCTCCCTCCGGAAGACGCGCCATTCGTGGTCAAGGCCCGCCACTCGGTCTTCTACGGCACTCAGCTCGAGTACATGCTGCGCCAATTCGAGATCGAGCGGTTGATCCTCGCCGGCCAGGTCACCGAACAGTGCATCCTCTACTCGGCCCTCGATGCTTACGTGCGCCACTTCGAGGTGGTCGTCCCCCGCGACGCCGTAGCCCACATCCATCCCGATCTCGCCGAGGCGGCGCTGCGGATGATGGATACCAATATGCGCGCCGAAGTGGTGCCCTCCGCCGAGGCCGTCGCGGTCTCGAGCCAGCCGAGCTGATCAGGCCTCCTGGCGCTCGCGCTCGTCCGACCAGCGGCCGCTGCCGCCCTGCTTGAGCTCCTCGAGCGTCTGCTCGAGCGCGGCCATCAGATCGGGTGCCGCTGAAGGCTGCTCGCTGCCATCGGCGACCTTGATCGTCTCGCCCTTGCGCTTGGCATCGACCACGCGCTTGAGCCGCGCGCGGTAGCGATCCTTGTGCTTCTCGGGCTCCCAGGGGCAGCTCAGCTCTTCGATCACCGCCACGGCAGCGTCGAGCTGCTTGCGGGTGGGCTGGTGTGACTTCTGCGTGGCGGCATCCACGTCCTTGGGATCACGGACCTCATCCGCGAAGCGCATCGTCGTCAAGGTCAGCGCGCCCTCGCGCTCGCGGACAATCGCCAGGTACTCCTTGGCCCGCATCACGAACCGGCCCAGCGCCGCTCGCTCGGTCCGGCTCATGACTTCTGTCAGCAGCCGATAGGCGCGAGTTGAGCCGTCGTCCTCGCCGGCCGGGACCAGGAAGTACGGATGCTCGAAGTAGATCGGGTCGACGTCGGCCAGATCGACGAACTGCTCGATGTCGATCGTCCGCGTCCGGCGCGGTTCGACCGCCTGCAGCTCGAGGTCCGAGACGATCAACTGATCGCCGCTGTCGGAGTCAAAGCCGTGGGTTATCTCTTCGTAGGGGACCTCGGCGTTCTCCTTCGAGCACCACCGCTGGACCTCGATCGGCGCCCCGTCCTTTTCGTGGAGCTGGCGAAAATGGAGGTCCAGGTCACGCACGGCGGGCTCCAGGCTGACCGGCACATTCACCAGACCGAAGCTCAGCGACCCTGTCCAAAGCGATCGGGGCACGCTCAGCTCCTGGCCTTCTTCCCGGAGCTGGCGGCCTTCTTGCCGGAGCTGCCGGCCTGCTTGCGGGAGCTGCCGGCCTGCTTGCGGGAGCTCGGGGACTGCTTGCGGGATTTGGCTGACTTCTTCGGTGAGCTCGTGGATTGCTTGGGGCCCCCGTTGAGGCTGGCCTCGAGCGCCGCCGCCAGATCGAGCCCCTCGCCTGACTCTGCTGGCTCGGGGAGCTCGGGGTCCTCCCCTCTGGCTTTGGCCTCGATCAGCTCCTTCACGCGCCCGCGGTAGCTGTCCTCGAAGGCCTCTGGCGTAAACGGGCCGTGGAGCGAGTCCACCAGCGAGCCGGCCATCTCGATCTCACGCCGGCCGGGCTTGCGGCTGGGCTCCGGAACGTCCAGCTGGTCGACGTCCACCAGCTCGGCGGCGAAGCGCACCGTGTGAGGGCAAGGACGTCGTCGCGGGGGCGAACCGCCACCAGATACTCCCGGTTGTGAAAGACCCAGCGTCCGATGCCGACCCGATCGGCGCGCTGCAGCGCGTCGTGGAGCAGGCGGTAGGCGTCTTCGCCGTCCTCCCCGACGCCGAGGTGGTAGCCGCGGTCGTAGTAGACGGGATCGATCTCGGCCGCCGAGACGAACTCCTCGAGCTCGATCAGGTGCGAATGCGCGCCGGCCGCGGCGTCGATCTCTTCCTGCTCGAGCATCACGTACTCGCCATCGCGAACCTCGTAGCCCTTGGCGATCTGCTTGTAGGGCACCTTCTTGCCCTCCTTGGAGCAGATCCGCTCGTGCTTTATCTGAGCGCCGTCCTTGGCGTGCACCTGGTGGAAGTGGATCCCGTGGTCCTCGGTGGCCGAGTGGACCTTGATCGGCACCACCGCCAGGCCGAAAGTGATCGTGCCGTTCCAGATCGATCGCGGCATCGCCCTCTCAATACCCAACCCCGTCCCGGGTTCAACCGCGGTTTGCCGGCGCCCTACGGGGCATCTCCTCAGAAAGCCAAGGAGAACCATGACTGCGAGCAATCTCAACCAGCAGCTCACGAAGTACCTGACCGACGCCCACTCGATCGAGCAGCAGGCCCTGGCTCAGATGCGGCTGGCTCCGCGGATCGCCGGTAATCCAGCGATAGCCGCCGTGTTCTCCGATCACCTGTCCGAGACACAGGATCACGAGCGCCTGATCGCCGAGCGCCTCGAAGCCCGCGACGCCAAGCCGTCGAAGGTCAAGGATGCCGCCGGGACGGTGACCGGTCTGGGATTCGCCGCCTTCGCCTTCGCGCAGCCTGACACGCCGGGAAAGCTGGTCGTCCACGCTTTCTCCTACGAGCACATGGAGGAGGCCGCCTACGACCTGTTGGGGAAGCTGGCCGATCGCGCCGGAGACACCACCACGGTGCAGATCGCCGGCCGGGTCGGCGCTCAGGAGCGAGCCATGGGGGAGCGACTGGCCGGATGCTTCGATACCGCCGTCGAAGCGGCGCTCAGCCGGCGGGGTGCGGTAGACCTCGACAAGCATCTCAACCGGTATCTGGCCGACGCGCACGCCATCGAGGCCCAAGCGCTGGTGCTGCTGGGTCGAGCTCCGGGCCTGGCCGGAGCCGACGAGCTGGCCGCGGTCTACGCCGCCCACCGCGACGAGACAGAGCAACACCAACAGATGGTGGCCACCCGGCTCGACGAGCGCGGTGCCAAGCCCTCGATGCTCAAGGACGCCGCACTGCGGCTGGGGGCGTTGAACTGGGGGGCGTTCTTCGGAGCCCAGCCCGACACCCCGGCCAAGCTGGCCGCGTTCGCGTACGCGTTCGAGCACCTCGAGATCGGCGCCTACGAGCTCCTGGCGCGCGTGGCGGGACGTGCCGGCGATGAGCCGACGGCGCGGATCGCCAGCACGATCCTGGTGCAGGAGAACGCCGCCGCGGCGGCGATCAGGTCCCTTTTCGACGTGGCTCTGGACGCCACGTTGCTGGGGCTGTCGGTCACGGCCGGCGGATAGCCCCGCGGGAGCCGCACCCCCCGGCGCCCGCCCTGCAGCCGCCCGCGCCCACCACCTGCCACCCGTTATCTAGGATCACCCGGCATGGTGAGTCCGGTCTTCGTGCAAGAACGCCACCGAATCGCCGAGACCTCCTACCTGGTCTCTCGTGGGGGCAGCGGACCTCCTGTCCTGCTTCTGCATGGTTTTCCAGAGACGCATCTGTGCTGGGACCAGATCGCCGCCGATTTGTCGGATTCGTTCACTGTCGTGGCTCCCGACCTGCGCGGATACGGTGCCAGTGAGGCGCCGGCCGGCGGCCCGCACGGCGAGGGCTACTCAAAGCGCGAGATGGCCCTCGAGCTGCGCGAGCTGATGGCATCCCTCGGCTACGACCGCTTTGCGGTCGGCGGACACGATCGCGGAGCCCGGGTGGCCTATCGCCTGGCCCTCGACCACGGTGATTGCGTCACTCGCCTTGCCGTCCTGAACGTCGTCCCGACGGTGGTGCAGTTCGAGCGAATGGGTGACGGCCCGTCGCTCGGCTACTGGCCCTGGTTCCTGCTCGCCCAGCCGGCTCCATTTCCCGAACGCCTGTTCACCGCCGACCCCGACGCCCTCCTCGACCACGCTTTCTCCACCTGGTGCAGCGATCCCGACGCGATCTCGGCCGACAGCCGCGCCGCCTACCGCCGGGCCCTAACCCCGGAAACGATCGCCGCCATCTGCGCCGACTACCGGGCCAGCTTTCACCTTGACCGCCAGCACGATGCCGAGGACCGGGCGGCCGGCCGGAACATCGCCGCGCCGTTGTTGGTGGTCATCGGCGCCGACGAGACCCAGCTCGACGATGCACTGGCGGTATGGCAGCAATGGGCGCAGGACGTCGAGCTGGTCCAGGTTCCCGGCGGCCACTTCGTCCCGGAGGAGGCGCCACGACACGTCGCGCAAGCTTTCCGGACGTTCCTCGGCTCCGAGCCCTGAGCGTCCGACCCGCCTCCAGTTCTTCTACCATTGGCCCCCTCACCACTCGGATTCCGGCATGGCTCAAGAGACGTCCTCCTCCCTCCGCACCGCGCTTCAGCCCTCGGCCCTGAGGGAGGCGCTGGCGCCGCGGCGCCCGGTGTTCAGCAATCCGTGGGATTCAACCGAGGATGCGTTCGCGTGCTACCTCGCCGTGAGCGTCGTCGATCCACTGCTGCTCTGGGTCGGTGGCAAGCTGATGGGGTCGATCTTCAACTTCAGCTCCCGGTGGCCGCTGGGGATGTTCATGGTCGCGGCGCTCGTCGGCGCGGCCGGCTTCATGACCATCGTGGGCCGGGAGCGGACTCGTCTCTCCGTCGACATCCTGGCCATCGCGGCCTGGGTTCTACTCGGGCTGGTCGTGGCGCCGGTCATCGGCCTGGCGCTCTCTACCCTTGCCGCCCTCATCTGCTACGCGATCCTGCTGCTGGCCACCTTCGTCTACGTCCTGCGTTTCGGTCGCTGGGAGACGGCGTTCTATCGCACCGTGACCTGGCCGATGACCTGGAGCCTGGCGGCGGTGTTCTTCGCCTATTGCGCCCACCGCCTGGTCCTCTACAGCTAGCGTCTCGGTCCAGAGGGCCGCGAATTTCTGGTCCGCGACCCGAGGCCGCCTCCGTCGTGGCCGCCATCTAGACTCGGCCGATGCCCACAGTTACCGTTCCCCGTGCCGACGTCCCCCGTGACGAGGCCATGCAGGCCGTTCGCCAGGAGCTCGGCAGCGAGTTCAAAGTCGAGCCCGGAAGTCACGAGGATGTGTTCTCGGTCAACAAGGGTGCGATGACCGGTGCCAAAGTGCACATCAGACAGCAGCAAGGCACGACACAGTTTCACGTGCACGGAACCGGGATCATCATCGGCCGCATCATCAACGAACTGACCACCGCTCGCCGGGTCGCCGCCGCCATCGAGAAGGCGTCGCTGGGGTGAGCGCATAGCTCGCCGGCCCGGCGTCCGGGACCGGGCGGTTCGTACGCGCGTCCCTCCGGTCGGCCCCGTCTCCGGCCGCCTCAGCCGCCGCGCAACCCACCTCCGGCGCCCGGCCCACCGCCGCCCGTCTCGTCGGGTCCGAGTCCCGCTCCGGCGGCCCGTCCGCCCCGGGGCCACCGCCACTGTGCCTCTCGTTGTCTGCCTCCCCGCGCTCTGAAATGGCCAACAGAATCGTCGCGATCGACGGGATCGAGCTGGCGACCGAGACGTTCGGAGACCCTTCGCACCCGGCGCTGCTCATGATCATGGGAGCGGGCGCTTCGATGGTCTGGTGGGACGACGGCCTATGCCGCAGGCTCGCCGACGGCGGGCGGCGGGTGATCCGCTACGACCACCGCGACACCGGCCGTTCCACCTGCTACGAGCCGGGGCGGCCCGGGTACCGGTCCCAGGACCTGGTCGCTGACGCGATCGCGATCCTCGACGCCTATGAGATTTCCGCCGCGCACGTCGTCGGGCAGTCGATGGGCGGGGCGCTGGCCCAGTTGCTGGCGCTTCAGGACCCGGACCGGGTCGCCTCTCTGGTCCTGATCAGCACCACACTCGCAGTCGCTTCCGAACGCGAGCTGCCTGCCCCGGCGCCGTCATACCTGGAGTTTTTGAGCACCGTCGCGGTTGACTGGAGCGACCCCCAATCGACCGTGGAGTACCTCGTCGATCATTGGCGCGTTCTCAGCGCTACCGAGCGTCCGTTCGAGGAGGGGCGGGTGCGCGAGTTGGCCACCCGCGATGTCCGGCGGGCCCGCAACTTCGCCAGCTCTCAGAACCACAGCCTGCTCGGCGGCGACGAGCCGCAGCTCGGGCGAGTGGCATCGATTGGCGCTCCCACGCTCGTAATCCACGGCAGCGCGGATCCGCTGTTCCCGTTGGAGCATGGCGCTGCGCTCAGTCAGGAAATCGCCAACGCCAGGCTGGTGACGCTCGATGGCGCCGGCCACGGCCTCCAATCCGCGGACTGGGAGACCGTGGGCAGGGCGATCCTCGCCCACACCGACGGGGACGGCCCGTTGTCGGCGGCCGGTGGCTAGTCGAGAGCCATGGAGCCGGTCGCTACCTCGCCGGCTCGGTCGTAGGTGGCAATCAGCACCCCCGCGCCAGTCGCCGATGACGACGACAGCCTGAGCCCGGCGGGGACCGTTCCGTCCGCGAACAGGCGCTTGCCGCTTCCCAAGACGAGCGGGAAGATCATCAGCCGCAGCTCGTCGACGAGGTCGTGCTCGAGGAGGGTCTGGATCAATCCGCCGCTGCCGTGAACCTGCAGCTCGCCTCCGTCGCGATCCTTGAGCGCGGCCACGCCTTCGGCGACATCGCCCTCGATCAGGTGCGTTCCCTCCCAGTCCACGTGACCAAGGGTTCGGGAGGCCACGTGGCGGGGCAGCGTGTTCAGAGCCTTGGCAATTGGATCTTGCTCTGTCGGCGCGTGCGGCCAGTATGCCGCGAAGATCTCGTAGGTCCTTGCGCCGAGCAGGAAGTCCTCGGCATGCGAGAACCATTCGACCATCTGGCGCCCCATGTCCTCGTCGGCGAAGGGCACCAGCCATCCCCCCAGCTCAAAGCCGTTGCTCGGGTCCTCCTCAGGGGCGCCGGGGGACTGCATGACCCCATCGACGGTCACAAATGTCGTTACGACGAGCTTGCGCACTGCACTGGTCCTTTCGTTGGCTGCAGGTGGCGTTCGGCGGCTAGGCAAGCGCTCTGTCGAGCCACGCCTGCCAGGTTTGCGCGGCCTGCGCGGGGTTGGGCCCGCCGCTGAACATGTGAGCCGACATCCCCACCGGCGCGCCGAACGCGTTGCGGCCAAAGAACCGGTAGAGCCCGTCGGAGGTGCGAAGTCCGACGAAGTTCGGCCGCAGGTAGTCGATCGTTGCCGACCTCGGCGGAAGGTCGCCTGCGGTCAGGCTGATTCGGTCTCCCTCCCGGGCCTGCTCGTCGACGCCGAGCGCCGCCTTGAGGCGCGTGAAGCCGTCCCGATCGGCAGATGCCGGCGGTCCCTGCAGGCCCGCCGGGGCGCGTCCGATGTAGGTGGCCTGACGCCCCTTGAAATGGGCCAGATATTCACTCAAGGTGTGGAGGTAGAAGTCGGTGTGCTGTTGCACCGCGTCGTACTGGTTGTCCCAGTCATCCATGAAGATCCCGCTGTGCATGTAGCGCAGCAGCGTGGTGCCGCCGTCACGGCCCTCGATGACGTATTCGACGGCGTTGAACCATTCGCCATCCTGCTCACGGACGGCGTACCGGTGCGGCGGATCCCAGACGGCGGCGTCCGAGCCGTCGGGGGCGATCTGGGTGGGGAACTGCCAGGCCGCGGTCCCGGCCGTGCTCGCCACCGCATCCCAGACCTCCTCGGGAGTGGCGGGAAGGCTCACCTCCCGACGGCATTCAAATTCTCTCGGCATTTTCACTCTCTCCCTGGGTTACGTGGTTTCACTGCGGCGATCGGGGGGTCCGCTCCCTGGTGCGGGCCGGGTGATGCTCGGATGCAGCCCCACGATCAAGCGGTGCCGACGTCCCCCGGCAGCCGATTCATCGTGGTACTTGGCCACCAGCGACTCCACGGCGTCCGATAGCTCAGCCGCGAAGGCGGCGCGCTCGCCCGCCGCGGCAAAGCGAATCTCGGCGTCGATCCCAAACGTCGCCAGGGGACGGCGGGCCCGCTTGGCCCGCTCGAGCAGTTCGCCGACCTCGGCCACCAGGCGCGCGGCGAGCGCCAGCAGCCACAACGCGGAAAGCTGGTTCGGAGAGCGATCCGGGTCTGGCGCCAACGTAGGGAGGGCAGCCGGAGAGATCACATAGGACGCTGCGGTGGCCCGCATCACTCGCTCGGTCATGTTGCCCTTGCGACGCTCCTGGACGAGCTCAATCAGTCCGTGGCGTTCAAGCTCCCGCAGGTGGTAGTTGACCTTCTGCCGGCTCAGCCCCAACGCGGCTCCCAGCGAGCTTGCCGAGCCGGGGCTGCCGAGCTCGGCCAGGAGACGGCCCCGCACCGGATCAAGCGAGGCCTCCGCGGCCAGGGGGTCGTCGATGACTGCAACCTCGAGCATGGGAACACCCTCTCACGGAACGCTCAAGTTGTCAAGACAAGAATAATTGTCGGTAGATGCCGCACGTTCGCGTTCTGGGACCGTCACGAGGCCAACCCACGGGTTGCCGTGGACAACCTGCCCCTCCCCGGGGCCGACCATCTCCCCGGAGCTTGACAGCAAGCTGTCAAGCCGGCTACAATGACAGCATCCTGTCATCTTTGGAAAGAGGTCCACATGTCGCCCACCCCGGTTTACCTGTACGTGACCGACACCTTCGCCGACTGGGAGCCGGGCTACGCGATCGCCCATATCCTCAAGCCGAGCTGGCAGCGCACCCCGGGCCGGTACACGGTTCGTACGGTGAGCGCCACGGACTCCCCCGTCACGTCGATGGGAGGGATGCGCGTCCTGCCGGACACGACGCTGGCCGAGATCTCCCCCGCGGCGAGCGCGATGCTGATCCTTCCCGGTGGCGAGACCTGGGACGACGCCGCGAGCCATCGCGAGGTGCTGGCCACGGCACGTGCCTTCCTGGATGCCGGTACGCCGGTTGCCGCGATCTGCGGCGCCACCTACGGGTTGGCTGTCGCCGGCCTGCTCGAAGGCCGTGAGCACACGAGCAGCGCAGCCGGCTACCTCGCCTCCTCGGGGTACGCAGCCGGCTACCTCTATCGCGATGCGCCCGCGGTGACCGACCGGGGCCTGATCACCGCCGGCTCGATCGACCCGGTCCCATTCGCGACGCATATCTTCGCCGCGCTCGAGCTCTACGAGCCTCGCGTGCTCGAGGCGTGGAGCGGCCTGTTCACCACCGGTGACGAGAAGTACTTCGCGGCGCTCGCCGCAGCAGCGTGAGCACAGCGGTGCCGGAGCCGACGCCCCAGAGCGAGGCTG
>DASXJY010000077.1:0-41766 GCA_036497115.1 Solirubrobacteraceae bacterium
CTCCGCGCGTCGACTACGAGCTGACCGACCGGGCCCGCGAGCTGGCTCCCGTGCTCGGTGAGCTGGCCCGCTGGGGCTACGAGTGGGCCTGGGGCCCGCCCCTGGGCAGCGAGCGCGTCGACATCGGCGCGATCTTCAGGCTGATCCCTGGCCTGTTGAGCGAAGGCTTGCCGAGGACCGGCACCCTCGAGTTGACCGTCTCCGATGGGCGCGAGGGGCAGCCGGTCTCCTACCGGGTCAACCTGGCGCGCGGTCAGGCCACCATCTCCGAGGGCGCCGGCAACCGCACCGATGCCCAGATGCAGGGCACGACCAGCGACTGGGTCCAGGCGCTGTCGCCCTCCGCCGATCGCAGCTCTCTGCGCCTCTCCGGCGACCGCGAGCTGGGTCACGCGCTGCTCGACGCGCTCAACGACACCCGCACCGCGCGAGCCCAAGCGGGCCCCGCCTCGGTCCGCGCGGTCTAGGTCTTTCGTCCGGCGCCAGCGCCGGCCGCCGGCGGCGGCGCACCGGACGCCGCGCGCCCAGCGCCCCCGGTCACTTGTTGGAGTAAGTGGCCGCCTGGAGGTGCGGGAAGCGGTTCTTCTGGCCGATCAGATTGCCCAGCGGCGGGGCCACCCAGCACGCCTGGGTGCCGAGGTGCAGCTGCGAGGACTGGTCGCTGCCGGCGGGAATGGAACCGTCGCCGGGAGCGCCGGTGTTGTTGCAGTCCCAGTTGGGCAGGCCGAAGCTGCCCGGGAACTTGCCGCCGGCTGAGAAGTCGGCGGGATCGGCCAGCCATAGCGGTGGCGGGTACGTGTTGCCGCGATTCTGGGGATCGCGGTTGGTGGCGATGGAGAGCGTCTCGGGACCGATCGGCTGGAACTGGCGCAGGTAGTGGCCGGTGCCGCCGCCGGCAAAGCTCGTCGTCTTGGCCGCCAGACCGGCGGCGCCGTTGGAGATGAAGTCGCTGGTCAGCTGTTGGTGGGTCGACAGCCAGGTGAGAATCGGGTTGAGCTGCCCCAGGAACGGGCCGAGCGAGGCCAGCAGCGGCGTGGTCCCGTTGAGCACATCGCGGATCGCCGGCAGGCCCGTCTTGGAGGCGGTGATCAGCGGGCCCAGGTCGTTGAAGAACGCGCGCAGCGACGGGGCCAGGGCGTCGACGTCCTTGAGCGTCGGGGTCAGCTGCTGGGCCACCGGGATCAGCTCCTCGACCAGCGGGTTGGTGTCGATGGCGAAGTTCTGCAAGCGCGTCATCGTCGTCTTGGTCTCATGCAGGAAGGTCGGGAAGACGTGGATCGTGTCAGCGATCGCGTTGTTGTTGGCGGCGGTGGTCGCGAACGTCGTCTCGCCGCTGGTGATCAGGTTGCGAAGCGCGGACTGGTTGCGGTCCAGCGCGTCGAACACCGTGCCGCCGTTGCGGACCAGCCGGACCACGGCGGTGTGCTGGACGTCGAGCACGTTGAGCAGGTCGGTGGCGTCGGCGGCGAACGTGGGCAGGTTGCCGAACACCGAGTTCAGGTTCTGCGAGTTGCCCTTCACGGCCAGGGCCAGCTGCTGCTGCCAGACCTGGAACGCGTGGCGCGTGGGTGGGTCAAGCGCGTTGAAGATCTGATCGAGCTGGACCGCCGGCTGGACGTTGGAGCGCGCCAGCTCGCCACCGTCGCGCAGCATCGGGCTGTTTGGAGTGCCCGGAGTCAACTGCACGTAGGTCTCGCCGAGGATCGTCTTCGTGCGCAGGATCGCCCGCGCGTCCTTGTGGATCGGCGCGAACTGGTTGCTCATCTGCATCGTCACCAGGGTCCGGTTGCCCTGGGGGTCGAGCTTCTTGTCGATCACCTTGCCCACCGTCACACCGGCGATCCGCACGTCGGCCTGGTTGGGCAGCTGGGTGGCGTCGGGGAACGCCGCCTCGAACCGGTAGCCCTCAGGGTTGAGCGGGATCGTGCCGCCGAACGACAGCCACAGGAACAGCAGCAGCCCGACGCACGACAGTGCGAACAGCACCATCGTGGCGACCTTGGCGATTGATGGGGTGCCGGTTTCCATGAGGCCGCTAGCGAACGGGCAGGTTGGGGTCGAAGGTGGACAGCGCCGACACGTCGCCCGACGGTCTGCCGGAGGAGGTGGCGTGCGCGGCCTCGGCGGCGGCCTGCGGATGCTTGGCCAGGAACTGCTTGTAGGCGGCGGTCAGCGCCGTCGCCTGCTTGGGACAGATTCCCTCTGAGCCGATGATCGGGGTGACGTTGAGCACACCCTCGAACTCCGATCCCAGTCCGCTCTGGATCGTGTTCAGGTTGTCGATCAGCTGCGTATAGGTGGCGCAGCTGGCCTGCAGGAAGAGCGGGCGGAACACCCCGTTGGCGTCCTGCAGGGAGAACAGGGTGCGGACGTTGTGGTTAAGCCAGGCCAGCCACCACAGGTAGCCGTGCTCGACGTTGCCCGGGTTGTAGCCGAGCATGTTGACCAGGTGGTTGAGCACGTCGAACGTGCCGGTCAGGTTCGGCGTCGCCTTGGCCAGATTGATCGAAGCCGGCTTGAGGTTGCGCACCAGCGGCCGCGCCGCCACCACGAAGGGCCGGATTTGGTTCTTGACGATCGGCGTGCTGGGCACGGCCAATGCGGTCAGAGCCGCGTTGGCGGCGGGCAGCGCCCGGGCCGCCGGAACCAGGCTGCTGGAGGTCGGACCCAGGAGCTTGGCGAAGCCCTCCACCTTGCCCAGGGTCTGGGTCGCCTGGCTCAACGTGCCCGGCAGGTCGACCAGCGAGCGGCTGATGTTGTTGTCCTCGGAGGCGAAGGCGCGGAACACCTTGGAGCTCGAGTCGACCAGCGAGACGATCTGGGTCTGCTTGGTCGCCAGCGCCGTGTTGAGCCGCTGCAGCGAGTTGACGAGCTGGCGCAGATCCTCGCCGCGGACCGCCACCGCCCGGTTGAGGCGGGCCAGGTCTCGGTGGGTGGGCTCAAAGCGCTCCAGCACCTGCGCCAGCTCATTGCCGCCCTGGCCCTTGAGCCCCTGGCCGGCGCCGTTGACCAGCAGGTTGAGGTAACTGCGGGTGTCGCCGTCGAGCGAGGCCAGGATCTCGTCGACATTGACGTCGGGCAGCGTGTTCTCGACCGGGATCGTGTAGCCGGCGTTGGCCACCGGCGAGCTGCCCTTGCCAGGACTGAGCTCGATGAACATGTCCTTGAGTCCGGTCTTGGGCCGCAGCAGCGCGGTCCAGTTCTTGTGGACCAGGTGCTTGTACTTGGCGTCGATGTTCATCTGAACGTCGGCCAGCCCGTTGTTCAGCGTGACGTTTCCGATCTGACCGATCTGGACGCCCGAGACGCGCACCGACTGGCCCTGGCCCGGGGTTATCGCCTGGGCGGTGGAGAACTGGGCGGTCAGCGTGAACGGCGAAGACTCGATGAACGGGAACCGCAGCCGCTCCTTGTTGAGGATGTAGCCGGCCACGACGATCGACAGCAACAGCAGCACGATGATCGCCACGAAGTCGGTGAGGTGGGTCTTGATCGCCCGTTTCACTTCGACGCGCTCGCTTCGGTGGTTGCGGTCTGCGAGGTGCTGGTCTGAGCGGCGGTGGCCGGGGTCGTGTCGCTCGGCGAGGCGGCGGTGCTGGTGGGGCTGGCCGTGCTCGCCCCACCGTCGTTTGCCGTGTTCAGCCTGTCGCCCGCGGCGCTGGTCTGGCGCTGCATCGCCTTGAGCGCCTGCGACGTCACCCCCACCCACCGGGCCCGGGCGGCCGGCGTCAGCAGCCCGCTGGACTGAGTCGGGATCGGGCCGCCCGCGGGGGCCGACAGGTCGGTGATCGGAGCCTGGGTTTCACACGGCACGTTGGGCTGATATGGCGGGCGCTTGGCGCCCGGCGGGACCTGCGGCTGCACCGAGTCGATCTTGGTCAGCGACTGTCCGAACAGCCCCGGCGACAGCGAGTAGGTGAGCGTGCCGCCGTTGCCGAGGATGCGAATGTACGGACCGTTGGCGTCGAAGTCGCGGGACTCGCCGGCCAGGCCGGGCAGGAAGTCCACCGCCTCCACGTAGACCTTCTCGGGCGGGAAGCCGTTGGAGGCGTTGAAGTTGCCGTCGTTGAGCGTCAGCTGCGACCACGGGTAGATGATGTTGGCCACGCAGCTCGAGGCCGGACGGACCTCGTTCTTCATCAGCGGGATCGTCGCGTTGGTCAGGCTGGCCAGCGCGGGCACGGTGGGCTTGAGGTCCGAGGCCAGCCCCCGCAGCTCGGCCGGCTGCACGAGCAGTCGCAGCTGGTTGATGAACGGAAGGCTGGCGTCGATCGTCGGCCCGGTCGTCTTGACCCCGGGCAGGAGCGCGGTGGCCAGCCGGCGCACGGGCGGGAAGGCGGCGTTGAGCGCGTTGAAGGCCGGGATCGCCGCGGCCAGCGTCCGCGGCAGCTGGATCACCGTCTGCTGCAGCGCCGTGTTCTCGCGCGCGAAGGCGTTAGCGGTGGTGTTGAAGTCCGTGATCAGGTTCTCGAGGTTCTGCGGGTGGGCATCGATCGCACCGGCCGTGGTCCCCTGGGCGGCGATGTAGTTCGACAGGTCGTGGGGCTGGATCCCGAGCGCGTCGTGAGCCACGATTGACGAGTACTTGTAGGCCGGCAGCCAGTACTGAATCGACCGGTTGAAGGAGGGACCCGCCCGCTTGACCGCCTTGCCGTACTGCTGGAGCAGGATCTGCAGGTTCTGGCGGGTGTTGGACTGCAGACCGGTCAGGACCTGGTCGAGCTGGACCGGCTCGACGCCCTGCTGAATCGAGAACGTGTGGTTGTTGCCGGCCACCGGCGCCGACGGGGTCCCGGGCGAGATGTCGACGAAGAAGTTTCCCTCCAGGAAGATCCGCGGGCGGATCGCGAACGTGGCGTTGGTGTGGATCGGCAGCCCCTGGTCGTCGATCGTCATCGTCACGTCGGCCGCTTCGCATTCCGACTTGGTCGTCGCCGTGGACTTGCACCCGGCCTCGTTGCTGACGCTGGTCACCGTGCCGACGTTCACGCCGGCGATCCGGACCAGCGATCCCTTGCGCAGACCGTTGGCGTTGGAGAACACGGCATGGACCGTGTACTTGCTCGCGAACGGGTTGGCGAACTTGGTGTAGGCCAGGTATGAGAACACCACCACGATCACGATTCCGATCGTGCCGGCAGCGAGCTTGCTCATTCCCTTGCGGCGCTTGCGCTTGCGTCCGAACATCAGTTGTTCCCCGGGATGCTGGTCAGCTGGGGCCCGGTGGTGGGGTTGCGGGAGAACGTCTCGCCGGCCGGGACGTGGGTGCGCCCGGCGAACGTCGGGCCCTGGTCGCCCGGAGTGTGGGCGTCGGTGGCGAACAGGCGGTGTTGCGGGTCGAGGTGGTTCAGCTGCCGGGGCCAGCCCCGCTGTCCGGTCTCGCAGTCCGCGTTGCCCTGGTTGTCGACCGCGGCGCCGTAGGGCTGGGCGTGCAGGTACTCGTTGCCGCCGCTCAGCAGCGAGTCGGTGCCGCCGCCGTTGACGGGCTGGGTGGCTCCCTGCTGGCCGACGTTGTTGGTCTGCAGCGGATTGCCGGTGTTCAACAGCACGCGCTGAGCGAAGCCGAAGCTCGTCTGCTCGGAGATGTGCTCAGACAGGTAGGTCCAGAAGTAGTTCCAGTCGTCGCACACGGTCTGGTAGGGGCCGAGGTACTTGACCATCGGGTTCAGCGTCCCGACCGTGCTGGTCAGCGCGTTGATGGCGACGTTGGTTCCCGGTGCCAGCGAGAGCTTCTTCAGCGAGTCCAGCACCTGCTGCAGGTTGGCGTTGAGTGACGGGGTGCGGGCCAGGGTCCTGGTTCCGGTCTCGATCGCCGGATTGATGTTGGGCAGCGCGGCCCCGAGCTCGGCCGTCGCCGGGGCCAGGGCGCGCCCCAGCGCGCTGAGGTTGACCAGGAAGGGCTGCTGGACCTTGAGCGAGTCGGTGCTCACCTGCTCGGTGGAGGGCGACTCGGCGATCGTCGCCTCCAGTGCGTTGGGGTCGCGAGAGATCGCCTCAAACGTCGTCGCCATCTCAGTGAACAGGCGCGCGTTGGTCTGCGCCACGGGGGCCACCGTCCCCATGAAGCCCTCCAGCGAATTGAGCAGGCGGGTCAGCTCGGTGCTCGGCGCCGACAGGTACCGGGCGACCGGGGCCAGGTGGCCGAACAGAGGCGGGAGCGAGGCGATCGTGTCGTTGAGGTCCGAACCCCGGGCCGCCAGGGCATCGCCGAACCCGACCAGGTTGTCCTGGATCGCCTTGCGGGTCGGAGGGTTGAAGGTCTGGAAAATGTCCTCGAACTGGACCGGCACGGTGGTCTGGCCGATCCCCATCGTGCCGCCGTCGGCGTACAGCCGCTTGGACTTGCCAAAGCGCAGATCGACGAACTTGAGGCCGAGCACCGAGCGGGGGCGGATCTGGGCGGTGGAGTCGACGGGGACGTTCCCGTTGGCCTTGCTGAGCTTGAGCGTCAGCTGGGCTCCGGTCTGCCCGTTGGGCAGCTCGATCGGCTTCAGCGCCGAAACCAATCCGATCCGGAAGCCGCCCTCGCGGACCTCGTTGCCGGGCACCAGATCAGAGCCGCTGGCGATATCGACCTTGAGCTCGCGAGTCGGCACGAACGGCAGCCCCTGGTTGGCGTTGTAGGCCAAGAACACGGCCACCATCGCCACCAGCACGGTCATCGCCCCGACCAGGACTGGGTTGGCCAGCGCCGACTGCTGGTGTCTGCGTCCCGAGCCGCTCATGGTGTCAGCAGGTAGTTGAGGAGCGCCTGGGCCTGGCTGGGCGAACCGCCCGAGCTTGACTGGGGCGCTGCGCCAGACCCGGTCGCCGGGGCGGCGGCGACGCCCGAAAGGATCTGGCCGACTGACTTCTTGAGGTTGATCGGCGGTCCGCCGCTGGTCGTGGACGTGGTGCCGGGGGTGGTGGCGGCGCTCGAGGTACTGCTCGTGGAAGCGGCGGGGGCGGTCGCCGTGCGGGTGGTCGTGCTGGGGGGCGACGAGCTGCGGCCAGCGGACGCCGTGGTCGCGGTGTTGGCGGTGGCGGCGTTGGCGACGTGGGTCCCGCTGGTCGGTGGGGAGCCCGCGCGGGAGACGTCGGCGACCATCCTGGCTGCGCTTGTCGCCGGACCCCGCTGGCCCGGAGGCGCCCCGCCGGGATCCGGTACGGGGGCGCTCGGGGCCGTGGGATCGGTCTCGTTGACCGCCGGCTGGTTGGGGCCCAGCCAGGAGTAGCACTGGCGGTACTTGGGCCCGTACTGCTTGATCGCCATGGCGACCGTGGCCGGAGTGGCGTAGTTCGAGCACATCGTGCTGAAGAAGGCGTCGACGCCGAGGAAATGGCCGAGCGGGCCGTAGTAGTTGATCGCCAGCGTCTGGTTGAACACGTATCCCAGCAGCGCCTGCAGGCCGCTGAACCCCCGGCCGCCGGGGCTGCGCGGGTCGGCCTCGACCGCGCGGTCCTGGGTGTCGAGGTCGTGAAGGACGATCGACAGGTTCTGGGCCAGCTCAGGCGTCGCCTTGGCGAACGTGTTGAGGTCGGCAACGGTCGGCGTGGCCGCCTTGACGGCAACCTTTCCGGTCACCGACGCCTGGCCCAGCGACTTGATGGCCGGAATCGACGAGTGCGAGAACGGCGGCAGATCGGTCAGCAGACGGTCGATCTGGCCCGAGGCGGCATGGAGGTTCTGAAGCACCGGCGTGTTTGTGGCCAGGGTGGTGTCGAGGTCGGCCAGCGTCGGCTTGAGCTGCTCGAGCAGCGGCGGCAGCTTCTGGATGCTCAGCCGCAGGTTCGCCTGCTGGGTGGCGGTCGCGGTGGAGGTCCGGTTGGCCTCGTCGATGAACCGCTTGACGTTGCTGCTGTTGTCGGCCAGCGCCGTGATCACGGTGTCCGAGTCACGGGTCAGGTTCTGGATCGTGGTCGAGTCGTTGCCGAGCAGGTTGAGCAGGTTGTCGGTCTCGGTGAGGGCCGGAACTGCCCGCCGCAGCGCCGCCTGCAGGTCGTCGGAGCGCGCCGCCGCGGCCGCCCCCAGTTCGTTGATGATCAGCGTGAAACGCTCCCGGTAGGGCATCCGCATCACGTCCTGGAGCAGGTCGGCGGGGATCGTCGAGGTGGTGTGGGAGACCGGGATCGTGGAGCCCACCTTCAGCGTCGGGCTGTGGCGGGTGCCGGGATCGCAGTCGATGAAGTACTCGCCGATCAGCGACTGCGGGTGCGACTCGCAGGAGGCGTCCTTGTGGAACTGACCAAAGCCGCTGCTGGTGACCTGCACGGTGACCACCGCGTGCAGGGTCTTGGTGTCGAGATCGATCGACTTGATCGTGCCCGCGGGGACGCCGGCGACCTTGAAGTCAGCCCCGGCGACCAGACCGAAGGCGTTGTCGAGCTCGATCTTGTAGGTCCCGGCGGCGCTCTGATTCGAGGCCCCGCCGGCGAGGAAGATGAAGGCTCCGGCTCCCAGCAGGATGGCCGCGCTGAGCAGGATCCGCTTCATTTGCCGGTCGGAACCTGCTTGGGATCACACGGGAATCCGCTCTCCGGGTACCAGACCGCCCCGCGCTCCTGAGAGCCTGGGCAGCGACTGCCCTGCCCGGTGGTGATCAGGCCGCCCTGGCTGCCGCTGCCGGTGCCGGTGACTCCGCCCAGCACGCCTCCGGCCGTGCCACCGGTGGCGCCGGTGCTGCCCAGGATGCCGCCCACCGTCCCGCCCAAGCCGCCGAAGTCGAGAATGCTGCGCAGGGTCGGGTCAAGGAACGTCGGCAGCAGGTTCAGCGTGCCGTTCTGAAGCGAGCCGATCCCGATCACCGGCGCGATCCGGCTCGAGCCACCGTTGGCATCGATCGTCCCGGGGTGGGTGTAGCCCTCAAACCAGCCGGTCAGGTCCACCGCGTAGGGGCGCGCGGTGGCCAGCTCGGGGGTGGAGTCGTTGAGCGCTGTCGTCGAGACCGGAAACGCGCCCGGACGCACCTTGCCGTTGGCCTTGATGTCGCGGACCGTGGCCCCGGCGAGCGGGACGCCGAGCTTGGTCAGCTCGATCAGGTCGTTGTTGGCCCCGGGGCGCTTGATGATCGAAGATAGGTCCTGCAGCGTGGGGACCGAGTCGCGGGCCAGTGGCCGCAGCTGGACCAGGAGCTTCTGGAGCTTGGGCGCGACCGGCTTGGAGGCGTCGACCAGCGGCTTGAGGTCGTCCAGGGCGCTGCGCAGGTTGACGAACGTGGTGTTGGCCAGCCGCATGAAGCCGGGCAGGCGCTGCAGGGACTGGGCCAGCGGAACCCGCTGCGCCGCCAGCGCCCCGGTGGTGGTCGAGAGGTGCTGAACCAGGCCGCTGAGGTCGGCGCTGCGCTGAGAGACATCGCTGACCAGGTTGCCGGTCTTGACGATGAAATTCGTGAACTGGTCGGTGTTGCGGTTGACCTCGCGGAACAGCATGCTGCTGGCCGCCACCGCCGGGTTGAGGTAGGCAAACGCCTTCTGGGCCACCGGGCCCTCGTTCTTGTACTCGGCCGCCGATCCCTGAAAGACGTCCTGCAGGCCCTTGAGGGTCGGGGGATTGAGCGTGTTGAAGAGCTCGTCGAGATCGACTTCGCTGGTGGTGTTGGCGCCCTGAATCGTGCCGCCGGAGTTGATCTTGGCCGCGCCCGGAGAGCCCAGCCGCAACTCGACGTATCGGTTGGCGATCCCCGACAGAGAGGTCTCGCGGATCGTCGCCTGGGTGCCCTGGCGCAGCGGGTCATAGGCGCTGTTGCTGATGCTCATCGTCAGCTGCGCCCGGCCGTCGGGCGTCAGCGAGATGCTCGAGACGGTCCCGATCTGGTTGCCGGCCACCTCGACCAGGTCGCCTGACACGATCTGGCTGGCGTTCGTGAACACCGCCTTGACCTGATACGTCGAGCCCCCGGAGAGGATGATCACCGCCACGGCCACGAGCGCCACCACGACCGCGGCGATGGCCGCGACCCGCCCAATCACACTTGAGTTACGCACCGCAGCGACCTACGCACTTGAGCTCCTCCCGCTGAGGCTCATCAAGGTCCGGGACCGGCGAGATATGGTCGGCGAAGCTAGCAAGGGCCTCAATGCACTGTCAATTAGGAACCGCTCGCCGCAGCGCCCTGATCCCGCGGGTATCCGGGGCCTTGGCCCGGCGGCTCGGAGGCGCTAGCGTCTGAGCCGCCAGCCCGGGTGGTGGAATTAGGTCAGACACGGTCGCCTTAAGAGCGACTGCCCTTTGTGGCATGAGGGTTCGAGTCCCTCCCCGGGTATCGCGACATGGCCTGACGGTCCTACCCGCTTGCGCGCAATCTCGCGCGCGCCCAGAAGACCGATCCGATCGCCGAAGCGCAACTTATGCGCTGCTACCGTGTCCAAGCGCCCGACAGGGAGTCACGCAAACGACCGGATGGAAGTCTCAGCACTCAAATATTCCGGGGGCATCGGCCTGCATGGACGCTCGCGGCTGCTCCGGCTGCAGTCCGATGAGCGGCTGGTGGCCATGGTCCGCCGCGGCAACACGTCCGCCTTCGAAGTTCTCGTAGCCCGCTACGAGTCACGTCTGCTGGCCTTCTGCCGCCACCTCCTGGGCTCCCGGGAGGACGCCGAGGACGTCCTGCAGGAGGTCATGACGGCGGCCTTCAACGCGATGCTCGCCGACGAGCGGCCGATCAACGTCCGGCCGTGGCTGTACCGGATCGCGCGCAACCGGAGCCTCAACCACCTGCGGCGCATCCAAGCCATCGGGGTGGACTCGATGGACCTTCACTTCTCCGATGGCGGTGCCAGCACCGCCGACAAGGTCCACGAGCGCGAGGAGTTCAGGCTCCTGGTCGGCGACATCCACGCGCTCCCGGAGACCCAGAAGACCGCGCTGGTCCTGCGTGAGATGGATGCCCTCTCCTACGAGCAGATCGCCGAGGCGATGGAGACCACCGTGTCGAGCGTCAAGTCGCTGCTGGTCCGGGCCCGGGTCTCGCTCGCCGAGGCCGCCGAGGCCCGCGTGCTGTCCTGCGAGGAGGTCCGGATCGAGCTCGCCGAGGTGGCCGAGGGCCTCCAGCGCCGGCCCAGCGCGCTGGTCCGCCGCCACCTACGCGGCTGCAAGCGCTGCACGATCTTCCGCGGCCAGCTCAAGCAGACCAACAAGGCCCTGGCCGCGCTGCTGCCGATCGGCCCGACGATCTTCCTCAAGAAGCTTCTCGTCGCTCACCTCGGTCACTCGGCGGCCAGCGGCTCGGGTGCCACGGCGGCCGGATCCGGCGCCGCCGGCGCGGGCGCCGCCGGGGCCGGAGCGGGCGCCGCAGGGGCCGGTGCTGCCGCCGGATCGGGGGCTCTGGTCGGGACGGGCGGAGTGGTCTCAGCGGGGATCGGCGCGATCGCCACCAAGGCCGCGGCCGGGCTCGCCGCCGCCGCCCTGGTCACCGGGGCCGCCGTCGAGGCTGGTCATTCCGGGGGCCACCACGCCGCGCATCACGTCACGACGGTGGCGGCCGTGCCCCACACCTCGGTCACGCCGTCACCGGCGCCGGCCGGGCCCAGCCCGGTCTACACGCGCCCGCAGCCGCGGTCAACCGCCGCCATCGCCCACAAGCCCGACACTCCCGACGCGACCAAGGTGGTCAAGGCCGCGCCGGTCAAGCCGACCGACGCGACGGCCACGACCACAACCGCCGCCGCCACCCCCACCACGGCGACCACGACCACGCCCACCGCCCTGGTCAAGAGCAAGGCCACCACCGGGCGGACTCAGACCCAATCTGACGCCACAGTGCTGCCGCCGGCTCCGCCGGCCGAGCCCACGGCCACCGCGCCGGCACCGCCAGCCACCACGGCCGGCACCGAGACCACGACCACTTCCACGACTCCGGCGACCCCCACCACCACCACCACCACGGCCACCACCCCGGCCTCGACCGGCACCACCACTGGCACCACGACCACGCCCCCGCCGAGCGAAACCAACACCGAGACCACCGGTACCACGCCTGCGCCGCCGGCTTCCACCGCCCAGAACGCGCCTCTCACCCACCGCCCGCTGGCCAGGTCCCGGCCCGCCGCCCGCGGCGCCGCGGTGGGCCAGTGGAGCAGCCTGGGCCGGCGCAGCGCGCACCGCGCGCGGCCTTGATCGACTTCGAGCAGTTCCTGGCCGTCGACATGCGCGTCGGACGCGTGGTTGCCGTCGACGACTTCCCCGAGGCCCACAAGCCGGCCTGGAAGCTGACCATCGACTTCGGTCCCGAGGTCGGCATCAAGCGCTCCTCGGCTCAGATCACCCACTATGACCGCGCCGAGCTCGAGGACACGCTCGTGGTGGGTGTGGTCAACTTCCCGCCGCGCCAGATCGGCCCGTTCTTCTCCGAGGTCCTGGTCCTCGGCGCCCTCGACGACGAGTACGGGGTGGTCCTGCTGCGCCCCGATCGCGACGCGGCGGTGGGAGACCGGATCGGCTGAGCCACGGGCTAGGGCCCCGGAGCCGCCCCGATGATCAGCTGCCCCCGCTTGGCCCCGTCGACGTCAACCGAGTAGCTGCCGTTGGGCACTCCCTTGAGGATCAGCCGGCCGGCGTGGCCGGGGCCTACCGAGACCGCATAGCGGCGGGGCGCCTGGACCACCAGCGTGTGGTGGCGGCCGTCGCCGGCGGCGACGGTCAACACGACCTCGGTGTGCTTGGGGGCGGCCACCAGCGGCGGCGACAGCAGGCCGCCGGGCCGAATCGTGAATCTGGCCGCCAGGCGGACATTGGTGTTCGGTCCGTTGGCCGCGGAGCGGCTCGAGCTCTGCGTGGTGCTGCTGGCGGGGGGCGCCGAGGTGGTGGTGCCGGTGCCCGGGCTGGATGCGGTGGTGGCGGTCGTGCTGGAGCTAGTCGGGGCGGCCGCGGTCGAGCTGGAGCTGCTGGAGCTGCTGGAGCTGCTGGCGCCGCTGGAGCTGCTGGCGCCGCTGGAGCTGCTGGCGCCGCTGGAGCCCCCGCACCCGGCGAGCCCCAGTCCGGCGAGCACGGCCAAAGCGGCGAGCGCGGCGAGCGGAGACGAGCGCCTCATGGCGGTCGAGCATAAAGCCGGCCACGGCTGGTCACCCGCGGTAGATCTCCATCAGGCGCTCGTAGTAGGCCTGCTCAGAGAACAGCCTCCGGGCCCGCTCCAGGGCCAGGGCACCGCGGCGCTCGCGCCCCGCCGGGTCACTCCACAGAGCCGCCAGCGCCTCCTCCCACCGCCGCGGCCGAGACGCCGGGAGCACCGCGTCGTCGCCGACCAGCTCGGGCAACCCTCCCTGATCGCTGGCCAGCACCGGCACCCCGGCCGCCATCGCGTCGAGCACCGAGTACGGGCACGGCTCCTCCCAGCGCGACGGCACCAGCACCGCCCCGGCCGACCGGCGCAGCTCGGCCAGGGCGGCCGGATCGAGCCGGCCGGTGAACCGGACCTCGCCCCCGGCGGCCAGCTCGCGGAGCCGGTCGCCGTCGGGCCCCTCGCCGGCCACCACCAGCGGCACCCCGGCGGCGCGCGCGGCACCGATCGCCGTATCGAACCCCTTCTCCTCCACCAGCCGGCCGCTGACCAGAGCGTACTCGCCGGCCCCGGCGGCGCTGCGACCGGCGAACGCCGTCTCGGCCACGAAGTTCGGCAGCGTGCGCATCTCCGCCGCGGGCAGGCCAAGCCCGACCAGCCGGCGCGCGGTGGCGTGGCTGACGGCGACCAGGGCGTCGGCCTGGTCGATCAGGTGGGGCTGCTGGCGGTGCAGCCCGAACGCGTAGGCCGCGGCCTCGGCCAGCGACCCCCGGCAGCGCAGCCGCAGGCCGGGCAGGGTGTTGCGACCGTGGCAGCGAAAGCAGGTGGCCCCGTCGCGGTAGCCGACCGCGATCGCGCAGAAGAAGCGGAAGTTGTGCAGGTGCAGGACCGTCCGGGCCCCCGCACCACGGGCCGCGGCCAGGGCCCGCCAGCCGAACAGCGGATTGAGGTTGTGGGCGTGGACCACGTCGGCCCTGAGCCGGCGCACGGCGGCGCCCACCTGATCGGGGTCCTCTCCGCCCCGCGCCAGAGCCCGCGCGGCATCCACACGGCCCACCTGAGCGCTCGAGCGCTCCAGCACCTCGACCTGGTGACCGCGCCGGCTCAGCAGCGAGGCCAGGTCCGCGACGGCTCGCTCCTCGCCGCCCTCCAGGCGGTAGCGGTTGTGCAGCAGCAGGACGCGCATGGCGGGGATTCTGGCGGCCCGGCATCATCCGCCGCCGTGGCGATCGCGCTGGTGACGAACTTTCTGGCCGCCTACCGGCTGCCCCTGTACCGCCGCCTGGCCGAGCGCTACGGCGTGGAGGTCCTGTGCTACGGCGGCGGGGAGCGCTACGTGCCGTCCTGGTTCAGTGATCTCGATCGCCAGCTCGAGGCGGCCGACTTTCCCGCCCGGCGCCTGTCAGGGGTGTCTGAGGCCCTGCTCGTGGGGCGCCGCTACGACGCGGTGATCATGCCGTTTGCCGGCGGCGCGATCCTGCCCGCCGCCTACCTGGGCGCCCGCCGGCGGGGGCGCCCGTTCGTGCTCTGGGCCTCGGTATGGGTTCAGCCGCGGTCGCTGTCGCACGCCGTGGCGATGCCGGTCACCCGCCACATCTATCGCTACGCCGACGCGGTCGTCGCCTACGGAGAGCACGTGCGCCGCTTCGTGGCCGAGATCCGCGGTCGCGACGACGACGTGCTGGTCGCTCCCCAGGCCGTCGAGCCCGAGCTGTTCGGGCGTGAGGTGACCGGTGCCGAGGTGGGCGACTTTCGCCGCCGCCACGGTCTGGGGTCGGGACCGATCGTGCTCTACGTGGGCCGCCTGGTCACGGCCAAGGGCATCGAGGTCCTCGCTGCCGCCTGGCCACGGGTCAGCTCCCCCGAGGCCACCCTGGTCCTGGTCGGGGACGGCCCGCTCAGCCCTCTGGTCGCCTCCCTGCCCGGGGCTCGGCTGCTCGGGGCGCTGGAACGCTCCCAGCTCCCGGTGGCCTACCACGCTGCCGAACTGGCGGTGGTGCCCTCGGTGCCGACTCCGCGCTTCACCGAGCCCTGGGGACTGGTCTGCAACGAGGCGATGTACCAGGGCCGCCCGGTGCTGGCCAGCGCTGCGGTGGGGGCGGTGGCCGGCGGGCTGGTCCGCGACGGCGAGACGGGCCTGGTGGTGGCTCCCGGGGATCCCGCCGGGCTGGCCAGGGCGATCGACGGGCTGCTCGCCGACGAGCTGCTGCGCCGCCGGCTCGGGGCCGCCGGGCGCGAGGCGGTCTCGGCCTACACCTACGACGCCATGGCCGACGCCTTCGGCCGGGCCCTGGAGATCGCGGGCGTGCGGGATTAGGCGCTGGCGCGGTTGCGCGGCCTCACTGACCGACCGAGAACAGCGCCTCCAGGTCGTGGCGTGAGTAGACCTCGAACGCGACCATTGTCTGGGTCCGGCGCACACCGGCCAGCTGCGAGAGCTTGCCGGTTACCACCTGCGCCAGCTGATCCTGCTCGCGCAGGCGCAGGATCGCCACGAAGTCCCACTCGCCGGTGACCGAATACGCCTCGGCCACCCCCGCGATGCCGGCCAGCTCTCCGCCCAGCGTGGCCAGGGCGCTGCCTTCGGCTTGAATCAGGACGATCGCGTGGGTCATGACGAGAACGACTCGCCGGGGGCCAGGATTACCACGTCGGAGGCGGTCGAGAGCTCGACGTCGCCCTTGAACGCCTCGGCGTCGGTCTCGATCGGCGGGAACGTGTTGTAGTGACACGGGATCACCGTCTTGGCCCCCACCAACTCGGCCGCGTCGACGGCGTCGAAGCGATCCATCGTGTAGTGGCCGCCGATGCACATCAGCGCCACGTCGATCGGATTGCGCTTGCCGACGAGCTGCAGGTCCGAGAACAGGCACGTGTCGCCGAGGTGGTAGACGATCGTGTCCTTGAAGTTGATCAGCAGCCCGGCCGGAGTGTTGACCGTCCCCTTGGGAGTAGTGGAGGTGTGCCAGGCCGGGACGAGCTTGACCGAGCCCCAGTCGTAGTTGTGGGTGCCGCCGAGGTTGCAGTCGACCACGTCGAGTCCCTCGTCGCCCATCTCTCCGGCCAGCTCGGTGATCGCGAACACCGGCGCCCCCGTGCGCTTGGCAATCGCCACCGTGTCACCGACGTGGTCGGCGTGTCCGTGGGTCAGCAGCACCGTGGTCGCCGAGACCTCGTCGGCCGATACCGCGGCCTTCGGGTTCCCGGTCAAGAACGGATCGATCAGTACCGTCGTATCGCCGTCGGAGAGCGTGAAGCAGGCATGGCCGAGAAAGCGGACATCCATTGTGGACCTAGTCCTCCTGTTGGTTTTCGGTGTCGAGTCCAGCGAGGGCGCGGGAGAGCTCGAAGCCAACCGCCACCCCGACCAGCATCCCCAGCCGGGTCTCCTCCGCCAGCAGCGTCTTGACCGAGCGCAGCCGCGCCTCCGGATCGTCGGTCGCAGCCGCCTCGCGGACCGCCTGCTCGTGGGCGGAGTCAAACCAGCCGCCCTCGGCGATCGCCGCCGCCAGCACGCGCTGCAGCGACGGCGCCGCTCGCATCACCACATCCTGGGCATCGCGCAACCTGGTGGGATCGGCGAGCTCGGTGATGGCGGCGTCCAACTCGGCATCGGTGTAGGCGCGCTCCGGCACTGGCCTGGGAGAATACGTGGCCATGGCCGTCGCCCTTACGTCCCTCTCCCATGGCGCCGGTTGCGGCTGCAAACTTCCGGCCGCATCGATCGGCCCGCTGCTGGCCGGGCTATCCGGCGATCGCGACCCCAACGTGCTGGTCGGATTCGACACCGCCGACGACGCCGGCGTCTACCGCCTGCGCGACGACCTGGCGATCGTCCAGACCGTCGACTTCTTCACCCCGATCGTCGACGATCCGTTCGACTTCGGCCGGATCGCCGCCTGCAACGCGCTGTCTGACGTCTATGCCATGGGCGCCACCCCGGTCAGCGCGCTCAACCTGGTGGCGTTCTCGATCGAGACGCTGGGCACCGAGGTCCTGGCCGAGATCCTCGGCGGGGGCGCCGAGGTGGCGGGCCAGGCGGGGGTGGCCATCCTCGGCGGCCACTCGATCGAGGACGCCGAGCCCAAGTACGGGATGGCGGTGACCGGTGTCGTGCACCCCGATGAGCTGCTGACCAACGCCGGCGGACGGCCCGGCGACGCGCTGGTGTTGACCAAGCCCCTCGGGGCCGGCGCTGTCTCCACCGCGGTCAAGCGCGGGATCGCGGCGCCGCTGAGCGCGGCGATCGACGTGATGACCACGCTCAACCGCGACGCCGCGGCAGCGCTGCGCTCGGCCGACGTCCACGGGCTCACCGACGTCACCGGCTTCGGGCTGCTCGGTCACCTGCACGAGCTGGCGCTGGCCAGCGGCCTGGCCGCCGAGCTGCGAGCCGACGCCGTGCCGGCGATCGACGGGGTGCTCGAGCTGCTGTCTGAACCCGATCAGAGTTCCGTGGCCGGCGGGACCAGACGCAACCGCAGCCACGCCGAGGGTTTCGCCGCCTTCGCCGCGGATGTCAGCGAACCTCGGCGCTGGCTGGTCTGCGACGCGATGACCTCAGGCGGGCTGCTGGCGGCGGTCGCCGAGCGCGACGCCCGCGCGCTGCCGGGGACACAGATCGGGCGCCTCGTGCCGGGCCCGCCGGGCCAGATCACCGTCCTCTAGGGCTCAGGCGGTCAAGGCCGCTCACGCCCCAGACTCAGATCAGCAGCTTCAGGGACGCTCAGCGCGCGGCCATCCGGGCCAGCGGCAGCCCCACGGCGACGCCGGCCAACACCCCGACCCCGTCGGCGATCCAGCTCGCGCCGGGGACCGCCAGCGGCATCAGTGCGACGACGATCCCGATCGCCGCGACTCCCAGCAGGTCGCCTTCGATCTCCTCGCCGGCCCGCCGGCTGAGCAGATCCGGGATCACCCAGGCGCACAGCAGCGCCAGCGCGGCTCCGTTGCCGCCCATCGCGAACGGGATGTCGTAGGCCGCGGCGGTGGCGGCCAGGCCCCCGACGCCACCGACGAAGAACAGCGCCAGGACCGCCAGCGGGCCGTGGCGGCGCTCAAGCAGCCAGCCGAACAGGGCAATCGCGCCGATCGTCACGAAGGCGTAGCCCGTGTTGTTGTAGGTGAACACGGCCGTGAACAGCCGCCACCAGTCCGATCCGGGCTTACCGAAGATCTCCAGCTGGTTGTTGCCGCCCAGGCCGGTTCGCCACAGCAGCGTGCCGACCAGGCCCAGGGCCACGAGCACCATCGTCGCGTAGGGCCGGGCGTCCGGGCGGATCCCGGGAATCTCGTCGGGGCGCAGGCGGGTCAGCAGCGGTGGCGGCGTGCGCTTGGGGCGCTTCTCGGCCACCTTGCCGTCGCGACTGAGCTTGGGAGCCCGTTTGCGCAACCGGTTTCCGCAGTACGGGCACTCCGTTATGTACGAACTGACTTCGGATCCGCAGCTCTTGCAGATGACGAACAGCTCGGGGCCGCCTGTGCTCACGAACCGATTGTAGAACTGCTCAGAAGCCCCCGGAGCGGATCGGTTTTCTGCCTGCTCTGACCGGGAAGCTAAGCGGTCTTGATCAGGCGCGCGTGGCGGCCACGATCTCGCCCATCACCTCACGCAGATCGTGGTTGGCCTCGTAGACGACCACTTGGCGCGCCGCCCCGTTGCCGCGGCTGAGCAGGTCCTCGACCGCCTCCAGCTCGGACACCGAGCCGAGGTCGACACAGTAGTCGCGCATCCGGTCCAGCAGCCGACGGGCCAGCGCCCGGGTCGCCACCCGGTCAGAGCTGGGCAGATCGACCAGCTCGCCGTCAAGTCCGTGGCGCGCCGCCAGCCACTTGTTCTCGTCGAGCATCTCGAAGGGATAGCTCGACAGGCGCTGCCCGGACTCGTAGTGGTCGGCCAGCTCGCGGACCAGCGCCTGGACCAGCGCCGCCAGCCCCAGCGAGTGCTCGATGTGGGTCTGGGAGTCCATCACCCGCACCTCCACGGTGCCGAAGTTGGGGTGCGGCCGGACGTCGTGCCAGAGGTAGGTGTAGTCCTCGATCACCTTGGCTCTGATCATGAACTCGATCCGTCGCTCGTAGTCCTCCCAGCCGTCGTAGGTGGGAGGGATGCCCACCCGCGGAAAGGCGCGGAAGATCGGGGTGCGCGTCGAGGCCATCCCGGTTGTGTCGGCCCGCCAGAACGGGGAGTTCGCCGACAGGCCGAGCAGCACCGGGATGTGTACCCGCATCCCGTTGGCGACGTGGATCGCCTTCTCTGGATCGTCGACCCCGACGTGGACGTGCATCCCGAAGATCAGCTCCTGGCGGGCCACGAACCGCAGCGCCGAGATCAGGTCGCGGTAGCGCGGCCGGGCCACGATCCGCTGGTCCTCCCACATCGCAAACGGGTGCGTTCCCGCCGAGCCGATGGCCAGGTTCTTGCCCGCGGCGGTGTCGGCGACCTGGCTGCGCAGCGCACGCAGCTGCTCGCTGGCCTGCGCGACGCTGGTGCAGGGATCGGTCGAGATCTCGAGCACCGACTCCATCAACTCGGGCTTGATCTCACCCAGCGGCGTGGGCTCGAGCAGCGCCTCGATCGCGTTGACGAGCTCGAGGGTCTCGGAATCGAGGATCATCAGCTCCTCCTCGATGCCGATCGTGTAGGCGTGTCCGGCGAAGCGATGCTCCACGGTGGCGCCAGAGACTAACGGCGCTGGTCCGCGGAAGGTTCTCTGTGTCAACCTTGGCGCCACATCTCGGCCTGGCCGGGGCCGGAACCCAATCGCAGTCAGGAGGAGCGATGAAGATCCCATCGGTGCTGGCCCGCCGCGGCGTTGTGATGGCGGCGGCAAGCGTGCTTTTGCTTCTGGTCGTGGGCGGTGTCGCCTACGCCACCTCTCGCGGGTCGGGGACGATCAGCGCATGCGTTCACAAGCGGGGCGGCGGGTGGTACAGCGCCAGGCACTGCCGGCGCCACGACCGCCGGATTCGGTGGAACGGCAGCGGACGGCGTGGACCCCGCGGATTTCGCGGTTTCCCCGGCGGGCCACCCGGGCCCCGCGGCCTGACCGGGGCGCGCGGTCCTCGTGGGCACACCGGCGCCCGTGGCGCCAGGGGCCCGGCCGGACCCCCGGGGGCCGCCGGCGTGAGCGCGGCGATCACCCGTTTGGGCGCAGCCAACCAGGCGGTCAGCTCGACCGACCAGACCAATCCGTCGGTGATGGACACGATCGCGCTGTCGCCGGGCAGCTACGTGATCACCGCCAGCGGCTGGGCCCAGGGCACCGGCCCGGGGACGGACACGATTCAGTGCGCGATCGACACCGGAGCCGGCGATCAGAGCATGGGCGAGACGCTGGGCAGCACCGAGCAGGGCTCGGTGGCCCTGACCCTGCCGGTGACGATCACCGCCACCTCGACCTTCCGCTTCAACTGCTACCGACTCGATGCCAACGGCATGAATCTGATTCGGTCGCAGCTGACCGCGGTAAAGGTCGGAACGGTCACCTCTCAGTGACCGCCAGCGGGCCTCGCGGCCTAGACTCAAAGCCACAGAGATCACGATTACGGAGGGCGGTGCAATGGCACTCGGCTATGACGGCAAGCTGTACATCCTCGCGTTCGACCATCGCGGGTCGTTCCAGAAGAAGATGTTCGGGATCGAGGACGATCCCACGCCCGAGCAGACGGAGACCATCTCCGACGCCAAGCGGCTGATCTTCGAGGGGATGCAGGAGGCCGTCCGGCGCGGCGCCGAGGCGGAGGCCACCGGGGTGCTGGTCGACGAGCAGTTCGGCAGCGACATACCCAAGCGGGCCCGTGAGGACGGTCTGAAGCTGGCGATGCCGGTCGAGAAGTCCGGTCAGAACGAGTTCGATTTCCAGTACGGAGCCGAGTTCGGCGAGCACATCGAACGCTTCAACCCGGATTTCGCCAAGGTACTGGTCCGCTACAACCCCGACGATCCCGATGCCGAGATGAACCAGCGCCAGCTGAGACGTCTCAAGGAGCTCGCCGATTGGCTTCACGGTCACGATCGGAAGTTCCTCTTCGAGCTGCTCGTGCCGGCCACCGACGAACAGCTGGCCCAGGTCGACGGCGATGGGGACCGTTACGACGCCGAGCTGCGCCCGGAGTTGATGCGCCGGGCGATCGAGAACAGCCAGAACTTCGGGATCGAGGTCGACATCTGGAAGATCGAGGGCGTCGACTCCCCCGACGACGACGCGATGCTGGCCGAGCAGGCCCGCTCGGGCCCGGGCCGCGAGGGAGTCACCTGCGTGGTGCTGGGCCGTGGCGCCTCGACCGAGAAGGTGTCGGAGTGGCTCGAGGCGGCCAACACCGTCGACGGGTTCGTGGGCTTCGCCATCGGGCGCTCGATCTGGTGGGACGCGCTGAAGGCATTTCTGGCCGACGAGCTGGATCGCGGCGCCGCCGCTTCCCAGATCGCCGATAACTACCTGCATTTCGTGGGCGTCTACGAGCATCAGCAGGTCGCCTGAGGATTGGCTGAGCCGCGGGGCGTTGCTGCTGACGCCCCGCGGTGTGCACCAATTGGTAGGCTCGCCCCCGATGGCGATGAAGATGCGCCAGAGCCTTGCGCAGCTCGAGCAGGAGTTCCGGCACGAGACGCAACTGGACCGGTCACGGAGGGAAACGCTTCGGCGTCACGCCGTCCGTCGCTCGCGCGTGCGCACCCACCAGCGCCGGCGCAAGCGCAGCTCGATGCACTACTGGCTGCTGGTGCTGTCGCTCATCGCCACCGCGGTCATCGTCACGATCGCGATGTTCGAGTCGCTGTACTACCTGCTCGGCTGAGCGGTCGCCGGTCTCGGCCAGTCTCGGCCCGCGCCGGCCGGCCTTGGGCCCCGCCGAGGGCTACTCGGACTTGCCCAGGCCCCGCAGCGCCGCATCGACCTCTTCCCGGGCGTCCTTGGACGAACCCTGGGGGCCACGCTCGCGCTCGATCTCCAGATAGACCTCCTTGCGGAACACCGGAATGTCTCGCGGGGCCTGGATACCGATTCGGACCTTCTCCCCCATGATCGCGAGCACCGAGACTTCGATGTCATCCCCGATCATGATGTTCTGATTGGACTTTCTGGTCAGGACTAGCATCATTGCCTCCCTGCTTTGTGCTTGAGATGGGGCCGAAACGGCGCGCACATACGCCGCCTGCCCTGGGATCCAGCATACCGTTTACCCATTCCCCTCGACAAGCAACAGGGGTTTTCGTTTGGGAGCCGTGGTTGATGCCGTCGCCTGTACTAGTCTCCGGCCTCGAATGCCCCGCCGATCGCTGAGACCAGAGCTGAATCGCATCCGCGCCTGGGTGCGTCAGGGCCGCACCGACGCCTGGATCGCCCACCAGCTCGAGGTCACCGTGCAGCAGATCCAGGCCTTCAAGCGCGAGCAGCAGCTCGAGCCCAACGACGATGCCGACGGCGTGGTCGCCGGCGACTACGACGACGAGATCGATCTGCGCGCCGAGGACGATGCCCTGATCGCGGCGGAGCTCGACGCCGCCGCCGCCGAGCGCTCCGAGGAGGAAGAGCAAGAGGCCGAAGACGAGGGCGACGACAAGCCGGCTCCCCGCCGGCGGGGGCGCCGCGGTGGCCGCAGCGGCCGGGGCCGGCGGCGCACCTCGGGCACGCTGGAGGCGACCTTCGACCACGGTGAGGAGGGCTACGGCCTGTGGCTGGACCCCGCCGTGCAGGACGACCCCGTGTACGCCGAGTATTGGGCCGGCCATCGCCCGGTCGAGGTGGCGATCGAGGAGGACCAGATCGTCATCCGCCGCGCCGGCGGCGAATCCGGCGACGACGGCTGATCACTCGTCGGGCGTGATGCGGCGCCCGACGGTGTAGTCGGTGGCCTCCCGGGCGTAGCGCGCGAACGCGCTGCCGGCCACCGCGGTCAGATCCCAGGCCGCCGGCGTGCTCGGCGCCACCCGAGTGGCGATGTCAAAGCACCAGTCGGTGCCCTGCTCCACGTACAGCCGGGCCAGCTCCTGGACGCTGAACGGCCCCCCCAGCCGGCGCCGGAGCTCGGTGACGATCGCGTCGGTCACCCGCTCCATCGCCGCTCGATCGCCCGGCTCGGCCTGGGTCACCCGGCGCTGGCCCTCCTGCCAGAGCCCGATCAGCTGCTCGAAGCTCGGATCCCCCGGGCTCAACTTCGAGCCCGGGTCAGTGGTGGTTGAGCCCCGTGATCACGTAGGGACGCTCCCCCGGCCGCACCATCCCCAGCTCGCGGGCGTCGCGAACGATCGTCGCTGGATCGCCGAGCGACTTCTGCTCGCGCTCCAGCGCCCGGTTCTGGCGCTGTAGCCGGCTGACCACCGCCTGCTGATGGTCGGCCTGTGACTTGGTCGAGATGTAGGCCAGCGTGTGCTGGACGTAGAGCCCCACCACGACCCCCAGGACGACCAGCAGCCCGATCCGGCCGGCTCGGTCCCAGCGGACCCGCAGCTTGGGGGCGCGGACTGTGACCCGGCGCGGTCGCGGCGGGGTCCGTACCCGGCGGCGAGGTGCGGCGGTTGCGGAGCGGGCGGGCGGCATCCCGTGATGCCTTCGTTCGACGCTCCCGGGGTCCTTCCTGCTGCATGACGGGCTGCACCGGACGTGGCGCGCCGCTAGCGGCGGAAGGCGGTCCGGCCCGGGTAGCTGGCCTGCGGTCCCAGCGCCTCTTCGATGCGCAGCAGCTGGTTGTACTTGGCCACCCGGTCACTGCGCGACGGCGCCCCGGTCTTGATCTGTCCGCACCCCGTCGCCACCGCCAGGTCGGCGATCGTCACATCCTCGGTCTCGCCCGAGCGATGCGACATCACGCACGCGTAGCCCGCCTCACGGGCCATCCGCATCGCCGCCAGGGTCTCGGTCAGCGTGCCGATCTGGTTGACCTTGATCAGGATCGCGTTGGCCACGCCGGCGTCGATGCCCCGCTTCAGCCGCTCGGAGTTGGTCACGAACAGGTCGTCTCCGACCAGCTGAACGCGGTTGCCGATCTGGTCGGTCAGCACCGACCAGCCCTCCCAATCCTCCTCGCCCATCCCATCCTCGATCGAGACGATCGGGTAACGGCCCACCAGCTCGGCCCAATAGCTGGCCAGCTCCTCGGCGCTCAGCGTCCGCTGCTCGTGCTCGAGCACGTAGGCCCCGTGCTGGTAGAGCTCGGAGGTCGCCGGATCCAGCGCGATCGCCACCTGATCACCGGGCACGAAGCCGGCCGCGCGGATGCCGTTGACCAGCACCTCGAGCGCCTGCTCGTTGGAGTTCAGGTCGGGCGCGAATCCGCCCTCATCGCCAACTCCGGTCGAGAGCCCCTGCTCTCGCAGGATCTGCTTGAGGTGGTGAAAGACCTCGGCGCCCATCCGCAGCGCCTCCGAGAAGCTGCGGGCGCCGACCGGCACGATCATGAACTCCTGAAAATCGACCCGGTTGTCGGCGTGAGCGCCCCCGTTGAGGACGTTCATCATCGGCACCGGCAACACGTGCGCCGCCTCCCCGCCGAGGTACCGCCACAGCGGCTGGCGCTGCTCGGCCGCCGCGGCGTGAGCGGCGGCCAGTGACACCGCCAGCAGCGCGTTGGCGCCCAGACGGGACTTGTTGGCCGTCCCGTCCAGCGCGATCAGCATCCGGTCGAGCGCCGCCTGACTGGCCGCGTCCTGGCCCCTGACCGCCGTCGCGATCTCCCCGTTTACATTGTCGACCGCCCCTGTCACACCCTTGCCCAGCCAGTCCGAGCCGCCGTCGCGCAGCTCGGTCGCCTCGAACTCCCCGGTCGACGCCCCGGAGGGCACGGCGGCCCGTCCCCAGGCGCCGGACTGCAGGCTGAGCTCCACCTCCACCGTCGGGTTCCCGCGGCTATCCAGGATCTGGCGGGCGTGAACGTGCTCGATCTGGCTCATGTCTGGGGAGCGTCTCCTTCGTTGCGCCGGGCGCGGGCGTAGTAGACGAGCTGCTGCTCAGCGGCGAGATCCTCCCAACTTCGGCCCTCCGATGCCGCCATCTCCACTGCCGCCTCCACGCGTGAGCGAAACCGTAGCGAGGCTGAACGCAGCGCGAGCTCCGGGTCGAGCTTCAGCTTCCGGGCCAGGTTGACGGCCGCGAACAGGACATCTCCGAGATCGTCGAAGCGCTTGCGGTCATCGTCGGCGCTCTCGAGCTCCAGCAGCTCGTCTCGCAGCGCCTGCATAGGGTGGCTGAGATCGTCTCCGTGGAAGTCAAACCCGGTGGCGGCGACCCGGCGCTGAAGCTTGCGCGCGTGCAGCAGCGAGGGGAGGTTCTCGGGCACTTCGCCGAACACCCCGGGCTCCCGGTCGGGCTCCTGGCGCTTTATCTGGTCCCAGTTGCGCAGGACCTCCTGGGCGCTGTCGGCCCGGACCTCGCCGAATACGTGGGGGTGGCGCCGGATCAGCTTTTCGGTCACGTGACGGGCCACCTGCGCCAGGTCGCCGGCTCCGCGCTCCTCGAGCAGCAGCGACAGGAAGTGGACCTGGAACAGGACGTCGCCGAGCTCGTCGAGCAGCTTGGCGTCGTCGCCGCGATCGGCGGCGTCGGCCAGCTCGTAGGCTTCCTCGACGGTGTGGGGGACGATCGAGCGCTCGTCCTGCTCGCGGTCCCACGGGCACTCCTTGCGAAGGCGCCGGGTTATCGCGTCCAGTTCGGTCAGCGCTGCGGCGGGGTCCTGGCGGGGCCCGTTCGCCACTGCGCTAGGGAGCCGCGGTCGTGGCCCCGGACGCTCCTCCGGAGGCTCCTGCGGGCGGGGAGGTCGAAGCACCGGCCGGCGGCGCGCTGCTTGGGGCTCCGGCCGCGCCGGCGGCTCCAGCGGCCCCGGCCGCGCCGGCGGCACCGGCTCCGGCGGCTCCGGCGGCGTTCTTGGGCGCCTTGTAGCCGTTGCAGTCGGCCATCGCGTAGTCCGTGCGGCACTTGGTCTTCTTGAGCCAGTCCTTCTTGGCGTGAGTGTCGACCGCGCTCTGGGCGGCGCTCTGGGCCTGGCTCTGCAAGGTCTGCTTGATCAGCGGGCTGGCCTGGGCGAGCGTCTTCATCGTCGCCGGGGTGATCTTGGTCACCTCGATCACGTAGTAGCCGAACTGGCCCTTGACCGGTCCCAGGACCTTGTTCATGGGCGCCGCAAAGGCCGCCGTGGTCAGCGCCGAATCCTGCTGGCCCTTGGTCACGTTCTTCAGTACCCCACCGGTCTTCTTGGTCGTCGGGTCGGTCGAGTACTTGGCCACCACCGCGCTCCAGCTCTGGCCCTTTTGCAGCGCCTGCTTGGCCGCGTTGGCCTGGGCCTGGGTCTTGGCCAGCACCACCTTCAGGTTGCGCGACTGAGGGGTCCCGAACTGAGCCTGGTGGCTGGAGTAGTAGCTGGAGATCTGGGCCGCGGTGACCGTCGTGGGATGGCGCGCCAGGAGCTTCTGGTAGACCTGCTGCACCCGGACCCGGAACAGGATGTCCTGCAGCGTCTGGCCGCTCTGCTTGAGGAAGGCCTGGAACTGAGCCGCGGTGGAGAACTGGCCCTTCTTGGCCTTGGCCAGGGCCTGCTGGACCTGTGCGTCGGTGATCTTGACGCCGATCTTGTGGGCGTCGGCCTGATACCAGTAGGCCTTGATCAAAAAGTCCATCACCTGGCTCGACAGCGAGGTGAACAGCTGCTTGCAGTCGGCCCGCAGCGTCTTGTCGGTGGTCTTCTTGAGCGCCGGGATCTGCTTGCGCACCTGGGCGATGCAGTTGTTGAAGTTAGGCGGATCGTTGGGGACGATCACGGGCTGGCCGGGGCTCTGGGCCGCCTGGCCGGCGGCGGCCACGTACATCCAGTGGTTAAACGCCTTGGTGCTGACCGGGTTGCCGGCCACGTCGGCCACCGAGTCGCCGGGGATGCCGCTCCCGCAGCCGGAGACGACGAGCGCAACGGCCACAAAAAAGGCGCCAAGCGCCGGGATGGACCTCAGAGTCTTCATACGACGTTGGCGATGGTAGCGACCACGCCACGATCAGGCGGTCGCTCTTCGAAAAGGTTTACGTGCTCCGCCGCGTCGAGCCGGGCGACCGCCCCGCGGCCTGGCTCAGCGCCGGCACGGTTGGAGGCGGTCGGTGGTGAGCATCAGGCGCCCTAGGGCCACCCAGGCGCTGCCGTAGTAGGTCGGATTCTGGTCGTTGAGTTGTTGGGCCTCCGCCAGCAGAGATGTCATCGCGGCGGTGTCACCGGCTGCCTTGGCCGCTGCGGCCACCGCCACCAGGGTGACGGCACTGTGCGCATCCCCCACGGCCGTGCCGTTGGTCTGGTGCTCGGTGACGATGTCCTGGGGGTGGGTCTCCTTGAAGACGTCCCAGGCGCGGGCCACCGCGGCGCGTCCCGCGGGATCCGGATCGGCAGCGAAGCGGACCAGAGTGCGTGGTGCGTCATAGGTGAACATTCCCGGCCCGGCGGTCGCGTTGGCTGCTGCCACCGGGACCACCTGCCCCGACGCTGCGTTGACCGAGGCCCAGTCCGGCGGCAGCGGCCGGGTGAGTTGGTCGACCAGCCTGCGCCCGCCCTCGGCCACCGCCTCGAATCGGGAATCGCCGCTGGCCTGTGCCAGCGCCTGGAGGGTGGTGGGGTCCACGTAGCTGGGGTTGAAGGCCAGCTTGCCATCCCGGTTTGCCCACGGTCCCGGCAGCAGGATTTCAATCGGCCCTGCCTTGGCCGACTCGTGGGCAACCACGGCGTGTCCGATGCGTACGGCGTCCTCGCGCAGCGATGGTTCACCGAACCGGCACGCGGCGACCAGCAATGCTCGCGCCGTGTCGAGATCGGCGTCGGATGCGGGCTGAGAATCGACAATCCGGCCTCCCGCCCAGTGAAAGGCGAGCAGCCCATCGGGTTGCTGCAGATTCTTCTGCGTCCACGACCAGATCTCGTCAAAGCGCCGCCGGTCGCCCACGGCCACCGCCGCGAGCATTCCGTATGCCTGTCCCTCACTGACCGTGTCACCCCCTTGGTCGGTGCGCTGGATTCGTCCGCCGTCGGTGGTGTAGCGGTCCAGGAAGGTGGAGGCCGCCCCGGTGACCGGCTGGTCGGCGCTGGCGCCGGAAGCCGGCGCGGCGGTGCTTGCCCCGGCGCGGCCGCCCCCGCAGGCGCTGAGGCACAGACCGAGCAGGCAGGCCAGCACGATCGCGCCGAGCCTCACGAGGCGCGCAGGCCGATCGCCGCTGCCGAGGCGTCCCGCCCGGCCTCCACGGGCTGTCCGCCGCGCAGGGCGGGCCAGCAGCCGGTCATCAGAACGCAGATGTGAAACAGCGCGAAGGCGGCGTTGTTGAAGGTCGCCGAATCCTGGTTGTGGGCCAGCCCCCAGATCGACACGAGGGCCAGGATCGCTATCGCCACCAGCGCCGGCGCCACCGCGCGCGGCTGGCGGCCCTGCGCGCCGGTCTTGGGGGTCACCTTGAAGGACCCGCGTCTGCGGGCCAGAGTCAGCAGCGAGGCCACGATGAACAGCCAGAAGGAGGCCGCGGCCAGCGCGAGCGCGGTGAACGTGTACGAGCCGGCGCCGGCGAGCGCTGCCGTCGACAGCGCGATAACGAAGTACGGCACGAAGTGCAACAGGAACTCGGGGGCGGTCAGGTGGGCCAGCGGCTGAACGCCGAACAGGATCCGCACCAGCGGGAACATCATGTAGAAGAGCACCGTCCAGCCGGAGAGCCAGTACAGCCCCGACAGCAGGTATTGACCCCGCAGCCGCCAGGGCAGGCGGGCGCGCAGGATGCGCGGAAGCGCCGATAGACAGCCCCGAGCCCACCTCAGCTGTTGCGTGGTGTAGGCGGCCATGTCCTCCGGACCCAGCCCGGCGGCCAGGACCTTCGGCAGGTAGGCGGTTCTCCAGCCACGCTCGTGCAGCGTGATCGACAGCTCGAAATCCTCGGTGATCGAGTGGGTGGGAAAGGCTCCGGCCTCATCCAGAGCCGTGCGGCTGAAGACCACATTGGTGCCGCAGCAGAAAGTGGCTCCGAGTCCGTCCTTGCCGCGGGCGATCGCGCCGAAGAACAGCGTCTGCTGGTGCCAGGCCGCCCCTGGGACTCCGGGCTGATCGCCGTTGGCGTAGTACTGAGGCGTCTGGACGAAGGCCAGCTTCGGGTCCTCCTCCAGGTGGCCGAGCGTGGCCTCCAGGAAGTCCGGGGAGACGACGTGGTCGCAGTCGATGACGGCCACCCACGGAGCGTCGGTGAGTTCGAGGGCATGGTTGACGTTGCCCGCCTTGGCGTGGTCGTGGACCGGGCGGCGGATGTAACCGACCCCCTGAGCCTCGGCCAGCCGCTGCATCTCGTCGCTGTCGCCGTCGTCGAGCAGCCACACGCGTACGTCGTGGCCGCGCAGCCCGGCCGCGGCGGCTACGGTGAGCTCCACCACCTCGAGTGGCTCGTCGTAGCGCGGGATCAGCACGTCGACGGCCAGCGGCTGCGTGGGCGCTTTGGGTTCGCGGATGCGCTCGAAGGCGCAAGTCCACCAGAACCCGACCGCCTGGATGACGTTGAGGAGCTCGGCGCAGATCAGCAGCCCGTACAGGACCGGCTGGCCGACCCGCGCCGGGTCCAGCAGCCACGACAGGTACCAGACGATCAACGGGACCCCGATCAGCGCCGCCAGGCGCACCCGCGTGCGCACCGGCAGCCCTGTCGGGAGGGGGTTCCACGTCGGGCGCCGCAGGCGGATGTCAAGCGAGCCGACGCTCACCGAAACCACCACACTCTGACGCCGGGATAGCCGCGATAGCGGACGAGATGCCGGGTGGCCCGCAGCGCGCCGATTTCGCGATTGCGAAGCTCGAGGAGTGCCGGTTGATTGCTGAACGAGGTCACGACGAAGACGCTGCCGACCCTCCTGCGGGTGGGCAGGTGAGTCGTCAGCGGCGACGCGTGCAGGCCGGGCGCGTCACGCTGCACCACCGCACGGAGATTTGCCGGCTCGTAGAAGACCGCGGACCGGGGCCCTGCCTCCCGCTGCACCTGCGTGAGCGCGGGGCCGTAGTCGTAACGGCGGGGATTGTCGGGATTCAGCTGCTGATCGACCAGGGCACCGGTCAGCAGCGCCAGCATGCCGCCAACCACGAGCACGGCACCGGTGCGGCCTCGGGGCCATCCGGTGGCCACTCGCGCCAACAGCACCAGGATCGGGGGCACGGCGGCGATCGCGTAGCGGACGTCGAATGATCCCGGCGCCAGCAGCCCGAGCACGAACACGGCGATCGCCGGCACCAGCGCGCAGATCAGCAGAAGCCAGGCCCGGCGCCCGGCACCCCGGCCGACCATTACCAGGCTGGCCAGCATCGCCAGCGGCCAAACCGCCGAGAGGACGCCGCTGACCGCGCTGGGCTGAAAGCCGAACAGCGCCCAGGAGGCGTTGGAGACGGTCGAATAGAACGACACGCCGGAGGCCGCGACGTCGGTCACGCCGTTCAGCCCGCCGTTGCTGTGAAGCTGGGACACGAACAGGACCATGAGCGCGACCAGCTGCCAGGCAAGAGCGAGCGTGTCGAGCGCCCAGAGGCCGAGCACCCGCCGGGGCAGCTCGCCTCTGCGCCGCCGGCGCACCAGCGCGGCCGCCAAGGCGATCTCGGTGGCGGCGACGATCAGGACGCCCGACCAATCGGACCACAGCGCCAGCGATGCCGCCGCGGCGTGCAACACGAAGTCCCCAGGCGTCCCACGCTTGGCGATCCGCACCGCACCGATCACGGCAAGCGTGCCGAACAGGGCGACGAGCGCATAACCGCTGGCCTCCTGGCTGTAGAAGACGAGCAGTGGGGAGACCGACGCGAACAGTCCGGCCACCACAGCGGTGCGGCGATCGAACAGCTCCACCGCGAGCCATGCCACGGCGGGGACAAGGGCGACCCCAGCGATCAGGGATGGGAGCCTGGCCGCGAAGTCCCCGTCGCCGAATAGGCGCAGCATCGACCACTCCAGGACCGGATGCAGCGGGGGATGGACGCCGCCATGGGCAAGGCGCGTGATCAATTGCCCCAGTGGCCGCTGCGCACGATCGAGCGTGACGATCTCGTCGAGCGACAACCCTCGCGTGACCGCCAAGCGGATAACGGCGCCAACCACCGTCGCGGCGCCGACCAGCGCGATCATCGTCGCGCGGTGCATATCCCGCGCCACCGGCAGCTTGCTCCTCCCCCGCCGGTTGAGCGGGAAGGGCTCGCCGGGAACCGGTTGGCCGGTCCTGAGGCCGCGTGCGGTACGCGTTGGGTTGTCTACTGGCGCGGTCGAAGGCATCGTCATACGGACCCGTCCGGTCTAGCTCGTGACGTGGCGGCGCACGCCGGAACGCCAGGCAAGGCCGACGATCCGGACGTTCGGACTCCCCCTGTCCGGGACGGGAACGTGGTCCGATTACCCGGACGCCCCGTGGCTAACCAGGCGACTGGCGATCAACGATTGTTTCCAACCTCTGCGCAGCGGCGTTGACCCGTCATCACCGAACCGACGGTTAGCAGTCGGCAGGGCGGGAATAGCGCAGTCGTGATCACCATCGGTCAGCGCTTCGCGGGCTACGAGCTCTTGGAGCCGGTAGGCGACGGCGAGACCGGCGCCATCTACCGGGCCCGGGATATTCGGCTCAACCGCATCGTGGCTCTGCGCATCCTCGCGCCCGACCTGGCCCGCGATCCGGTCACCCGCGCGCGGCTGAACCGGGAGTCGACTGCGCTGGCCGCGGTCGACCACGCCAACGTGCTCCCCATCTATGAGGCCGGCGAGCACGACGGCAGGATCTTCATCGCGAGCCGCTGGGTGGACGGCAGAACGCTCAGCGAGATGGTGCGCGAGGGCGGCCCCCTGCACCCCCGCCGGGCGGTGCGAATCGCCAACCAGATCGCCGCCGCGCTGCAGGCAACCCACGCGCTGGGAATCATCCACCGCAACGTCAAGCCGTCCAAAGTGCTGGTCACGCCGGACGCCGACCACGTCTACCTCACCGACTTCGGACTGGCCCGGCATTCGGAAGACCTGGCCGGCCTGACGGTTCAGCACCATCTGCTGGAGACGTTGGATTACGTGGCCCCCGAGTACATCCGCGGTGCTGCCATCGATGCTCGTGTGGACATCTACGGGTTGGGCTGTCTGCTCTACGAGTCGCTCACCGGCGAGGTCCCCTACCCCCGCGACGGAGCCGCGGCCAAGATGTACGCACATCAATCGGCTCCGCCGCCCTCGCCCCGGGCGGCCAATCCGGAGGTGCCCGAGCTGCTGGATGCGGTGGTCAAACGAGCGCTGGCCAAGGATCCAGAGGATCGCCAGCAGACCCCGGGCGAGTTCGCCTTCGAGGCGGCGAGCGCCGTCGAGCTGTCGGCGCCGCTGTGGGCGACCAGAGCGCTCGCCGGCCTCGCCAAACCCGCTCCCGACACGGCAGCACGGTCAAACCGGGCGGCCGAGCAACGGGACCGGAGAGCCGTCGCCTCCGCCGATGGGCATCAGGACGGGGAGGTCATCGCGTCCCCAGGCGAGCAACGAGACCAATACCCGGTCGCTGCCGATGTCGCCCGTGACGGTGGGGCCGGTGAGTTCTACGAGCCCAAGTACTACCTCCGTCGCGGACGACGGGCCAGGCGCATGCTGCTCTGGGCCCTGGCGATCATCGCGTTCGTCGCGGCGCCGGCGGCGCTGCTTGCGGCCCTCCTGCACTGAGGCCGGCCGACGAGCGCCCGGCAGCGGTCGCTGGCTAAGCCGCCTCCACGACCTCGGCAGCGGCGTCGCCCTGAGACGCTTCGCGCGTGACCGACAGGAGCACGTCGGCCGCCCGCACCACGGCCGGGAACCGCTGCGCCGGATCCTTGGGGACCCGCACCGACAGCTGCGACTTGCCTGACTCATACAGCGCTTCGGGGATCTCGGCCCGGATCTTCTTGGCCCGCACGGAGTCGAGATCGACCGGCGTGACCGCGAGCCGGTCGCCCCGGAAGGTGACCGCCCGGGCCCCGGCCTGCCCCAGCTTGATCCGGGCCTGCTGGAGCGCGATCAGGTTGCGCAGGGGATCGGGAACGTCGCCGAAACGGTCCTCGAGCTCCTCGCGCAGCGCCACCAGGTCGGCCACCTCGCGCGCCCCGGCGATCCGGCGGTGGACATCGACCTTGGCCTGCTCGTAGGGGATGTAGTCGGCCGGGACGTAGGCATCGACGTTGACATCGAGCCGCACCGGCTCCCAGTCCTGGTCCTCGGCGGCGGCGCCCTCGGACTCGGCCACCGCCTCGTCGAGCATCTGCATGTAGAGCTCAAAGCCCAGCGCCGCCACGTGGCCGGACTGCTCGTCGCCGAGCAGGTTGCCGGCCCCGCGCAGCTCCAGGTCGCGCATCGCGATCTTGAAGCCGGCCCCGAGCTCGGTGTAGTCAGACAGCGCCGACAGCCGCTGCGCCGCCTCCGGCGTCAGGGCCGCCGCGCTCGAGTACAGCAGGTATGCGTAGGCCCGCTCCCGGGAGCGCCCCACCCGGCCGCGGATCTGGTACAGCTGCGAGAGCCCGAAGACGTCGGAGCGCTCGACGATCAGCGTGTTGGCCTGCGGGATGTCGATCCCCGACTCGATGATGCTCGTGCACACCAGCACGTCGGCGTCTCCGCGCAGGAAGGCCAGCATCCGCTGCTCGAGCAGCTTCTCATCCATCTGGCCGTGGGCGACCTCGAACCGCAGCCCCGGGCACAGCCCCCGCAGCCGCACCGCCGTCTCCTCGATCGTCTCGACCCGGTTGTGCAGGAAGAACGCCTGGCCGTGGCGTTCCTTCTCCCGGAGCAGCGCGCGCCGAACGAGTTCCTCGTCGTACTCGCCGACATAGGTCTTGACCGGCCGCCGGCCCTCCGGAGGAGTCTCGATCACGCTGATGTCGCGCACCCCGGCCAGCGACATCTGCAGCGTGCGCGGGATCGGCGTGGCGCTCATCGAGATGACGTCCACGCGAAGCTTGAGCTGGCGCAGGAGCTCCTTCTGCTTGACGCCGAAGCGCTGCTCCTCGTCGACGATCAGCAGCCCGATGTCGCGCGCCCGGACGTCGCGCGAGAGCAACCGGTGTGTTCCGATCAGGATGTCCACCTCCCCGCGGGAGAAGCGGGCCACCGCCGCGCGCTGCTCGGCCGCCGGGCGGAAGCGCGACACGTGCTCGATCGTCACCGGGTAGTCCTTCAGCCGTTCGGTGAAGGTCCCGTAGTGCTGCTGGGCCAGGATCGTCGTCGGCACCAGCAGCATGACCTGCTTGCCGTCCTGGACCGCCTTGAAGGCGGCCCGCAGCGCCACCTCGGTCTTGCCGTAGCCGACGTCGCCGCAGATCAGACGGTCCATCGGACGCGGCGCCTCCATGTCGGCCTTGACGAACTCGATCGCGTCGCGCTGGTCGGGAGTCTCGGCGTAGGGGAAGGCATCTTCGAATTCGCGCTGCCAGTCGGTGTCAGGCGGGAACGCGTGTCCCTCGCGCCGCTTGCGCTCGGCGTAGAGATTGAGCAGCTCCCCGGCCAGCTCCTGAGCCGCCCTGCGGGCCCGGGCCTTGATCGTGTCCCAACGCGTCCCGCCGAGCTTGGAGAGCGGGGGATGGGCGCCCCCACCCCCCACGTAGCGGCTGATCTTGGCCAGCTGGTCAACGGGGACGAACACCCGGTCCGAGCCGGCGTACTCCAGGTACAGGTAGTCACGCGTGACCCCGGCCACGGTCTTGGTGTCAAAGCCCGAGAAGCGGGCGATTCCGTGGTCCTCGTGGACCACGATGTCGCCGGTACGCAGGTCGGCGAAGCTACGCAGCACCCCGCGCCGGCGTTCGCGGCCGGGACGCTCGGGTGCGCGCCGGCGGTGAAACAGCCGGTGCTCGGGAATCACCGCCAGGTGGAACTGCGGGGCGATGAAGCCGGTCTGCAGACGGGCCTGGGCCAGCGTTATCGCGCCCGCCACGACCGTTCCGTCCGCGCCCTCCCCCAGCCAGTTGACCTTCAGCCGCCCCAGGTTGTAGGCAAACCGCTCGCCCTCCCCGTGGCGGGCGAAGGCCACCACGGTGCGGTAACCGGACCGCGCGAGCTTCTCGAGCTCGGGCTCGGCCTCCTTGAGGCCGCGAGCGGCGACGTCGGCGGTCTGGGCGCGAAACGCGAATCGCTGATCCTGGTCGATGCTCGACAGGCGGATCCCCACCCGCTCGTCAAGCGCCGAGAGGATCCTCGAGGGCGCCACGTAGAGATGGTCGGCGTCCTGGTCGTGAAAGGCGGCGGTGACGTCCTGCCAGTGATCGGCCAGCGCCGGTTCCACGTCCTCCTCGCCGGCGATCAACACCGCCGCATCACGCGCGGCCAGCTCCAGGAACGGATGGAAGTTCGCCACCGGCAGAAGCTCGGTGATCTCCGGGCGGTCGGCGGGGTCCTCCAGGGCCGCGATCTCGGCCAGCTCCCGATATTCGGCCGCCAGCTCGGCCGCCGGAGCCACCTCGACGATCTCGGCATCCCCCAGCGATCGTTGCGTGAAGGTGGAGAACCAGCGCAGCGACTCGATCTCATCCCCGAACAGGTCGACCCGGACGGCGCGGTCCTCGGTGGCCGGAAACACGTCCAGCAAGCCGCCGCGGATGGCGAACTGCCCGCGGTCATCGACCTGATCGACGCGCTCGTAGCCGGCCGCCACGAGGTCAAGGGCCGTCTCGTCGAGGTCCAGCAGCTCGCCGGTGCGCAGCGTGAACCCGTGCGGGCGCATCGTCGGATCGGGGACCTTCTCTGACAGCGCCACGGCGCTGACCACCACCACCGGTGCGGCGTCGCCCTCCTCCAGCAGCGAGTCAAGGGCGGCGATCCGCAGCCCGACCAGGTGCGGCGGTGGCGCCAGGTGGGACTCGTAGGTGACCCCGCGGCTGGGGTAGTAGCGGACTGTGCGCGGCTCCAGCCAGCTCCTCAGCCCGGCGGCCAGATCGCGGGCGGCGCGGTCGTCGCCGGCGACCACGATCGCCGGCCGGCCGGGGTCGCGGTCCAGCAGCGCAGCCAGCAGGTAGGCGCGCAGCGACTGTGAGACGAATGCGCTGCCGCCGTCGCGGGCGAGCGCGGCGGTCTGCTGGTCGGCGTCGGCATTGGCGAGGAGGGGGCGGAGCATTAGGCCTGCCCTGTCCAGTCTAGGACGGGGGCGGGCCCTCGCCAACCACCCGCTCGGCGGCATCGGCGGCGTCGGAGATCAGTTTGCGGACCTCGTCGGCGGGCTCTCGAAAGCGGCCCAGCACGTAAGCCGCGACGCGATCGGGGTCGGTGGTCGGAGGCCTGCCCACACCCGCTCGGACGCGCGCGAAGTCAGCCGATCCCAGGCCCTGCTTGACCGACTTGAGCCCGTTGTGGCCGGCCAGCCCGCCGCCCAGCCGGACCCGGATCTCCCCGAACGGAAGGTCGATCTCATCGTGGAGAACGAGCACCCGGTCAAGCGCCAGCTTCAGCTCGCCGCGCGCCGGCCCCACCGACTGACCGGCGTCGTTCATGTAGGTCTGGGGCATCAGCACCGCCACCCGCGGCTGGCCCGGGCCGATCCGCCCCTCGGTCAGCTGGCCGCGGTAGCGCGACTTCGGCTTGGGCAGGTCCCAGCGGTCGATCAGCTCGCGGGCTATCTCAAACCCGACGTTGTGGCGCGTGCGCTCGTGCTCCGAACCCGGGTTCCCCAGGCCGACGAGCAACCAGTCGACGGGCGCGACGGGACGCCTACTCGGCGCCGGAATCCGCGTCGCCGCCGGCCTCGGCCTCGTCGGCCGGAACCTCGGCGGCCTCCTCGCCCTCGCCGACGACCTGCGTCTCCTCCTCGATCTCCTCGTCCTCCTCGACCTGGAGGCGCGGCGGGGTCAGCGTGGCGATCACCGTCTCGGGATCGTCGACCAGCTCCACGCCCGAGGGGGCCGTGATCGCGTCGAGCGTGAGCGTGTCCCCGATCACCATCGCGGAGACATCGTGCTGCAGCCCGTCGGGAATATCGTTCGGCAGTGCCTCGATCGTCAACTCGCGGGTAACGAGCTCCAGCACCCCGCCCTCCTTGACGCCGGGGGCGTCATCGGTCCCCACCAGCTCGAGGATCACGGTCGCCTGGATCTTCTCGTCCAAGCGGACCCGCAGGAGGTCGATGTGCAGCGTCTCACCGCTCACCGGGTGGCGATCGAGCTCCTTGACCACGACCGGAGTCGCCCCGGACCCCTCCACTTCGAGGTCGAGTACGGCGCCGGCGTTGGCCAGGGCCAGCCGCAGCTCACGACCCTGGACCTGGAACGAGACCGGGTCCTGGCCGCCGCCGTAGACGACCCCGGGAACCTGGCCCTCGCGGCGCAGGCGCCGAGCTTGCCGCGACCCGGAGGGCTCACGGGAGGCGACGTGCAGAGAAGTTGACTTGTTCTGGGCCATCGGCGGCGTTCGATGGTAGCGACCCCGGGCGGCAAACGCCGGCGGGTAGCCCCGCCAAATCGCCCCTGGACCCTGGCGCCGGGCCATAACCGTGCGCTAACCTTGGACTATGACGGGCAACGCCCAGGTGTTGCTGTGGATCGCAGGTGTGCACCTCCTGGGGCTGGGCTGTGTGGCGGTGCTACTGATCCCAGCGCTGAAGGACAATCCTGGCACGCCCAAACGCCGTCAGGAGGGCGAGAACGACGAGGGCTGGGGCCGCGGGCCCAAGACGCCTCCCAAGCCGCCGTCCCCGCCCCGCGGTGGGATACCGCTGCCTGACGCAGTACCGGCTCGCGTCCGCCTGCGTGAGCCCGGCCGCCTGGGCGAGCGTCTGCCCGGCCGCGAGCGCCGGCCCGCCCGCGAGCCTGACCGCCGGCCGGTCAGGACATCGCAGCGGTCTAGAAGCGGGCCGGGCAGTCGGCGTCGCTCTTGATCCGCGGGCTGACCGCCAGCAGCTCGATCTCGAAGCCCTGAAGCACGTCACCGCCGCGCCTGACTCGCACGCACTGCACGATCGGCAGCGACGAGCCGACGAGCCAGGCCACCCGGGCGGTCCCCTCGCTGCCGGTCAGCGAGAACCCGGCCGACCCCTGGATCTGGATGATCGAAACGGTCCCCCGGCGCTCCAGTGCGGCGGCGTCGGCGGCCGCCCGTGCCTGGCAGGCTCGATCGCCGCGGCACCCGGTGATCGCCGCCACCACCTTCGCCGCGTCGCCCCGGGCCTCGGCGGTGACCAGGGAGGTGATCGCGGAGTCCTCGGCGCCGCCGACGCTGAGCGCTCGCGCCAGCAGCGCGCTGAGGACCAGGAACACGGTCACTCCGGCGGCGATCAGCAGCAGGACATTACGGCGACGCATCGGCCGGCCACGGTAGCGCCCGGCGTCACAGCCTCAGCCGTCACTCAGCTCCATGAAGCGCTGTACCGACGCCTCCTGATGCTCCAGGCGCTCGGCCAGCTCGAGCGCATGCTCGGCGGCCAGGTCCAGGAAATCCTCCACGCAGCGGTGGGGATCGTCGGCCAGCGGATAGACCCGCGTCAGGTCCTGCTGGGCGCAGGCGATTCCCATCGGCGGGCGGCCGTCAGCCAGCGTGCGCGCGCCGCAGACCGGCGTCACCACCAGCTGTGATTCGGTGGCCACCAGCGCGGTCGGCAGCAACCGCGGCGCGGGCAACTTGACCGACAGCTCGATCGAGTGGTCGATGGCCACGCCGCTGCCGACCATCTCGCTGAGCGGCTCGCGCCAGACGTCGAGCACCGTGTCGGCGCCGACCAGCGCGTCGCGCAGTGCGGTTGCCTGCTCCACGTAGAGCCGCTCGGCCTCAGCGCGGTCGCCGGCATCGGCGAGATCGAGATCGCAGGGGACCCGGAGCAATTCGGCCGCGGTGACGGTGGACCCGGCCCCGCGGCTGCCCCAGGTGACGTAGGTCTGAAGCGTGCCGAGGTCACGCCGGCCGTGGAAGATGACCGTCATCGCCTCGCTCAGCGGAAGCCCGCCGACCCGCAGCGATACCGCCACCGCCGACGAATCGTCGAGAAGCGCACGGCGCAGTAACTCCTCGGCCCCACCCTCTTCGCGATCGCGATCCTCGTCGACCATCCCTCGCTCCTCTAATCGGCAACTCTACCCCGCTCATTTACCCACTCGCGCCGGTCGGTCTCTATCGCCAGCTGTACCAAACCCTACGCCCCGTGGCTGGCCATGCGGCGCAGGCAAGGCGAGCGGGTGGGCGGCCGGCCGGCCCTACTGGCGCGGAGGCTGTCCGGCCCGGAGCACGAAACCCCGCTGCGCGAGCTCGGCCAGCGCGTCTTCAAAGCCCCCGAAGTCCCGGGCCAGCAGCAGGTCGATGGGCCGCCCGTGGGAGCCCGCCGCGCGCACCCAGCGGCGCAGCACCGGCGGTCCGGCCCGCTGAACCGCCTCCTCGAGCAGGTCCTCGAGGATCGGCAGCTCGGACCGGTGCTCGAGCTGGCCGGAGAGCAGCGTCAGCGGGTCGACGTCCAGCGCCCGGCAGAGCTCATCCTCGCTCAGCCCCAACAGGTCCATCATCCGCGCCGCTCTGTCGCCCTGAACGCGGCCGCCGCGGCGGGGATCCTCTGGCGGCGTTGGCATGTCCGAATTGTCGCGGACGCTGCGTGCTGGTTTTGGTACGACATACGGTGAAAATCCAGCACGCAGGGCGGCGCCACGTGCGGTTACCGTGGCTTGGCGTAGACCGAGACATGGCGGGTGCTCTCGGCGGTGAACGGCGATTGATTCCAGTTCGCCCACCTGCTCTCGATCGTCAAGCCCGCCATCCGGGCCATCAGGTCGAGTTCGCGGGGGGCGACGTAGGTGTCGTTGACCGAGTGAAGGTCCACGGTGCCGCCACGAACGTTGAGCAGGACCCGGTCGATCCTCCCCGTGGGTTGGTCGTAGCGCATGAGCTGCAGCTCGACGTGTTCGGCCGTCATCGTCCGTATGTCGAGCGCCTGACCGTGATGAAACATCCGTGGGTCGAGAACGAAGGCTTCCACGACAAAGCGACCGCCAGGGGAAAGGTCCGCGGCGACACGCTCAAAGCAGGCAATCTGGGCCTCGGTGTCGCCGACCGCGAAGATCGTGTTGAACGCGAGCACCGTCAAAGCGAACGGCCCGCCGGGCGCCGAGGTGGCGCTGAAGTCGCCGACGGCGATCCGGATCGCCTCCCCGCCGGGCTTGGCTCGAAGCTGGGCAACCATCTCAGGGGAGCTATCGACACCGGACATAGGCAGCCCACGGGCGACGAGCGGCAGGGCGAGCCGACCCGTGCCGATCCCCAGCTCGCACACGGGGCCGCCATCGGCGAGCTCAGCAAGGCGGTCGACGGCCTGTGCGGTCTCGGGCACCTGGCCGTAAAGATCGTCGTAATCGTCGGCGACGCTGGCGCCGTACTTATCAGGGTCGTGCGTGCCGATAATCAGGAATGATCGTCAAATGGCCCCCGGCATATCCAGAGCCTACCGGCGGGTTTGGCTCGCAGCCCGGCTCGTCAGCGCCGAGGCGGTCGCCGTATGACCACGCCACATCAGCGGCGAGTCCGTGAGCTTGAAGCGTCGCGCAGGCTGCAAGCCGAGCTGCAAGGCCTGATTGACTCGCACAGCGGAACGATCCCGTCGGTGGTGGTGGCCGAGGCATTCGAGCGCGCCGGGGGCCGGCTGCCAGAGGGCTCGGAGGAGCGGCTTAAGTTTGATGACCTGGCGCGAGGTCTCCGGAGCCGGTCCGCCCGCTACCTCGGCGAAGACACGTTACGTCGAGTGATCAGGACTCTGCGCCAACGCTCCGACGTGATTGGTGCCGGGATTGAAGCTCGCGACGCACGACTGAGGCAGAAGCGATGAGGTGCCTGTGCGCGGCTGGCTAGAGCTAGAACAGCTGGTTCTCCCCGCCGAACACGTCGCTGACCGAGCCGTCGGTGAAGATCTGGCGGATCGAGTTGGTGAGCAGATCGGCGCAGGAGAGGACGCGGACGTTGTCCGGTGCCCCGGGGGGCAGCGGGAGCGTGTCGGTCACCACCACCTGCTCGAATCCGGCGGCGGCGAGGTTCTCCCACGCGCTGCCCGAGAACACGCCGTGGGTGGCGGCGGCAAAGACGCGGCGGGCTCCGGCTTCCTGAACGGCGCGAGCGGCCGCCTTCAGCGTCCCCGCGGTGTCGATCAGGTCATCGACCAGGACCGCGGTCTTGCCGGCTACCTCACCGATCACGTAGCCGATCTCCGCCACTTGCTGAGCGGGGCGCTCCTTGTTGAGAATCGCCAGGTCGGCGCCGATCTTGGCGGCGAAGTTCTTGTTGAGCTTCACCCGGCCGGCGTCAGGCGCCACGACCACCAGGTCCTCGAGACCCAGGTCGGCGAAGTACTGAGTCAGCATGAAGATCGCCGTCATGTGGTCGCACGGCTTCTGGAAGAAGCCCTGGATCTGGCCCGAGTGCAGGTCCATCGTGAGGATGCGGTCGATCCCGGCGGCTTCGAGCATCCGCGCCACCATCCGGGCGCTGATCGGCTCGCGCGGAGCCGACTTCTTGTCCTGGCGCGAGTACCCGTACCACGGCGTGACCGCGATCACCCGATGGGCCGAGCCGCCCACCGCAGCGTCGGTCAGCTCCAGCAGCTCCATCAGCGAGTCGTTGACGTTGACCCCCTCGTCGGGGTTGGCGCAGATGGGCTGGACGATGAACACATCGGCGCCGCGCACCGACTCGTCGTAGCGGCAGTAGACCTCGCCGCTGGAGAATGTCTTCAGCGTCACCCCGCCCAGCTCGACGCCGAGCTTGGAAGCGATCTTGGCCGCCAGCTCCGGGTTGGACCGACCGGAAACCAGCATCAGACGCTTGTCGTACGCGAGCCGCATCTCAGTCGGCACCGACTGCGCGTGGAGGATGCTCATCTGGTC
>DASXJY010000078.1:0-3806 GCA_036497115.1 Solirubrobacteraceae bacterium
CTCTCCGACCTCGCCCTGCGCCACCTCGTTGCCGTCCTCGTCGACGACCTTCATCTCGACGCCCTCGATCGGGGTGCCGATCGAGCCCGGCTTGCGCTCGCGATCCGGCTGGTTGAAGGATGCGACCGGGGAGCTCTCCGAGAGGCCGTAGCCCTCCAAGATCTTGCAACCGAACGCCTCTTCGAAGCCGCGCATCAGTTCGACTGGCATCGCCGACCCGCCTGAGGCGCACAGCCGAAGCGACGAGGTGTCGTAGTCCTCGCGCGCAGGGTGGTGGAGCATCGCGCCGTACATTGTCGGCACGCCCTGGAAGATGTTGACCTGGTCGCGCTGGATGATCTCGAGCGCCTTGTCCGGATCGAAGCGGGGGATCAGGGTCAGCGTGCCGGCGCCGGTGATGGTGGCGTTGAGCCCGCAGGTCTGGCCGAAGGAGTGAAACAACGGCAGCGCTCCGAGCGTCACCCCCTCATCGCCGAAGCCGAACATCTTCTGGGAGGCCGCTGCGTTGCGGCGCAGGTTGGAGTGCGTGAGCTCGGCCCCCTTCGGCGTCCCCGTCGTCCCTGAGGTGTAGAGGATCACCGCAGTGTCGCTGTCATCGGCGTCGACGACGTCGGTCTCCGGCTCGGCGGAACCGACCAGGTTCTCGAATTCACCAGGCTTGACCACGATGCACTCCGCGCCCGTCTCGTCGGCCCCGGCTTGAGCTTCCTCGGCAAACTCCGCCCACGCGAACAGCAGCTTGGCGCCGGAATCGTTGAGGTAGAAGGCCACTTCGCGCCGCTTGAGGAGCACGTTCATCGGCACGACGATCCCGCCGGCACGGAGGATGCCGTAGTAACAGACTGGGAAGTGCGGGACGTTGGGGAGCATCACCCCGACCCGGTCTCCGGGCTTGAAGCCGTGGGCTCTCAGCAGCCCGGCTACGTGGGCACTGGCCCCATCGAGCTGCGAGTAGGTGAGCTCTGCGTCATCGAGCTTGATCGCCACGTGGTCAGGGTGCTCGCGAGCGGAGTCGATCAGGATCTGGGCGAGGTTCATGCTGGCTTGAGTGCGCGGGGCGCCGGCTCAGCTCCCGGTGAAGTTCGGTTGCCGCTTCTGCATGAACGCCACCACGCCCTCGGCGAAGTCGGCCGACGAGGCGCGCTCCTGCTGGAGCTGCGCCTCGAGGTCGAGCAGCGCCTCGAAACCGGCATAGGCGCGTTCGTTGATCGTGCGCTTGATCGAGGCATAGGAGCCGGGGGGCCCCGCGGCCAACTTCCGGGTCACTTCGGTCACCCGGGATTCCAGCTGTCCGCCGTCGACCACTTCGTTGATCATGTTCCAGGCCAGCGCCCGCTCGGCGGAGATCCGCTCTCCCAGGTAGGCGATCTCGAACGCCCGGGCGTGACCGACCCGGGCCACCAGGCTCTGGGAGGCTCCACCGTCCAGGCCGAGGCCGATGTTGACGAAGGCGAGCAGGAAGTAGGCCTCCGGCGAGGCGACGATCAGGTCGGCGGCCAGGGCCAGCGAGCAGCCAATCCCCACCGCAGGCCCGTTGACGGCTGCAACCACGGGCTTGGGAAGCGTGCGCACGCGGAGGATCAGCGGATGGTAGATCTCGCGCAGCGGGGTCAGGACGTCCGGCTTGCCGTCGTCGCCGAGCACACCACCGGCCTTGAGGTCGGCGCCCGAGGAGAAGGCGCGGCCCGCCCCCGTCAGCACGATCGCGCGGATCTCGGGGTCGGCGGCGGCCTCGTCGAGGGCGATCAGGAGCTCCTGCCCCAGCTGTTGCGTCCACGCGTTCAGCGCGTCGGGCCGGTTCATGGTCACCCGGGCGACCCGCTCGGAGCGTGTCAATTCGACGGTTTCGAGGTTCAGGACGCTCATGCGCTGGCCACCGGACAATACCGCGAGGGCGGTCATTTCAGAGCGAGCGCGCGCGCCGGCGATAGGGCGCGCTCCCTCGTGACCACCCCCTGAGCCCAGCCGAGCGAACCCCGCGTCACCCGATCTGGCTCGCTCAGAAATGTCCGCACCGTCCAGGACCACCGAGCCCACCTCGACGGCAAGCCACCGACGAGGTCACCTGTGCTCGTTCCCAGCCGACCCTTCGGGACCCAGCCATCGCCGGGCCACGCCTAACCCGCCGGGAGCGACTCCCCGGAATACAGCTTGACCACTCGGATGGCCCCGGCCGGCGCCGCCTGGATGCACAGCTCACAGAGCACGCACTCGTCGAGGTTCCCCTGGACCAGCTCGACGCCGCTGTCGCCGGCCGTGAAGATGTCGACCGGGCAGACCTCCTGGAGCTTTCGGGCCAGCTCGGGGTCGGCGGCGATGGTCGTGTCGAGCTCGATGTCGATGAAGGTGCCGGCCATCAGGCAGCCACCCCCAGCTTCGCCTTGACCATGCCCGGAATGTCCTCGATCCGCTCGGCCACAGTGATCCCGGCCGAGGCCAGGCGGGCGATCTTCTCTGAGGCGGTGTCCTCCTTGCCCTCCACGATCGTGCCCGCGTGGCCGAAGCTCATGCCGGGCATCTCGTCCATGAAGCGGCCGGCCATGAAGGCGACGATCGGCAGCCGGGAATTGTTGTCGGTGACCCAGAGCGCCAGCTCGGCCTCCATGCGACCGCCCGGCTCGGTGTAGATCACGATCGCCTCGGTCTCGGAATCGGCCTCGAACAGCGGCATCAATTCGGCGTAGCTGGAGCCGATGATCGCGTCACCTCCGATCGACACCGCCGTGGACTGGCCGAGGCCGGCCGCGCTCAGGGTCGACGACATCTCGGTGGTCATCCCGCCCGAGCGCGAGAGGACGCCCACCGGACCCGGGGTGTAGGACTTGGCGGCGTCCTTGGCCGGCCCGCCGATGCCGCCCATCTTGATCACCTCGGGAACGATGATCCCCAGGCAGTTGGGGCCGATGATCCGGGCGTCGCGCTGACCGGCGAGCTCGACCATCTCAGCCACGTCCCCGCGGGGGATCCGCTCGGTGACGATCACCACCAGCTTGACCCCGTTCTCCAGCGCCTCGAGCACCGCGTCCTTGGTGAACGCCGGCGGGACGGTGACGACCGAGCCGTCGATCGGCGCTCCGTGGTGCTCCACGGCCTGCGCGACGGTGTCGAACACTGGCACGCCGTGGACGTCGCGTCCGAGCCGCCCCGGCGTGACCCCGCCGACGATCTTGGCGCCCTTGCCGTAGTCCAGGCACTCCCGAGTCAGGTTGACGGCCTCACGGCCGGTGATGCCCTGCACGATGAAGGTGGTGTTCTCGTCGACGAGAATCGACATCAGCGCTCGCTCCCGGGCCTGGTCGCCATCAGACCGCGGCTCCCTGGATGCGCTCCACGGCGCGCCGCGCCGCCTCGTTCAACGACACGGACCGGTCGGCGTAGGAGACCCCGTAGTGCTCGAGGATCTTGAAGCCCTCCTCCTCCCAGGCGCCGGGGATGCGGAAGATGGCGATCTTCTCGGCCGGGTCGTAGCCGAGCTCAAGACAGGCCTTGATCACGCCGCGGGCCACGATGTCGACCCGGGTGTTGGAGACGATCGACATCATCACCGCGATCTTGTCCACGCCCGGCTTCTGCAGCACGAGCTTGGCCAGCCCGCAGGCCTTGCTGACCGAGGGGTTGCCGCCGATCTCACAGTAGTTGGCTGGGTCGCCGCCGTGAGCGCGGACGGCGTCGAATAGCGTCAGCGAGCCGCCGCCGGCGCCGATGACCAGCCCGAGGTTGCCGTCGAACTCGGTCACGTTGCCGGCCACTCCGCGGTGGTCCTGGGCGTCGACCGCTTCCCCGGCGAGCTCAAACGGCGTCGCCTC
>DASXJY010000079.1:0-14179 GCA_036497115.1 Solirubrobacteraceae bacterium
GAGGCGCTGCGCTGGGGGGTCAACGACCTCGGCGGCACCCTCATGGAGGAGTCGATCAGCCGCATGGCCGGCAGCTACCACGGCGTCAGGCTCGAGCCCGAAGACCTGATCGCCGCCGCGCACCGCGCCGGGCGCCCCGCCGCCGAGCGCACCACCCTCTACGAGATCCGCCGCCAGTACCCGGTATCGCCGGTCCCCGTGTGAGCCGATGAGCCCGGAGCGCCCGCCGTCGCTGTTCGCCGGCGTCGAGCCGCTCGAGGTGTTCGTCGAACTGCTCGCCGACCTCGACACCGACACGTCCTCGACCGAGTTCTACGATCGCATCTGCGAGGCGATCTGCCGGCTGACCACGATGCGCCGGGCGGCGATCTTCATGGCCGACATCAACCGGCGGCGGGTGCGTCCGGTCGGCTCCTACGGGACCTCGTTTGCCCAGCTGGCCCGCCTCGAGCCGACCCCGGCGCTGATCTCGACCCCGATCGCCCGCCGCGCCCTGCTCGAGGACCAGGTGGTCGTCGTCTCTCAGGGGATCGAGGACGCCCTGCCCTCCGAGTACGCGCAGCTGTTCGGGATCACCACGCTGGTCTGCACGCCGCTCAGTGCCGCGGGCCGCGCCTACGGGGTGATCCTGGCCGACCGCGGGGGAGTCCGCTTTGAGCTGACCGACGGAGAGCGCCACCTGCTGTGGACGCTGGGCAAGACGGCGGCGCTGGTGGCCACCGCGCGCAACGCCACCCGACAGCAGGAAAGCACCCGCCGGCTCGGGGAGCGCCTGGAGCTGGCCCGCGAGATCCACGAGCGGGTGATGCAGCGCCTGTTCGGGGTCTCGCTGGCGCTGAGCGCCGAGAAGGCGCTGGACGCCGAGGAGCGTGAGCGCTGCCTGGTCGAGATGCAGGAGGCGCTGAGCGATCTGCGCCGCGCGCTGGAGCGGCCCCTGGCCCCGGTGGTTCACGAGACCGGCACCACGCTGGCCGCCGAGCTGCGCCGGATCGCCGAGGGCCCCGGTCCCCAGGTGCTGATCGGCTGGGAGCCGGGCGTGACGGTGCCGGCCGAGGTCGAGCCGCTGGCCCAGTCGGTGCTGGCGGAGGCGCTTCGCAACATCGCCAAGCACGCCACGCCATCCCAGGTCGAGGTGCTGGTCGGCGCCGATGACGACACGTTCACCCTGGAGATCCGCAACGACGGCGTCTCCGCCGGCGCCCGGGGGGCGGGGATGGGACTGCAGCTGGCCGCGTTCGAGGCTCTCCAGCACGGGGGGATGGTGGAGTTCGGAGCGCTCCAAACAGGCCGGTGGAGGGTGCGGCTGGTCGTCCCGGTGGGCCAGGTGGCGGTCTGATGGGGCCGCTCGATCCGCCGGCCTCGCGGCTGGCTGAGCGCAAGCTGCGGGTGCTGGTGGTCGACGATCACGACGTTGTCCACTGGGGCTTTCGGGTGCTGCTCGGCGAGCAGCCGTGGGTCGAGCGCTGCCTCGCCGCCCGCGGCGGGGCCGAGGCCGTCGAGCTGCTGCGGACCTTCACCCCCGACGTGGCCCTGGTCGATCTGTTCCTGGTCGGCGAATCGGGGGCCGACGTGTGCGATTCGATCCGCAAGGCTTCGCCGTCGACTCGGGTGCTGCTGATCTCGGGGTCCGGACGGATGTCGCCGTCGGCGGCGCGAGCCGCCGGGGCTTCGGGGTTCGTGTCCAAGGACTGGGACGCGCGCGAGGTGGCGCGAGCGGTGCGGATGGTGGGGCTGGGGATGACCGTGTTCGCGCCGACCGCCGAGCAGCCGGCGCCGCTGCTGAGCGAGCGCGAGCGCGAGGTGCTCGACCTGATCGCCGCCGGCTCGACCAACCGGGAGATCGCCCAGCGCCTGTTCCTCTCCCCGCACACGGTCAAGGAGCACACCAGCGCGCTGTACCGCAAGCTTCACGCCCGCAACCGCGCCGAGGCGGTTCAGCGGGCGCAGCGGATGGGCCTGATCGGCTGACCTCAGCGCCTGCGCATCACCCACTCCACGGCGGGCAGCTTGACCGCGTGCGGGACATACCGCGCCGCCAGCATCGCGGTCCTGACCTGCAGCCCCGGGACCACCACACGTCGGCCATCGGCGAGGCCCTTGACGCCGGCCTCGGCGGCGTCCTCGGCCGTCACCCAGGCGGGCCGCGGCACCGCCTTCTCAAACGACTGCCCCCCTGCCTCCCAGCCGGCGACATCCCAGAACTCGGTCGAGACCGGTCCCGGGGCCAGCGCGGTAACGGTGACGCCGGACCCGCGCAGCTCCTGGTGAACGGCTTCGGAGAAGGTCAGCACGTAGGCCTTGGCGGCGGAGTATCCGGCCGAGTAGGGCAGCGGCTGCATGCCGGCGGTGGAGGCGACGTTGAGGATCGCGCCGCGGCCGCGCTTCACCATCGCCGGCAAAAACGCCGAGGTGAGCGCCACCGGCGCCTCGACGAGCACCCGCACCTGCTCGAGCTCGCGCTCGGGATCGGCGTCGGCGAACGGGCCGCCGGTGGCAAAGCCGGCGTTGTTGACCAGGATCTCGACATCGAGCCCGAGTGACTCAACCCGGGCCGGCAGCCGCTGGCGAGAGGCGGCCTTTGACAAGTCGCTGCCGATCGCCTCGGCGCGGATGCCGTACTCGGCGCTGAGCTCGCTGGCCAGCTCGTCGAGCTTCTCCTTGCGGCGGGCCACCAGCACCAGACCGTGCCCGCGGCGGGCCAGCTCGCGGGCGATGGCCGATCCGATTCCGGCCGAGGCGCCGGTGACCAGCGCGGCGGATGTGGGCTGTGGCTTCGGCAGGCCCATGGGCGGCCAGACTACCTACCCTCTCGACACACCGTCATCCGGTGCGGCGCCCAGGACGTTCCGGCTCCCCCCGAACGGGGGGAAAGGCGCGCCCGGCATGTATCCCCACCCCGTGCGCTGCGTAGGTTCAATGCGATGAGCACTGCCACCGCGATCCTGTTTCCTGGCCAGGGGAGCCAGACCCCGGAGATGCGCGACACCGTCGCCGAGCACCGACCCGAGCTGCTCGAGCTGGTGGCGCGCGCAGTCGGCGAGGACCCCTTCCCCCGGGCCGGCGAGGGCACCAACTTCGCCCAGCCGGCGATCTTCTGCGCCAGCCTGGCGGGGTGGGCGGCGCTGGGCCGCCCGTCAGCTGGACTTATGGCCGGCCACTCGCTGGGCGAGCTGGCCGCCCTGGTGGCCGCCGGAGCCCTGGACGAGGGCGACGGGCTGCGGCTGGTCGCGCTGCGCGGCCGGCTGATGCACGAGGCCGGTGTGCAGGCGGGGGACGGCGGCATGTTGGCGATCCTGGGTGCCGGAGCTGCCGAGCGAGCGGCGGAGATCGCCGCTGCCCACGACCTGGTCGTCGCCAACGACAACTCGCCTCAGCAGGTCGTGCTATCGGGCGCCAAGGCCGAGCTGCCGCAGGCCGTCGAGCACGCGAAGTCGCTGGGGCTGCGGGCGGTGGAGCTCGACGTCACCGGCGCCTTTCACTCACCGATGATGGCCTCCGCGCTGCCGGAGTTCACCGCCGCCCTGGAGCAAACCAGGTTCAGCGAGCCCGAGGTGACGGTGATCTCCGCGGTCACGGTGCAGCCGTTCAGTGATCCCCGCCGTGAGCTCGCCGACGCGCTGACGATGCCCGTGCGCTGGCGCGAGACGATGCTGGCGCTGCACGAGCGCGGTGCCGAGCGCTTCGTGGAAGTGGGTCCCGGCCGGGTGTTGAGCGGCCTGGCCAAGCGGACCCTCAAGGACGTGGAGCTGGCCGGTGCCTGAGTCCAGAAGCGAGGGCTGCGCGCTGGTGACCGGTGCCTCCCGCGGGATCGGAGCCGCGATCGCGCGAGCGATCGCCACCGACGGCTGGGCGGTTGGGGTCAACTACCGCAGCGACCGGGCCCGTGCCGAGGCGGTCGTGGCCGAGATCGAGGATTCCGGCGGGACCGCCGTCACCGTCGCCGGCGACGTCTGCGACCCCGAGGCTCCCGATCGGTTGTTCGAGGAGCTTGAATCACGGTTCGAGCGTCCGGTGCTGGTCCTCGTCAACAACGCCGGCATCAGCGCCGACGATCTCACCCCGTCGCTGCGCGACGACGCCTGGCAATCGGTGATCGACACCGATCTGACCGCCGCCTTCCGGCTCACGCGGCGTGCCCTGAAGCCGATGATGCGCGCCCGCTCGGGACGGATCGTCAACGTTTCCTCGGTCGTGGGCCTGCGCGCCAATCCCGGCCAGGCCAACTACGCGGCCGCCAAGGCCGGGCTGATTGCGCTGACGCGGACCGCCGCCGTGGAGGTCGCCCGGCGCGGGATCACGATCAACGCCGTGGCCCCCGGATGGATCGACACCGAGATGACGGCCGAGGTCTCCAAGGACCTGCTGGCGCAGGTTCCGGCGCGCCGAGCGGGAACCCCGGAGGAAGTCGCAGCGTGCGTACGCTTTCTCACATCCGATTCGGCGAGCTACGTGACGGGAGCGGTGCTCTCCGTTGACGGCGGGCTCGCCGCGTAACCAACTACTCAACAGGAGCAGCAGATGTCAGTGACAACCGAGCAGGTCGAGGGCCGGGTGGTGGAGACGCTCGCGAGCTTCGGGCCCGACCAAAGCCAGATCACCCGGGCGGCGACGTTCGAGGAGCTCGATATCGACTCGCTCGACCTCGTCGAGTTGGCCCAGGTGGTCGAGGACGAGTACGGCGTGGTCCTCAAGGGCGAGGACATGAAGGAGCTCAAGACCGTCGGCGACGCGATCGATCTGATCGTGGAGCGGGCCGAGTAGTCGGCCCGGAGAGGAGGCGGTAGTGGGTTCGTTGCCCGACAGACGCAAGGTGGTGGTCACCGGGGTGGGGGCCGTCACCCCCCTCGGAGTGGGCGCCGAGACGCTGCACGACCGCTGGGTGGCCGGCGACGTCGGGATCAGCGACGGTGCCGGGTGGTGCCGAGGCTTTGACGCCAAGGAGTTTCTGTCGATCAAGGAGGTGCGGCGGCTGGATCGCTTCTCCCAGTTTGCCCTGGTGGCATCGGGTGAGGCGGTCGGACAGGCCGGATGGGACGGCGAGCCGCCGTACGACCCGCTGCGGGTCGGCTGTGTGATGGCCACCGGGATCGGGGGACAGGACACCGTCGAAACCCAGCTCGACGTGCTGCGTGACCGCGGCGCGAAGATGGTCTCGCCGCTGGGGATTCCGCAGTACATGCCCAATGCCGCCACCGCGGCGGTGACCATGAAGCACGGCCTGCAGGGACAGAGCTACGGCGTCGTCTCGGCCTGCGCCAGCGGCGCCCACGCCGTCGGCTCGGCGCTGCGGATGATCCAGTATGGCGACGCCGATGCTGTGGTCTGCGGTGGCAGCGAGGCGACGCTGACGAAGTTCGCCTTTGCCTCCTTCACCGCGATGCAGGCACTCTCGCCGACCGGGATCTCGCGCCCCTTCGACGCCCGGCGGGATGGTTTCGTGATGGGCGAGGGCTCGGGTGTGCTGGTGCTGGAGGAGGCCGAGGCGGCCGCCGCCCGGGGGGCGACGGTCCTGGCCGAGATCGCCGGCTACGGCTCGACCACGGACGCGCATCACCTGACCGCCCCCGAACCCACCGGGGGGCCGGCTTCGCGGGCCATCGAGCTGGCAATCCGAGACGCCGGGGCCCAGAGCGCCGACGTCGACTACATCAACGCTCACGGCACCTCGACCCAGCTCAACGATGCCGCCGAGACGGCGGCGATCAAGCTCGCGCTCGGCGATCACGCCAAGCGGATTCCGGTTTCCTCGACCAAGTCGACGGTCGGCCACCTGCTCGGCGCCGCCGGTGCGGTGGAGGCGGTGGCGACGGTGAGGACGTTGCTCACCGGCGTGATCGGTCCGACGCTCGGCTACGAGGTGCCCGATCCCGAGCTCGATCTCGATTACGTTCCCGGGGAGGCCCGCCCGCTGATTGGCGGCAACGGCCATCCGCCGCTGGCGATCTCCAACTCGTTTGCGTTCGGCGGCCACAACGTCGCCCTGGCTGTGCGCGGAGCGCCGAGGTGAGCGTCACCGCCACACCCTCGCAGTCTCAGCGGCTGAGCCCGACGGAGCGCCTGGAGGCGCTGTGTGACCCGGGATCGATCCGGGTGCTGCGCTCGCGGACCCGCTCCTCGCGGCTCGGTGACCGCGCCGTGGCCGGCGACGGCGTGGTCGGCGCCACCGCGCTGGTGGCGGGCCGGCCGATCGCCTGCTATGCCCAGGACGCCGCCTTCCTCGGCGGCTCGCTGGGGGAGCGCCACGCCGACACCATCGTCCGGGTGCTGGAGCTCGCCGGCCGGGCCCGGACGCCGGTCGTGGGGTTCGTGGAATCGGGCGGCGCGCGGATGCAGGAGGGAACCGCCGCGTTGGCCGGCTACGGGAGGATCTTCCGGCGGACCGTCGCGCTGACCGGCATCGTGCCTCAGATCACCGTGGTGTCGGGTGCCTCCGCCGGAGGCGGCGCCTACTCTCCGGCGCTCACCGACCTGATCGTGATGACCGAGGACGCTGCGATGTTCCTCACCGGCCCCGGCGTGGTCCGCGAGGCGCTGGGCGAGGAGATCGACGCCGCCGGCCTCGGCGGTCCGCAGGTCCACGCCCGCAACGGCGTGTGCCACCTCGTCGAGCGCGACGAGACGACGGCCGCGGCGCGGGTCCGCGACCTGCTCGGCTATCTGCCCTCGGCCGCCGGCCGGCCCCTGCCGCAGGTGGCAGCGCGCGAGCCGGCCCACCCCGATCCGGCAAGCTTCGTCCCCTCGGTTTCGCGCCGCGCCTACGACGTCCGTGACGCGCTGGGCGCGATCATCGACCGCGGCTCGCTGATCGAGCTTTGTCCGCGGTGGGCGCGCAACATGGTCACCGCTCTGGCCCGAGTGGACGGACGCCCGGTGGGCATCGTCGCCAACCAGCCGCGCTACCTGGGTGGCGTGCTGGACGCCGCCGGGTCGGAGAAGGCAGCGCGCTTCGTCGGCTTCTGCGACTCATTCGGGGTGCCGCTGATCGCGTTCGTCGATACGCCCGGCTTCATGCCCGGCTCAAAGCAGGAGCAGGCCGGGGTGATCCGCTACGGCGCCTCACTGGTCCGGGCCTTCGCTGCGGCCACGGTGCCGAAGCTGACCGTCGTGCTGCGCAAGTCCTACGGCGGGGCCTACATAACGATGAACTCGCGCGACCTCGGCGCGGACATGGTGCTGGCATGGCCCGAGGCCGAGCTCGGGATCATGAGCGCGCGGGCCGCTGTCGGCATCGTCAACCGCCGCGAGCTGCGGGTGGCCGGCGATCCCGACGCCGAGCGCGACCGCCTGGCCGACGTCTACGCGCGTGACCATCTGGGCGCCGACACCGCGGCCAGCGAGGGCTTCGTCGATGAGATCATCGAGCCGTCGGAGACCCGGGACCGGCTGATCTGGGCGCTGAACGCGTTCGCCGACGGGGCGGTGGCGCGCCCGTGATCCTGTCGGGCAAGCGGCTGCTGATCACCGGGGTAATCACCAAGGACTCGATCGCCTACCACGCCGCCGAGCAGGCCCAGCGGGAGGGCGCCAGTGTCGTGCTGACGAGCTTCGGGAGGGTGCGGCGGATGACCGAGCGGGCCGCCCAGCGCCTGCCCGAGCCGGCCGACGTCCTGGAGCTCGACGTCAACCGGCCCCAGGACCTGGAGGCGGTGGCCGAGGAGCTCAAACAGCGCTGGGGCGGGGTCGACGGGGTGCTGCATGCGATCGCCTTTGCCCCGCAGGATGCCTTGGGGGGAAAGTTTCTCACCGCGCCGGCGCAGAGCGCAATCGACGCCTTTCAGACCAGCGCGTTCTCGCTCAAGGCGTTGGGGGCGGCTCTGGCTCCGCTGATGCCGCGCGGCTCGGCGATTGTGGGGATGGACTTCGACGCCACCGTGGCCTGGCCGATCTACGACTGGATGGGGGTGGCCAAGGCGGCGCTGGAGTCAGTCGCTCGCTATCTGGCCCGGGACCTGGGCCCCCAGGGGGTCAGGGTCAACCTCGTCTCGGCGGGGCCGCTCGGTACCGTCGCCGCCCGGGGCATCCCGGGCTTTGAGCAGCTCGCCGAGCTGTGGCGCCGCCAGGCGCCGCTGGGCTGGGATATCGAGGACCCGGTGCCGGTGGCCCGGTCGATCTGCTGGCTGCTGTCGGACTACGCGCACGGGATCAGCGGCGAGATCGTCCATGTCGACGGCGGCTTTCACGCGGTCGGCGCGCCCTCCGGCTCCTAGTCTCTCGATTCAGAGGAACAGGTCTTGACTGCGGTCGCGTAGCAGGGACCGGACGCCGGGACCGTCGGCGGCCGTCACGTGCCGGCCCGCGCCGCTGACCAGGATCGCCGGCTGACCGGCGTCCTTGGAGCGGGCCAGGTCGGCGGCCGCGGCGAGCTCGTCGGCGACCGCGATCCAGGTCGCCTTGAGCTCGCGGCCGCGGGCGTCGGTCAGCCCGCGCCAATCCTCGAGCGGTGCCAGTCCGGCGCACCCGATGGCAACGTCGCACTGGCCGTGGCGCCAGGCGCGGCCGAAGGAGTCGGTGATCAGGACCGCCGGGGCGGCTCCGAGCTCCGCGGCCAGCCGCCGCCGCAGCTCCCGCGCCGATCGGTCGGGGTCGACCGGGAGCAGGATCACCGTGTCGTCGTCGGGTGAGTTGGAGGCATCGACGCCGGCGTTGGCGCATACGAAACCGTGGGGGGTGACCGAGATCAGCACGCCGTGCTCGGCCCGTCTGATCTCGCGTGACTCGTCGAGCACGATCTGGACGTGGCGAGCGTCCTTGCCCAACTCCGCGGCGAGCGATTTCGCCCGCGCCGAGGGACGCACGGCCGACAGCCGCCGAGTGCGGCCCTCGGCCTTGGAGACGACCTTGTGGGCCACGACCAGAACGTCGCCGGGCGCCGGGGATCCGGCCGGCATCGCGGCCACGATGAACCGGGCGAGATCATCTCCGGCGCCGATCTCGGGAATCGAATCCAGCGCCAGGGCGCTGACGGTCGCCACGCCTACCCGGGATCCGCGCTCACGGCTGCGACCACCGGCCTTGGCTGCGAGACAGCTGGCGCAGCATGCCCCGCGTGTGCGCCGCGCCGCCGTGGCTGTTGTCCAGCTCGGACTCGACGGCGACGAGGTCGTCGGGGGTATCGACGTCGAGGGCCAGCGTAGGCACTGTGACCGTCGCCACCTCGAGCCCTTGGGAGCGAGCGTGTGACTCGTGCCGCTCCCGGCTTCCGGGCCCGAACGAGGGCCCCATGGCGTCCGGCGGGGTGAGCAGCAGCGCGTTGGTGCCGCTGCCATGGCGGTCGGGGACCACCAGGACTGAGCCAGCCACCGCCGGGCGGCGGATCAACTCGTCGATCTCATCCGAGAGCAGCAGCGGGCAATCGCCGGGGACCAGCAGAGCGCGATCGGCGCCGAGGCCCAGCGCCCGCTGGACTCCCAGGGAAGCGGCCTCGTTGTGGCCCTCTTCGCGGTCCTCGATCACCAGCGCGCCGTAGCCGCCGGCGATCCGCTCGGCGCCGTGGTGGCTCGTCACCACCACCACCTGATCCACCAAAGCGGCCCGGCGCAGCGCCACCAGGACGTCGGAGAACATCGCTTCGACCAGGGCGCGGCGCGGGGTGGGGTCGAGTCCCTCGCCGAGGCGCCGCTTGGCGTTCTCAAAGCTCTTGATCGGAAGGATCGCGAAGGTCGTCGTTGCCATGGGCGGTGAAAGCTAGCCGGTGCCCCGGAGCCCCCCGGGACGAGGCGGCGCAACCGGCATCAGCGCAGCGTGTCCGCGAACTCCAGCGTTCGCTCGGCGAGCCCGGCGCGGGCCTGCGGAGTGGCCATGGCCACGTCTGTCTCCAGGACCGGCACGGCGTCGGTCGGCTGATCGGCGACGAGCCCGGTCAGCAGTCCGGCGTAGACGGCGGCGATCCCGGCGCTGCTCAACGGATGGCCCAGCCACTGCATGAACTCCGCGGTCGGTCCCTTCAGCACCTGGCCGCCGACCAGCGGGCTGACCGCCACCAGCGGCGCCGGGCTGTCGCGGATCGCCTCGCGCATTCCGGGGAGGGCCAGGATCGGACCGATCGAGATCGCCGGGTTCGAGGGGCCGACGATGATCGCGCGCGCGGTCGCGATCGCGTCGAGGACCTGTGGCGTGGGGGCAGCGGCCGCGCGGTGACGAAGGTCGACGTCGAGCACGGGTCCCTGGCCGCGGCGCCTGATCATGAACTCCTGAAGCGGCCACCACCCGTCCGAGTCGAGGATGCGGGTCCGAACCGGGCGGTCGCTCATCGGCAGGACGCGGGCCGAGACCCCGAGGGCAGCTGAGATCCGGGCCTGCGCCTGGGTCAGGGTCAGGCCCGCGCTGAGGTTGCGGGCGCGCTCGAGCCCGATCGCCAGGTCCCGGTCGCCGAGGTTGAACCAGACGTCGATCCCCAGCTCGCGCAACCCGTCCATCACCTGGAAGGTGTCTCCGTCCAGTCCCCAGCCCCGGGGATCGATCCGGTCGGCCAGCCAGAAGGTGATCAGGTCGGGGTCGGGGGAGACGTAGGCCCCGTAGATCTCCACGTCGTCGCCGGTGTTGGCAATGACCACGAGATGCTTGCCGCCGACGACGTCGAGCATCCCCCGGGCCAGCTTGGCGCCACCGGTGCCGCCAGCCAGGATCACCACCGCGCCGCCCGCATCCCGGGGTCCGCTGACAGTCGGCGCCTCGGCAACGCCGACCTCCGGCCCTCGGCCGGATCGGAGGGTCCCCGTCCCTCCGACGATGCTTGCGGGATCCGGCACAGGAGCGGCAGTGTATGTCCGGTCAGCGATATATAGTCCCATCCTCGTTGAGGGCACGAGCATTCTGGATCACGGGGGCAGTGGCGCTGGGCGCGATGGCGTCGGCAGCCGTCGCTGCGGCGGCGGGGCCACAGCCGTTGCAGGTTCAGAGCTCTTCACTGGTCCAGCAGGGCCAGCAGCTCACGTGGAAGCTGCAGCTGACCGCGCCGTTCTCGCCGGCGGCGTTGGGCCGGGCCGGACGGTCGCTGTGCCTGCTCCTGGAGCGGCCCGGCAACGGCAGCGTCACCGGTCAGCTGTGCGTGGTGGGCCCGCGCCCCGGCGGCCACAGCGCCCGGATCGTCTACCAGAAGGTCGGCCGTTCGGGTCCCGGCAAGCCCATGGCCGTGAACGCCTCGATCAGCCGCGCCGGCGCGCGCACGTTGAGCGCCACCTTCAAGCCGACCAGCTTCGGCATGGCCTACCAGCCGATCCGCTGGCAGGTGATCAACACGCTGCGACCGCCGGCCTGCACGCCCCCCAAGCCAAACCGGGCCGGCTGCCTGACCCTGTTCCCGGCCAAGCCGGCGCTGGCCCGGCTTCACCGGCCGAGGCTGGTCGGTTGCGTGCCCAGCGGATCGCCGTTCGTCTCCAACGGCTCACGCAATCGCCGCGTTGTCGCGCTCACCTTCGATGACGGCCCCTGGTACGACACGACTCAGTTCCTCGACGTCCTCGAGCACTACCACGTGGTGGCCACGTTCTTCGAGATCGGTGAGCAGATCAGCACCTACGGTCAGGGCGGCGCGGTGGAGCGGCGGATGCTGGCCGACGGGGACATGCTCGGCGATCACACCTGGAGCCACCCCAACGTATCGGGCGCGGGGTCCTTCGCCGCGGGCCAGATCAGCTCGACGGCGGCAGCGATCAGGCAGGCGACCGGCGGCTTTATGCCCTGCCTGTTCCGGGCCCCGTACGGCGCCACCAGCCCAGCCCTGATCGCCGAGGCGAGCTCGATGGGCTTCGCGACGATCCAGTGGGACGTCGATCCCACCGATTGGGCCCGCCCCGGTACCGGCGCGATCTACAGCCGGGTCGTCGGGGGCGTCCGGCCGGGCTCGATCGTCCTTCAGCACGATGGCGGGGGCAACCGCTCGCAGACGCTGGCCGCGCTGCCCCAGGAGATTCAGACGCTGCGCAGCCGCGGCTACAGGTTCGTGACGGTCACGCAGCTGCTGGGGCAGCGGCTGATCTATCGCTAGCGTCGCGCAGGTCGGCGTCGATCGCGTCGACGAGCGTCAGCGCCAGCGCCAGCAGCCCGTCGATCGAATCGCGCTGGACCGCCTCGGGAACGTCGCCTCGCTCGTGGGATCGGGGAGCCAGACCGTGCTCGTCGAGGCAGCCGATGGTGATGGCGGGCAGCCCGGCGAGCCGAGCCGGGTAGGCGGGGCTGACGCCACGGCCACGGTGCGGCCGCGCGTCCGAGGCGGTTCCCGGGCCGGCCGCGCGGGCGGCGATTGCGCCGAGGCGCGGCAGATAACGGAGCGGGAGCAGCGATCCATCGCTCGTCCACCACACCGGATCGCCGCCGCCACAGGGACCGATTCCGAGCACGATCGCCGTGGGCGGCCGCAGCTCGCGCCGGTGCTCACGCAGGTAACGCTTCAATCCGAGCATCGCTCCGTCGCCGGCGCCCTGGAGCACCACCTCGACGCTGAGACGCGGCGGCGGGGCCACGTCCAGAGCCCGCGCCAGTGCCACCGCCACAGCCACGCCGCTGGCGTTGTCTGAAGCCGCTGGGCCGAACGGCGAGGTGGCGAGCTCCAGCAGCAGCGCCAGCACCAGCACCAGGACGGCAGTGGGGATCAGCTGCGCGACGCCGATCGCGCTACCTCCGGCCCCCTGCCAGCGCAGGACGGCCGTGGCCAGCAACCAGACCAGCAAGAGTCCCATCCAGCCCAGCCATCCGGGTGCCGACGCGACGCCCCACCGCCGCATTCCCGCCGCCACGCGGCGCAGCCGGCGCCGGTAGACCAATCCGGTCCGCCCGGCGTCGTAGTTGGCCGTCAAGATCAGCCGAACGTCGCCGGTCTCACCGGTGGGGCGGCTGACCACGTTCTGGCTCGCCCGCTCCGGCGTGAGACGACGTCCCGCCGACCGCCCGGTGAGGCCGTCGAGCAACAGCAGCAGCAAAGCCAGGGCGATCAGCGCCCCGCCGATCTGCGGCGAGTGGACCGAGACCAGGCTGCCGGCCAAAGCCAGGGCGAGGTGCCAGGCGCAGGCCAGCGCCCAATTGGGCCGGCACCAGAAGGTCTCGATGGCGGCCGCGCGGCGGGGCGTTCGCAGCTCGTCACTGAGCCATAGCGCGCAACGCCGTTCGGCGTCGGAGCCAGCTCCGCGGCGCTTGAAGGCGGCCAGCGAGGCGACTGTCTCGGCTGTACCCATGGGCAGGGCATGATCCCAGGCGGCGCGAGACCCGGGGACGGTGGGCAGATCGTGTAAAACCGGGGCCATGAGCGACGACATCGACGACGCCGAGCTGCTGGCGGTGGCGCGCCGGGCGGCACACGCGGCCGGCGCCGAGTTGCGATCCCGCTTCGGTCACAGCCAGCCCGGCATCCGGGCCAAGAGCAGCCCCACGGACCTGGTCTCCGATGCCGATGTCGCGGCCGAGCAGGCGATCCGCGACATCCTCGGCGAGCTTGCCCGCGGCGATGCGATCCTGGGGGAGGAGGGCGGTGAGACCGGCGGGGACGGGGAGCGGCGCTGGGTCATCGACCCGCTCGACGGCACGACCAACTTCCTGTTCGGCGTACCTCAGTTCGCCGTCAGCGTGGCCTGCGAGGACCGCCGCGGAACGGTTGTCGGTGCGGTGCTGGACCCAATTCGCGACGAGTGCTTCACCGCCACCCGTTCGCGGGCCCCGGAGCTCAACGGGGTGCGGATCGTCGGCTCAGACCGACAGGAGCTGTCAACCGCGTTGGTGGCAACCGGTTTCGCCTATGAGGCCGAGGTCCGTGCCCGCCAGGCGGCCGTCCTGGGGCGGATCCTGCCCCGGGTGCGCGACATCCGGCGGGCTGGATCGGCCGCCCTGGATCTGGCCTGGTGTGCCTGCGGGCGCTACGACGCCTACTACGAACGGGGGTTGAAGCCGTGGGACTTCGCGGCCGGCGCGCTGATCGCGACACGGTCCGGGCTGACGGTGCGCACCCTGCCGCCGGGCGATGGTCCCGAGGGTCTGCTGGCGGCGCCGCCGGCGTTCGTCGACGGGCTGCAGGAGCTCGTGCTCGGGGTGTAGCGGCCACTCCCGCCGGCGACGGTGGGGAAGTGAAAGCCGGGCGGTAACCGAAATTTCTCCGCCGGCACGGGCCGCCCGGTTAAGCTCTCGGCAACAGGGCACAGGTGGTGGGTGGCGTCACAACGCGAAGGGACCGTCGCGGATGATCAGTAATGCT
>DASXJY010000080.1:0-7165 GCA_036497115.1 Solirubrobacteraceae bacterium
ACCCGCTCCCAGCCTGACTTCTCGCCGAACGCCGCTCCGTGCTCCCGATGCCATCCGTAGGCGCTCGAGGTCCGCAGCGGCCGGCCGGCCTGGCGCTCGTGGCCGGGATAGCGGATGTCGTAGTAGGTCTCATAGACCTCCTTGGCGCGCGCGAGCGTGTAGCGGGGCGAGCGATACTGAGGCCCGAAGCGCCGGATGTCCATCTCCCAGACGTCGAGCGCGGGCTCGCCGGCCAGAATCCATTCGGCCATCACCTTGCCGACCCCGCCGGCCCCGGCCAGGCCGTGGGCGCAGAAGCCGGCGGCGACGAACAGACCGCCGACCTCGCTCTCCCCGAGGCAGAACTCGTTGTCGGGGGTGAACGCCTCGGGGCCGTTGATCAGTCGCGTCACCTTGACGTCCTCCATCGCCGGGACGCGCCGTGACGAGTTGACCGCGATCTCCTCAAACCGCGGCCAGTCCTCCTCCAGCAGACGGCCGTTGAAGTCCGGAGCGATCCGGTCGAGCTGGTGCTCGTCCAGCGACCAGGGAGCGCTGTGGCGCTCGTAGCCGCCCATCACCAGGCCCTCGCCCTCCTCACGGAAGTACACCAGCAGGTCGGGATCGCGCAGCGTGGGCAGGTGGCGGCCGGGCTGGCGTTCGTAGAACGGCTGCGTGACCAGATACTCGTGCGCGAACGGCACCACCGGCACCCGGATGCCGGCCATCCGGCCCAGCTCGGCGGCGAACATGCCGCCGGCGTTGACCACGACCTCAGCCTCGATCTCGCCCCACTGGGTCCTGACGCCGCGGACCCGTCCGTCGCTGACCGCGATCTCCGAGACCCGCGTGTGGGTGAAGACCTGGCAGCCGCCGTCGCGGGCCCCGTCGACCAGGGCATAGGTGAGCTGCGAGGGGTCCAGGTAGCCGTCGGTAGGCAGATAGGAGGCGCAGCGGACCCCGTCGGTGACCATCAGCGGAAACAGCGCCTTGGCCTCGTCGGCGGACAGCAGCTCCAGCGGCAGGCCGAACGTCTTGGCCCACGCCACCTGGCGCATGACCTCCTGCTCGCGCTCCTCGCTGCAGGCCAGCCGCAGGCCCCCGCACTGAACCCACCCGCAGTCCAGCCGCCCGTAGAGCGCGACCGAGTCCATCATCATCTGGGTCAGCGAGACGCTGCCGCGCAGCTGCCCGACCAGGCCGGCGGAATGAAACGTCGAGCCGCTGGTCAGCTCGTTGCGGTCAAGCAGGACGACGTCGCGCTCCCCCAGCTGGGCCAGGTGGTAGGCGATCGACGCGCCGCCGACTCCGCCCCCGAGGATGACCACCCGGGCCCGGTCGGGCAACTCACGCGGTCGCACCATGTAGCCACTCTTCCAGTCGAGGGTCTTGCGCCGCCTTGGTCAGGCGGGCGAAATGCTTGCTCGCGTAACCGTCGAAGTCGAACTCCAGCTCCGAGACCGCGCCCTGGATCACGCCCCAGGCTCCCTCCCGGGCATCGGACATGATCCGCATCAGCTTGAGCGCCGCCCGCCGGCCGTCGTCGGGGCCGTCCTCGAAATAGGCGCCCAGCAGCCGGTCTTCGGCCGCCTCGTCGAACTCGTTGTTGACCGCCAGGTTGCCGAGGTCGAACATCCGATGGCCCATCCCGGCGTACTCCCAGTCCACCAGTACCGCGCGATCGGGCTCCCGGTCGCGGGCCAGGATGTTGCCCGGCAGCAGGTCGTCGTGACAGGCCACGGGATCACTCAGCGGCAGCGCGTCAGCGACCCGCCGGGCCAGTGACCGGGCCTGCGCGTAGGCCGCCGACAGGTGGCCGCCGCGCTCGGCGACGATCTCGGCGTAACGGTCGAGCAGGTCGGGGACCCAGAAGCGCGCGGGCAGCTGCAGGCCGCAATCGTGAAATGCGCGCAGGGCCCGGGCGGCCGATTGCGGCCGGGCGCGCAGCCGGGCCCCGTCGATCGGTCCGCCCTCGATCAGCTCGCAGACCAGGTGATCCTCGCCGGCATCGAGCAGCGCCGGAGCGATCCCCAGCTCGGCCGCCCGCTCGGCGGCCAGGCGCTCGGCGTCGCGGCTGATGCCGAGCAGGGCGGTCTCCTTGCCGGGTAGCCGCAGCACGGTGTCGCGGCCGCCGAAGCGCACCCGGAAGTTGTGGTTGGTGATCCCGCCGGCCAGCGGCACCGGCTCGCCGTCGAGCGGCCCCAGACGCCGGGCGACCCGCTCGACGATCGTGCTGAGCTCGGCCATCGCGCAAACCTATTCGTTCCTGGGCCCGACTGGTGTTTAAGGGCCGGTTCCTATACCTTCGCGGCGTGAGCCTGGAGTCGATCGTGGGTGCAGGGCGGCGATGAGGCTCGACGAGCTGCGCGAGCGCGTCGCGTCGGGCGAGATCGACACCGTCGTGCTGGCGCTCACCGACATGCAGGGGCGGCTGCAGGGCAAGCGGTTCACCGGACGCCACTTCGTCGACGAGGTGGCCGAGCAGGTGGCCGAAGGCTGTAATTACCTGCTCGCCGTCGACGTCGAGATGACGCCGGTCAGCGGCTATGAGATGTCATCGTGGGAACGCGGCTACGGCGATTTCTCGATGCGGCCCGACCTCGCCTCGCTGAGGCCGGTCCCCTGGCAGGAGGGGACCGCGCTGTGCCTGGCCGACCTGATCTGGGAGGACGGCTCCGAGGTGCTGGCCTCGCCCCGGCAGGTCCTGCGCGGCCAGGTGGCGCGGCTGGCTGAGCGGGGCTGGAGCTCCAACGCCTCCACCGAGCTCGAGCTGATGGTGTTCCGCGACAGCTATGAGTCGGCGTGGGACAAGGGCTACCGCCAGCTCGAGCCGGCCAACCTCTACAACGTCGACTACTCGCTGCTGGGCACCGCCAAGGTGGAACCGCTGATCCGCCGGATCCGCAACTCGATGCAGGCGGCCGGAATGTCCGTCGAGAACTCCAAGGGGGAGTGCAACTTCGGCCAGCACGAGATCAACTTTCGCTACGCCGACGCGCTGCGCACCGCCGATGACCACTCGATCTACAAGAACGGCGCCAAGGAGATCGCCGCCCAGGAGGGAATGGCGATCAGCTTCATGGCCAAGTTCGACCAGCGGGAGGGCAGCTCGTGCCACATCCACTTCTCGCTCGCCGACGCCGAGGGGATGCTGTTCGCTCGCGACCGGTCGGTGTTCGAAGCCTTTCTGGCCGGTCAGCTGGCCTGTCTTCGCGAGCTGACGCTGCTGCTGGCCCCCAACATCAACTCCTACAAGCGCTACGCGGAGGGCTCGTTCGCGCCCACCGCCGTGGCCTGGGCGCCGGATAACCGCACCTGCGCCTTGCGGGTGGTGGGCCACGGCCCGGCGCTGCGGTTCGAAAACCGGGCCGGAGGCTCTGACCTAAACCCGTACATGGCGCTGAGCGGGATCATCGCCGCGGGGCTGCACGGCGTCGATGCCGGGCTGGAGCTCGAGCCCGCCTACGAGGGCAACGCCTACCTGGCCACCGACAAGCCGCGGCTGCCGCGCACGCTGCGGGAAGCCCGCGATCTGTTCGCGGCCAGCGACGTGGCCCGGGCCGCCTTCGGGGACGCGGTCGTCGATCACTACGTGAACGCCGCCGACGTCGAGCTGGCGGCGTTCGAGGCGGCGGTCACCGACTGGGAGCGGGTGCGCGGCTTCGAGCGGCTGTGAGGGCCGGCGCGGAGGACCCGGTGTCGCTCGACATCGCCGCCGCCAGCTCGCTTGACACCGTATTCGCGCCGGTTCACTCCCAGACTGCCTTCGAGGAGACGGTCGACCGCCTGGGGACCGCGATCAAGCTCGGCTTGCTCGCGCCGGGGACGCGCCTGCCGGCCGAGCGCGACCTCTGCCTGAAGCTGGACATCGCGCGGTCGACGCTGCGCCAGGCGCTGGTGGCGCTGGCCCAGAGCGGCCACCTGCGGGCCACCCGCGGACGCGGCGGAGGCACGTTCGTCGCCGATCCCCAGCCGCCGGCGAAGCCCCCCTCGCCGCAGGTACTGGCGGGCTGGCGCGACATCTGCGACGAGCGGATGACGGTGGAGGTCGGAATCGCCGTGCTGGCGGCCGAGCGGGCCAGCGGCACCGCGATCGAGTCACTGGAGCGGGTGGTGATGGCGATCGACGGGCTGCTCGAGGATTTCTCAAGCTACCGCCAGGCCGATGTCCGCTTCCACGTCGGGCTGGCTGAGGCCACCGGCAGCCCGCAACTGGTCACGGCCATGACCGAGACCCAGGGGGCGATGAGCGAACTGATCTCGCACATCGCCCACCCGCCGGAGGTGCTCGACTCGGCCAACGACCAGCACCGCCGGCTGCTCAGCGCGGTGCGCCGCCACGACGAGGCCACCGCGGCACGGGAGATGGTCGAGCATCTGCGTGGGACCGAGCACGTCCTGGCCGGTTTGCTGCCGCATTGGGCTGGGGGCGAGCGGGCTTGACTTCCGTCCCCGCCCGGGCGTATGTTGCCGCGCGTAAGGAAGGGTCAGCAGACCTTTTGGCGACTAGGAGGCCCGGATGAGCAGCATTATCGAGAAGCTGACACCGGACGAGGAGCGCCTGGCCGAGCTCGGCTACAAGCAGGAGCTCAAGCGCGGCTGGAGCGGATTCTCCAACTTCGCGATCTCGTTCTCGATCATCTCGATCCTGGCCGGGTGCTTCACCACCTACGGGCAGGCCTGGCTCAACGGCGGCCCGGTGGCGATCTCGATCGGGTGGCCGGTGATCAGCGTGTTCATCCTGATGGTGGCCTTCTCGATGTCCGAGCTGGCCTCCGCGATGCCGACCGCCGGGGGAATCTATTACTGGTCGTCCAAGCTCGGCGGCGCCGGCTGGGGCTGGTTCACCGGCTGGTTTAACCTGATCGGATTGGTGGCGGTGACGGCGTCGGTCGACTACGCCGCGGCGACGTTCCTCAACTCGACGCTTTCGTTCTACGGGCTTCACTTCCTGGGTGTCAACTTCGCCACCTCCAGCGTCCAGGCCTCGCTTCACCACACCTTCGTGCTGTTCGCGATCATCCTGGCCGCCCATGCGCTGATCAACATCTTCTCCTCACCGCTGGTGGCGCTGTTCACGCGGATCTCGGTGTGGTGGCACGTGATCGGGGTGCTGGTGATCATCGTGATCCTGATCGCCGTCCCCAGTCACCACCAGAGCTTCAGCTTCGTATTCGGCCACCGCATCAACCTCTCGGGCTTCAACCACCAGATGTACTGGTTCTACGTGTTGCCGCTGGGGTTCCTGCTGACCATGTACACGATCACCGGCTATGACGCCTCGGCCCACATCTCCGAGGAGACCAACGACGCTGCCATGGCGGCGCCGAAGGGAGTCTGGAAGTCGGTCTTCTACTCCGCCGTGTTCGGGTGGGCGGTGCTGCTGGCCCTCACCTTCGCCGCCACCCACGTCGGGGCCATCAACGCCGCCGGTGGAACCTCGCAGTCGATCATCGAGTCGGCGCTGAGCTCGGCCGCGGCCAAGGCGGTGCTGGTGATCGCCACGGTGGGGCAGCTGTTCTGCGGCATGGCCTGTGTGACCAGCGCGTCGCGGATGACGTTCGCCTTCTCACGCGACGGCGCCGTTCCCGGCCACAACCTGTGGCGGCGACTCAACAGCCACCGCACGCCGACCTGGGCGGTGGTGTTCGTGGCCGTGTTCGCGTTCATCATCACGATCCCGGCCTACAAAGGCAACCACGCCGGGCTGCCGGTGGCCTTCCTGGCTGTCACCTCGATCTCAGTCATCGGCCTCTACATCGCCTACACGATCCCGGTGTTCCTGCGCTGGCGGATGGGCGACGCGTTCCAGGCCGGCCCGTGGACGTTGGGGCGCAAGTACAAGTGGGTGAACCTGATCGCGATCTCGTGGGTGGTCCTGTGCGTGATCATCTTCTGCTTGCCGTTCACCCCGGCCGCGGTGCCGTTCTCCAGCCAGTTCAGCTGGTCGTCGTTCAACTACGCCCCGCTGGTGACGATCATCGTCATGCTGGCGGTGACGATCTGGTACGCCGTCTCGGCTCGGCACACGTTTACCGGCCCCGTCCGCACCGTGGACATGGGCGCCGACGGCAGCGCGATTCCGGAAGCGGCGCCGGCCGCTCCCAGCGACGTCTAGTGAAGGCGCACTAGTGGGCTCAGTCCACTAGGCGGTTCGAGATGGCCAACCGCCTGGCCGGGAAGGTATGCGTGATCACCGGTGCAGCCGGAGGGATTGGCGGCGCCGCGGCGGCGGCCTTCGAGTGGGAAGGGGCGCGGGTGGTCGGAGCCGACCTGGTCGAGCACGACGTCGGCGACCTCTCGCTGCGCGCCGACGTGACCGACGAGTCGGCGGTCCGCGATCTCTACGCCCAGGTCCGCGAGCAGCTGGGGACGATCGACGTGCTGTTCAACAACGCCGGTATCGCCGCCGGTGACGACCGATCGGTTCTGGATACGTCGCTGGAGGCGTGGGAGCGCGTCCAGGCCGCCAACCTGCGCAGCGTGTTCTTGTGCTGCAAGCACGGGATCCCCCACCTGCTCGAGACCGGTGGCGGCTCGGTCATCAACACCGCGTCGTTTGTGGCCGTGATGGGGTCGGCCACCTCGCAGATCTCCTACACCGCGTCCAAGGGCGGCGTGGTGGCGCTGTCTCGGGAGCTGGGGGTGGAGTTCGCCAAGCGCGGCGTGCGAGTCAACGCGCTCTGCCCGGGCCCCGTCCAGACTCCGCTGCTGCGCGAGATCTTCGCCGCCGATCCGGCCGCGGCGCAGCGGCGCATGGTGCACGTGCCGATGGGACGCTTCGCCCAGGTGCAGGAGATCGCCAGCGCGGCTCTGTTTTTGGCCAGCGACGAGTCCACCTACGTCAACGCCACCGAGTTGCTCGTCGACGGCGGGATCAGCGCCGCCTACACAACCCCGCTGTAGCCCAGGCCAGCCGTTGCTCGGCGCGAACAGCGCCACTTGTCAGTGAGCGAACCAAACCGGTCCGCGGGTGGTGAGAGGCGATACATGCGGCAGCGAGGGGGGTACAGCGCCGATAGGCGCAGGGCGACGAGGAGAGAGCAGCGGTGGGCGAACGAGATCGCTACGTGGTCGGAGTGGACTTCGGAACCCTGTCTGGCCGTGCCGTGGTGGCACGGGCCAGCGATGGTGAGGAGCTCGGCTCCGGCGAGTTCGCCTATCCCCACGCGGTGATGGATCGAGA
>DASXJY010000081.1:0-4892 GCA_036497115.1 Solirubrobacteraceae bacterium
GCATGCGCGCAACCCAGGCTCGGCACCACCAGACCCAGGGCGAGGACGGCCAGCGTGACGACGATCCGCCGCGGGAGGCTCATGCCAGCGGCCTGCCCCCGACGGTGTCGCCGCCGCTGGTGATCAGCGCCAGCCCGCCCGCGGCAAGACCGAGGACCCCGACCACCAGGGCGATGATCGTCAGCAGCGAGATCCCGCCGCCGCCCCCTAGCGATTTTTTGACCTCGATCGTCGGGGCCGGCGCTGGCGAGGACTCCGACCCCGCCCAGTCGACGATTGAGCCGTCGGAGTAGGTCTGCTGGACTGTGAAGCTGTAGGTCTTGGCGTCGGCGGGCTGAGCCAGGAATTGAAACAGGGAATCTTGGCCGGCCGGAGTCCGGCCGCCCGTCCAGGTGACCTTCTGGATCACCGCGGTGTCGCCGGATCCGGTCTGCTGGAGGGTCTGCCTCCAGCCCGCCGGGGGCGGGACGAACGAGTCGATCGAGAAACCAGCGGGCACCGTCATCACGATCTTGGTCGTGGTCAGGTTGCTCTTCTCGGTGGGTACGGCGAGGCTGTAGAGCTGCTGCTGCGCCGAGACCGACACAGCGGGACTGACGCGAGCGTGGCCGAGCGCCACCGCCGGGGCGGCGAGCGCCACAACCATCGCCAGGATGGCTGTGGCCGACGATCGCGGCGCCGGGATCTTCGACGTCACGTTGCTGGTCCTCCTTGTCTGTGCGGCCGGTTGACGCACCGGCTCGCGGGCGGTGAGCTGGGACCCGATCAGGCACCCGCCACTCGCAGCGCCGCAGGCGGGGGCGCGCCAGACGGCCGGTTGGTCGAATGCGCGGCTGGGGTGCGCGCCGCTACCCGGCCGGCGGACAGCCGGCGCGCGGATCCGGCCGAGGCGGTCCACGCCCGCACCAGCCGGCGACCAGGGGGGCCAGCCGGGCCAGCTCGGCGACACGCGGCCGTGGCCGCGCGACGGCGCGCCGCGGCCCCCGGGCCGCCTGGCCGCCCCAGCGGGCCGTCACCTCGTCCAGCGCCCAGCGGGCTCCGTGCAGGAGTGTCGCCAGCACCAGACCTACGCAGGCTGCCGCTGGGATCGCCCACCAGCCTCCATAGCCGAATACGCCGGCCACACCGGCCGGATGCCCCGTCAGCACCATCCCTTCCAGGACCTCCTGAGCGGCGTAGATCGACAGCAGGCAGACCGAGCAGGCAAGCCACAGACCCAGCAGCGAGACGCTGAAGCGCGACAGCGATCTCTGGCCGGCCATGGCGCGTCCCAGGGCCGACAAAAAGCCGCCGGCGCCCAGGGCGAGCACCAGCGCGATCCACGGCACGGCCGAATGCAGGTAGGAGTGGCCCTGGCGCTGGAGCTCGGCGGTGGCGGTGTCCCCGAAGGCCAGCCAGTAGCGCAGCTGGTGGACCGCCAGCGCCGCCGCCGGTACCGCCGCGGCGCGCCCGAGGCCGCCCAGCAGGGCACTACGGTCAGCGCGAACGGCCATCGTGTCAAGGACGATACTGGCCATCAGTCACCCCCGCGGGGTGAGGCCGCCTCACCCCGCCAACGCGGACACTCGGATCCAGTGACCGATCCGCTGGCATCGTCCGGTCTGGGAGCACCGCCCCGCGGCCCCGCCTCGGCCGACGTCCTGGCGCGGGCGTGGTGGATCCCGCTGGTCTCCGGTCTGCTGAACCTCGTCGCCGGCCTGGTGATCCTGATCGAGCCGCACAACAGCCTGCTGGCGATCGCCCTGGTGCTCGGGATCTATCTGGTGATCGCCGGCATCCTGACCCTGATCGCCGGGTTCTCGCGCCCGGGCGACCGCGGGGTGGTGATCGCTTTCGCGATCCTGGCCATCATCGCGGGAGCGTTCGTCATCGCTCGCCCCGGATCGGCGGTGCACGGCGTGCGGATCGTGTTCGGTCTCTACCTCCTGATCTCGGGCTTCGCTCACTTCGGCATGGCGGCAATGGATTCGACGCACCGGGGGCGGGAGATCATGCGCGGAGCACTCGAGCTGATCGCCGGGATCGTGTTTTTGGCTGCGCCCAAGCTGGGACTGGCCGCGGTGGCGCTGTTCTTCGGGATCTACCTGCTGATCCGGGGTGCCCTGGAGGTGGCGGTGGCGCTGGCCCTCCGCGAGGCCACGCACCTGGACCGCACCTGAGCTCTACGTAGCGGCAGTGCGGGCCGATGGCGGGCGAGAGGTTTGCCCCCGGCGGGGGCTGATCGAGCTCTCATCTGAGGCGGCCCGAGAGCGGGCCGGTGGTCAGATCGGCGACCGCGCTGCCGATCAGCGCCCCGGCCAGCACGTCGCCGGGAAAGTGGACCCCGGTGTGGATACGCGAATAGCCGACCAGGGCGGCGAGCACGTGGAGCGGAAGGCCGGCCGCGGGCAGGACGTGGCTGGCCCCGGAAGCGAACGCCACCGCGGCGGCAGCGTGGCCGGACGGAAACGAGCGCGAAGCCGGCATCGCGACCTGGCGCTGGACCGGCACCGGCACCGCCGTGCGGTCCGGACGCCGCCGCCGTCCCAGCGGCTTGATCCCCAAGTTGACGACCGCTGAGGTCAGAGACACCGAGGCCAGGCCGCTCAACGCCGCTCGCCGGCCCCGCGGGCCGCCGGTCAGCGCCAGCACGGCGGCGGCGGTTATCGAGAGGCGCGAGTAATTGGCGGCGTTTGAGATCGTCCGCATGGTCCGATCGAGCCGCGGGGTCGGCGTCGAGGCGACCGCGGTGTACAGGGCGCCGTCCAGGCGGTCGAGCTCGTCGAGCCAGCCGTTCGGTGCGCCCTGAGCGGCGGTGTCCCGCGCCGCATCGAAATTCGCGATGGTCAACTCCCTTCTCGGTATCGCTGCCCCTGGGCAGTCAACGGCCCCGTTTCACACCACTCCGGGCTCGTGGCCGCCGGAGGCTTGACATTTCACCCTACTGGGGTGATCTCCGGTCACCCCAGACCGAGGATCCTAGATGGGTATGAGCACCGCAGACTCGCCCGCGGCGCGCGCCCCGTCGCACTCGAAGCGCAGACGGATCATCACTGACGTCCTGATCGTGGTCAACACGATCCTGGCCATCCTGGCCATCGTGGCCATCTGGGCCAACCGGCAGCTCCTCAACCCTGAGAACTGGGGCAACACCAGCACAACGCTGCTGCAGAACCCGGCGGTCCGAACCGCCACCGCCAACTACCTGGTCGATCAGCTCTACAGCAACGTCAATGTCGCCTCTCTGCTCGAGTCCCGGCTGCCGTCTCGGCTGGATCCGCTCGCCGCCCCCGTGGCCGGAGCGCTGCGCAACGCCGCCGTGCAGGCCACCGAGCTGGCGTTGTCGCGGCCGGTGGTCCAGGACCTGTGGGCAAAAGCCAACCGGAGAGCCGATCAGGCCCTCGTGGCGATCGTCAACGGGGGCAACCGCCAGGTCTCGGTCAATGGGAACGAGGTGACGCTCAACCTGAGCTCGATCCTCGACGACGTCGCCTCCAGGCTGGGAATCTCGGTCGATCTGGGCGCCAAGCTGCCTCCCTCGGCGGCCAACCTGGTGATCATGCGCTCTGACCAGCTCAAGTTGATCCAGGACGCCGGCGGAGCGCTGAAGGGGCTGGCGACGATCCTCTACATCCTCGTCCCGCTGCTCTATGTGGTGGCGATCGCGATCGCCCGGGGCCGACGGCGCCGGACGCTGATGTCGGTCGGCGCGTCGGCGATCGTTGCCGGCCTGGCCATCCTGCTGGCCCGCTCGCTCGGGGTCCGGGCGGTCGAGCACACGCTTGTCAGCGACGAATCGGTGCGCCCGGCGGTCCGAGCCGTGGCCTCGATCGGAACCAACATGCTCGTCGAGATAGCGGGCGCGGTGATCCTGATCGGGATCGTGCTCGTGATCGCCGCCTGGTTCGCCGGTCCCTCGCGCTTGGCCACTCCGGCGCGCCGGTGGCTGGCGCCGCGGCTCGCCGAGCATCCCGCCGCCGCCTACCTGGTCGTCGGCGCGGTGCTGCTGCTGGTGTTCATCTGGCAGCCCATCCCGGCCACCGGCACCCCGCTGGGGATGATCGTGTTCGCGGTGCTGGCCGCGCTGGGGACCGAGGCGCTGCGGCGCCAGACGTTGGCGGAGTTCGGGGGTCCTCGATCGCCCCCGCCGGCCGACGACGCCAATCTTGAGCATCTCACCGCGCTGCGTCAAGCGGGGGCGCTGACCGCCGACGAGGCCGATGCGGCCAAGGCGCGGCTGAGCGCGGACGACCCGGTGCCGGCAACAGCGGCCGGCGAGGAGCGCAAGCTTCCGTGACGCCGACCGGACCGGAGGCGCCGGCCTGGGAAGTAGGAAAACCGCCGCCGATCGATCGCGAGAGCGGTCGGTTGAAGTCGCTGTTTGGGGCCTCACGTGGCTTCGTCCGGATCGTCTACCGCGACCCCGAGCATCTGTCGGAGCGGCTCACGCTTGCCCTGCGGCAGCGAATCGGGGAGCCGTCTGCGGCCTGGGGACAGACCGCGCTGGATGAGCACGGATCCGGCCAGCGGGCGGCGATCGCCCGCCGGCTCTCCCAGCGTTCGATACAGGTCTCGCGGATCGACGGGGCGGTCGCCGGAACCCCGTTTCTGATCGCCCTGATCCCCGGCTACGTCGGGCACCTGTGGCAGGAGGGTGTGCTCGTGTTCCGCCTCGCCGCGCTCTACGGACGCGACCCCCGGGACCTGGAGACCGCGGCTGAGTTCCTCTACCTGCGTGGGCTCCACCCCGACCCGGAAGCGGCCCGGGTGGCCCTGGAACTAACGGCGGCAACGGCAATGCCCGACAAGCCCGACAAGCGGCGCCCGATCGTCAACTGGTATCGCTCGGTGCGAATGCTGGGCGTCTTTGGCGGCTTTCTGTCGCCGCCGTCGGATGAGGAGAAATCGGGTCG
>DASXJY010000082.1:0-2025 GCA_036497115.1 Solirubrobacteraceae bacterium
GGACGTCCGGTCGATCGACTCGACCTCCTCCAGTTCGGCGAGGATCGACGGTACCGTCGGGCCGTTGGTGCCCGACTCGACCCCGATCGTCGAGAGCACGATCGGCACGTCGAACGCCTTGGCGGCCCTGGCCAGCCAGCGGGCATGGAGCTCGATCAGATCCGCAGGTGTCTCCGAGCGGATCGCCTCTAGCAGCTCCGGCTGGTAGTCGATGAGCACCAGCGCGCTGTCCTCGCTGGTCCACACTCCGAGATCTGAGTTCATCGTTGCCTCCCCGGGCAAGATTTGCGAGGGCGACGACGCTAAGGGATCACGACTCTATTATTGTCGTAGTTGTCGCCGGTGAGATGGTGTAATTCCAGTCGCCGTGGAACTCGTCGCGCTGGATGTTGATGGCGGCCAGTTCGGCGTCGCTGACCTTGACGCCCTTGGGGTAGTCGGTCTCGTCCAGGCGGGCGTAGACCTTCAGGCCGGTGCTGGTCGTCGTGGCGGCGATCAGGTTGATGACCGTGGCGTAGTCGATCAGAGGCTTGCCGCGCCAGTTGTGGCTGACGAAGCTGAACAGGCGGTGCTCGATGCGGTTCCACTTGCTCGTGCCCGGCGGGAAGTGCAGCACGCGGATCACAAGGCCGGTCTGGTCAGCGAGCTTCTGCAACTCGGTCTTCCAGAGCCGACCGCGGGCGCTGTTGGAACCGCCGGAGTCGGCGGTGATCGTCAGCGTCGCGACGCCGGGATAGCTGTCGCGGCCCAACTGCTGCCACCAGGCGAGGATCGACGCGACCGCGAACTGGGCGGTATCGCGGCTTATACCGATCGAGATCCAGCCGATGTCGCGGGCCAGGTCGTAGATCCCGTAGGGGATCGCCTTGCCCTTGGCGTGGCTGGGGAAGTCGTGGGTGTTGACCTCAACCGGTTGGCCGCTGGGCGCCCACTCGCGTCCGACGGCCTTGAACTCGCCGACCAGCTCCTTCTTTTTGGTATCGACGCTGATCACCGGCTCGCAGGCTTGAAGGGCGGCAGCGACGGTGTCGTTGATGTGTTCAAACTGCGCGTCGCGGTCAGGGTGCTCGGCGCCCTCCCTGGTCTTGACGTTGGCCTGCATCGAGTAGCCCAGCCGGCCCAGCAGCCGCAGCACCGACCGGTCGACGATCTGATGGCCCAGCCCGCGCAGCCCGTCTGCGAGCCTGGCCGCGCTCTTGCTGGTCCAGCGCAGCGGGCGCTCGGGGTCCCCGCGTGTCCCCGGCGCCACCAGCTCCTCAAGATCCTCGACGACCGTCGGGTCTGTCGCCGCCAGCGACGGCCGGCCCGCCCCAGGCCGGCGCACACGACCCGCCGACAGCCGCTCACCGCTATCAAGCTCGGCCAGCCCACGCTCGATCGTGCGCCGCGACAAGCCCGTCGCCCGCGCCGCCGCCGCGATCCCGCCCCGCCCATGCGAGCGGGCCTCCGCCGCCGCCCAAACCCGCCGCCCACGCTCATCGAGCTCGGGGCGGACCAGCTCCCATCGCACGCCTATCGCACGCTCATCGATCATGCCGAACGGTTCGGCCCGACCCACCACAATACCTGCCACGACTACGCCACTAATTCAGTCGTGAGCCCTAAGGGGGACAGTCCCCTTTATCTTTCGCGGCGCCCGTGGGCGGCGGGTCCGGCCGCCACGGCGATCTAAGGGGACAGTCCCCTTTATCGGGGCTTTAGGTTCGCCGCCCAGGCCTGGAGTTGCGGCAGCGGGTCGATCGGTTGCGAGGTCTCGGATGCGTGCCAGCCGTCGGGCCAGATCTCGAAGTGCAGGTGCGGGCCGGTGGCGTCGCCCTCGGCACCGACCAGGGCGATGGGCTGCCCGGCCGTCACGGCCTGTCCGGCGGTGACGAGGATGCGCTCCATGTGGCCGTAAACCGTCTGCACACCGCCCGCGTGGGACAGGATCACCTCGTTGCCGAAGCCCTCCGCCGGACCGGCGTAGAGCACCGAGCCAGAACTCGCGGCATAGATCGGCGCACCCAGCGGAGCGCCGATGTCGAT
>DASXJY010000083.1:0-5159 GCA_036497115.1 Solirubrobacteraceae bacterium
GGGACGCCGCTGGAGCGGCTGCTGGCGCGGGGGAGATGGCGGGCCATGCTGGCCATGCTGGGGCCCGCGTTCGTGGCCTCGGTGGCTTACGTGGACCCAGGCAATTTCGCCACCAACATCACGGCCGGAGCCAAGTACGGCTACGGGCTGATGTGGGTCGTCCTGCTGGCCAACCTGATCGCGATGCTGATCCAGTACCTGTCGGCCAAGCTTGGCATCGCCACCGATCGAAACCTCCCCGAGCTGTGCCGCGAGCGGTTCCCGCGCTGGGTCAGCTGGGGCCTGTGGGTCCAGGCCGAGGTGATGGCGATGGCCACCGACGTGGCCGAGTTCCTCGGCGCGGCCATCGGGCTGAACCTCCTGTTCGGCGTGCCGCTGCTGCCGGCGGGTGTGATCACCGGGGTGATCGCGTTCGCGATCCTCGAGCTGCAGCGGCGTGGCCACCGCGGCTTTGAGGTGGCGATCGCCGCGCTGCTGGGGCTGGTGTTCGCGGGCTTTCTCTACGAGACGCTGCGGATCGGGCCCTCGGCGCACGACGCGCTCGAGGGCCTGGTGCCGAGCCTGGGCAGCGGCGGAGCCGTCTACCTGGCGGTCGGGATCGTCGGCGCGACGGTCATGCCGCACGTCATCTACCTGCACTCGGCGCTGACCAACGGCCGGATGCCGGTGCGCGACGATGGCGAGCGGCGGCGCGTTCTGCGCTTTGAGCGGATCGACGTGATGGTCGCTCTGGGGCTGGCCGGATTGATCAACCTGGCCATGCTCGCGGTGGCGGCGAAGCTGTTTCACGTCCCCGGCCTGGACGGGCTCGACACCCTCCAGGGCGCGCACCAGGAGTTCGGGCGCCTGGTCGGCGGAGGGGCGGCGCTGGCCTTTGCCGTGGCCCTGTTCGCCTCCGGCGCCTCGTCATCGAGCGTCGGGACGTTCGCCGGTCAGGTCGTGATGGCCGGCTTCATCAATGTGCGCGTGCGGCTCTGGCTGCGGCGGGCGGTGACGATGCTGCCCGCGCTGATCATCCTCGCCCTCGGCGTCAGCACGACCGGCGCGCTGGTCCTCAGTCAGGTGGTCCTGTCATTCGGGATCCCGTTCGCGCTGGTCCCGCTGGTAATCCTGACCGGCCGCCGGGACGTGATGGGCGTCCACGTCAACCGGCGGCTGACGATGGTGGCCGCCTACGCGGTGGCCACTGGGATCAGCGCGACCAACCTCTACCTGATCGGCCAGCAGCTCCTGGGCTGAGTACGCTTGCACCGAGATGGGCTCGCTGGCACATAACTTCGAAGAGATCATCGCCTCGCTTCCCGACGACTGGACCGATCTCGAGTTCGATCTGAGGATCTTCGACGAGCGGCGCTACGTCGATGCCGCGGTGATGCTGGTCACGGCCAACCCGCAGCCGTACTCCCGCTACGACTGGCACTGGCGGCTGGTCGTCGCCCACCGCTTCGGTCACGGCACTCCGGTGCCGTCGATTCACCTCGGGCTCAAGCTGCTCGACGACGCCGGCATCGAAGGCGAGCTGGCCTTGCGCGAGGTCCGGACCGGCCGCGCCGAAGTCGTGCAGATGTGGGGCCGGACCGAGTCGGTGCGCCAGGAGTTCAAGCGCCTGCGGGCGCAATAGAAGTGGCCCGCGCGGTCGCGTTCGTACCGGATCTGCTGTTCGGTTCAAACGTCCTGGGGGCGCTGCAGGCCGGCGGCCACGAGCCGGTGCTAATCACCGACACCCGCGAGCTAGAACCGGCGCTGGCTGGGGCCGACGTCCTGATCGTCGATCTGACCGCCGACGCCGAGGCGCGGATCGAGCTCGCCCGGACGGCGCTGGGCGACGGTCCGCCGCGGACCCTGGCCTTCTTCTCCCACGTGGAGCACGACGTCCGCGACGCCGCCCAGCGGGCCGGCTTTGACCTGGTGGTGCCGCGCTCGCGGATGGCCCGGTCGGCCTCGTCGCTGATCGACGAGCTGCTGGCGGCGTAGCCGGCAATCCCGGCAGCTAGCCGCGGGGGAGAAACCGGCGGTCGAACGTCGTCGCCACGGCCGGCGGCCGGGCGACGATCCCAAACCGGGCCTCCCATCGCGACCACGCGCGCAGCCGAGCCGCGTCGAGCTCACCCACCGTGCCGCCCGGGAGCGCAAACGCCGCCAATAGTCCTCCGAGCTCGGGGGCAACCAGGCTGGGGTCAAGGCCTGGCACCCGGCTCTCCAGCGCTCGCGCCCCGGCCTGCGGGCTGGCCAGCACCGCCTGGTAGCCGCGGACCAAGGCTTTGACGACGCTCCGGGCCAACCGGGGATCGGAGCGCAGGGAGGCCGCGGTCGCACAAAGCACCAGCTCGGGATAGGAGGGGGCTCCGTAGCGGTCGACGCGGAAGACGTGGAAGCCGGGCCGGCGGCGCCGGACGGTGACCCCCTCGTCGTTCCAGAACGCGGTCGCCGCCTTGACGCGTCCGGCCAGCAGGTCGGCCACGGCGTTGAAGCCGATCGTCACCGTGCGCACCCGGGAGGGCACGCCGCCGTCGCCGGCGACGATCGAGCGCAGCACCGCGGTGTCACTGGGGACTCCGGTCACTCCGACCGTCTGTCCCTGCAGCGCGCGGGGTTCACGAACCGCCGGCGCGGCGATCACCGCGGCCAGCGGCCGCTGCACGATCGCCATGATGGCGACGATCTTCTCGCCGCGCTCGCGGGCGATGGCCAGGTCGTGGATGTCGAGGATGGCGAAGTTGGCCCGCCCGGTCTCCAGCAGCTTGATCGAATCGGTCGAGGCCGAGGGGACCACCACGCGCAGCCGCACGCCGGCCCGCAAGTCATAGCCGCGGGCCAGCGTGGTGTAGATCCCGGCGTGGACGGCGTTGGGCTGGAAGTCCAGCACCAGCGTCGCCGAGCGGGGGCCGTGCCGAGAGCCAGACGAGGAGCCACAGCCGGAAAGCACGATCGCGACCAGGAGCCCGAGCACCACCGAGGCGAAGGGAAGGCGTCGCATCCGGCCGCGCAGCATAGGCCGCCGAGCGCCCCTCGTAGAATCCGCGGCCAAGCATGCGCCGGGTCACGTTTAGCCGAAACCTCACGCTGTCGCTGTCGCGGACCTGCCGCTGCTACTGCAAGTACTGCGCGTTCGCGACGCACCGGCCTCACCTGCACGAGCCCGCGGAGGTGCTCGAGATCCTCGATCGCGCTGCCCAGCGCCATCGTGTCAAGGAGCTGTTGGTGTTGACCGGGGAGGCCCCCGAGCACAACGCGGAGGTGGCCGCCCGCCTGCGCCAGTACGGGCATGAGGACTTCACGGGCTACGTGGTCTGGGTGTGTGAGCGGGCGCTGGAGCGCGGGATCTTGCCGCACACAAACCTCGGCGTGCTCCCGGCTGGCGATCTGGCCAGGCTGCGAGCGGTGACCGCCTCTCAGGGGCTGATGCTGGAGTCGGTCTCTGAGCGGCTGATGGAGACGGTTCATGCCGGCTCGCCGACCAAGCATCCGCAGCGCCGGATCGAGACGATTGCCGCCGCCGGTGAGCTGCGGATTCCGTTCACCAGCGGGATCCTGGTTGGGATCGGTGAGACCGAGGAGGAGCGGATGGCCTCGCTGGCCAAGCTGGCCGAGCTTCACTCCGAGCACGGGCACCTGCAGGAGGTGATCCTGCAGAACTTCGTCCCGCATGAGAGCTACTACGGGCGCGAGCCGGCGCAGATCGCTGACGCCGCGGCCCGGGAGTACTGGCGCACCGGGGTGGGTGACGGGCCGCAGCTGGAGGCTCCGAGCTGGGCCTGCCCGGTGACGCTCGAGGATATGAAGCGGCTGATCGCCGAGGCGCGGCGGCTGATGCCGGAAACCGGGATCCAGGTCCCGCCCAACCTGTCTGACTGGTGGCCGGAGCTGGTCCGCAGCGGCGCGACCGATCTGGGCGGGTTGAGCGCCAACGGCGACCATATTTCTCCCGAGCATCCGTTTCCGTCGCCGGCGCAGGTCCGCAAGCGGCTGGCCGAGGACGGTGTCGCACTGTCAGAGCGGTTGTGCGTGTATCCGGAGTACATCGACTCGGAGTGGATCTCCGATTCCGTCCTGGACGTGATCAAGAGTCGCTACTGGTCGTTTATCCCCCGCCGCGGCAGCGGCCGCCGCGTTGCGCCCGCGATCGACGCCGACCTGGCTCCGCAGGCGATCGAGCAGGCTCGCGACGGGCGGGCGCTGACGGCTGAGCAGCTGACGGCATTGTTTTCCGAGCAGCGGCCGGAGGTGATCGAGGAGCTTCGCGACGCCGCCGACGAGCTGCGCCGGAGGTTGGCCGGCGACACGGTGACGTTCGTGGTCAACCGCAACATCAACGTCTCCAACGTGTGCGTGGTGGGGTGCGCGTTCTGTGGCTTTGGCCAGTCGCGGCGCTCACCGGATGCCTATGAGCATTCCGAGGCGGAGTTCGCCCGCCGCGTCGACGAGGCGCTGGAGGCCGGCGCGACCGAGATCTGCATCCAGTCCGGGATTCATCCCGACTGGGGGCTCGAGGACTACCTGGGCTGGCTTCGGTTCGCCAAGCGCCTGGCCCCGGAGCTTCACCTGCACGCCTATTCGCCGATGGAGGTCGCGCACATGTGCGACGTCAGCGGCCTTTCGCCGCGGGCGGTGTTCGAGCGCCTGCGCGAGGCCGGACTGGGATCCACGCCCGGCACCGCAGCCGAGGTCCTTCACGACGGGGTCAGAGAGCGGATCTCGCCCAACAAGCTGCCCGTGGCGCGGTGGGTAGAGATCATCGAGGCCTCGCACGCCACCGGGATTCGCTCCACCGCCACGGTGATGTTCGGACACATCGAGGAGCCCTCGGAGCTGGCCGAGCACATGCGGGTGATCCGCGAGCTGCAACAGCGCACCGGAGGGCTGACCGAGTTCGTGCCGCTGTCGTTCATCCCCTTTCACACCCTGCTCGGACGCACCCACGGAGTGCAGGAAATCTCCCGCCAGGAGAACCTCAAACACACCGCCGTGTTTCGCCTCGCTCTCGGCGAAAGCGTCACCAACCTTCAGGCCAGCTGGGTCAAAATGGGGCTTGACGCCGCCACCGAGGCGCTGCGCTGGGGAGTCAACGACCTCGGCGGCACCCTGATGGAAGAGAACATCAGCCGCCTCGCAGGCAGCTACCACGGCGTCAAGCTCGAACCCCAAGACCTCATCGCCGC
>DASXJY010000084.1:0-7549 GCA_036497115.1 Solirubrobacteraceae bacterium
CGACCTCGCGCCCGCGGGCGGTGATCGTGGCCAGCGTGGTTCGCCGATCTCTGGGGTGCGGAGGGCGTTCGGCGTACTCCAGCTTCTCCAAGCCATCGGCGAGGTTGGTGACGCTGGTGGGGTGAACCTGAAGCCGCACCCCGATCTTGCCCAGCGGCAGCGAGCCGGTGCGGCTGAAGAACAGCAGCATCAGCGCCTCGTAGCGCGGAAACGTCAACCCGTAGGGCGACAGCGCCTCGTTGCAGCGCGCCAGCAGGATCTGCTGGACTCGCATCACCGAGGTGACGGCCATCATCGATGCCACCGGCGCCGCGCCCAGCGCTTTCGCCACTGCCGTCCGGCCTCCTCGATGGGGGGGTCAAAGCTGAATGGGTTGGCCGCGGTCCGGCCAAGCCCGCCACGGGGCGCGGACCCCGCGAGCGAGAGCACGGGCACGCCGCCACTGGGCATCCACGGTCAGGCCAAGCCTGCCACGGGCGCGGACCCCGCGAGCGGGAGCACGGGCACACCACCACTGGGCGTCCGCGTATCCTCAAGCGATGGCAGTACGAGCGATCGGGATCAACCACATCGCCTTCGAGGTCGACGATCTCGACCGGGCGCTGGAGTGGTACGGGCGCTATTTCGAGTTCACCCTCCGGGGCCGCCGCGCCACCATGGCCTGGATCGACCTCGGCGACCAGTTCCTGGCCCTCAGCCAGGTCCAGGGCGACACCGCCGGCGAGGCCGACCGGGGCCGCCACGTCGGCTTCGTGGTCGAGGACAAGGAGGCGCTCCGGGCGGCCCTCAGGGCAGGCGGCGAGGACGTCGCAGACAGCGGCTCGCTACGCGTACGCGACCCCTCCGGCAACCAGCTCGAGATAGTGGATTACCGCGACGTCCAATTCTCCAAGGCGCCGGCGGTACTGCAGGCGATGGGACTGGACGGGCTCGAAAAGTCCAGCTCAGCGATCAGGGAACTGAGGGACAAGGGACTCGCCTGACGCCCGGCGGTATGGTGCCGGGCCATGTTCGCCAGCCCCAGCGCCAGCGGGCGCGTCGCGATCGTCACCGGCGGCGCTCGTGGCATCGGCGCGGCCATCGCGCGCGGTCTCGCCGAGGACGGCATGACCGCGGTGATAGCGGACATCCGCACCGAGCTGGCCGAGGCCAACGCGCGCGCAATCTCCGAGTCGGGCGGCCGCGGACTGGCGATCGAGATGGACGTCCGGGCGCCGGCCAGCGTCACCGAAGGCGTCGCCGCCGCACGGCGCGAGTGCGGCGAGATCGATGTCCTGGTCAACGTCGCCGGCTGGGACGAGCTCAAGCCGTTCGTGGACAGCGACGAGGAGTTCTGGCAGGAGGTGCTGGAGGTCAACTTCAAGGGCGGCCTGCGCGTCACCCATGCCCTGCTGCCGTCGATGATCGAGCGCCACTGGGGGCGGATCGTCAACATCAGCTCGGACGCCGGACGGGTCGGCTCATCGCTGGAGTCCGTGTACGCGGGCGCCAAGGGCGCGATCATCTCGTTCACCAAGACGGTGGCCCGCGAGACGGCTCGGCTGGGCGTCACCGCCAACATCGTCTGTCCGGGGCCGACCGACACCGAGATGCTCCAGGACGTCGCCGCCGCCCACCCTGACGCCGACAAGGTGCTCGAGCGCCTGGCCCGGGCGGTGCCGATGAAGCGGCTGGGCCAGCCCCAGGACGTGGCCTGGGCGGTGCGATTCTTCGCCAGCGAGGGCGCCGGCTACATAACCGGCCAGACGCTGTCGGTAAGCGGCGGCCTGACCATGGCCTGAGAGCTGCCCGCCAGCGAGCCGTGGCCGCCAACTCCGCCAACCCCGCCAACCCCGCCGACTCCGCCAGCGCCGGAAGCCCCGGCCCTCGCAAGGCGCTGGTCACCGGAGCCGCGCGCGAGGGCGGGATCGGCGCGGCCATCGCGGCCCGGCTGGGAGCGGCCGGCCTCGACGTGGCGACGCTCGACGTCGAGCCGGGCTGCACGTTCCAGGTCGACCTGGTCTCCGGCGCGCTGCCGCGGTTGGAGGACATCGACGTGGTCGTCTCCAACGCCGGGGTGCCGACGATCTTCGGCGCCGCCCACACCGTCGACCTCGATCGCTGGCGGCGTGACCTGGACGTGAATCTGACCGGCAGCTTCCGGGTCGTCCAGGCCTGCCTGCCCGGGATGCGCGAGCGCCGCTTCGGACGGATCATCGTGATCTCCAGCATCGCCGCGTTCTCCGGGATGCCGGCCCAGGTCGCCTACAGCGCCAGCAAGGCCGGCCTGCTGGGAATGATCAAGACGATCGCCGCCGAGAACGCCGCCCACGGCATCACCGCCAACGCGATTCTCCCGGGGCTGGTGTCCAGCAGCGGGGTGCTGCAGATGCCCACGCCGATCATCGACGCCTGGCTGGAGCGGATCCCCAGCGGACGGCTCGTGGCCACAGAGGAGATCGCCGAGGCGGCGGCGTACTTCGCCTCCCCAGCGGCCGCCAGCACCACCGGGCAGGAGCTGCTGATCGACGGCGGGCAGTCGCTCAACACGCTGTCGGTGACCGGCAGCGTGGTCCGGGCGCGCGTCGAGCGGCCGTGACCGAGCTCGACACCGGCGAGCTCGTCAACAGAGCCGAGGGCGCCGCAGTGCGGCGGTGGCCGCAGGCCCGCATCGTCGAGCTCGAGCCGCTGCCCGGCGGGGTCTCCAGCCTCACCTTCTCGGCCCGCCTTCGCCACCCCGGCGCCGATCGAGCGGTGGTGCTCAAGGTCGCCCCGCCGGGCCTGCCCGCGGTTCGCAACCGAGACGTCCTGCGCCAGGCTCGGGGGATCAAGGCAGTGCACGGAGCGCCCGGTGTGGCGGTCCCCGAGATCCTGCTCGAGGTCGACGGTACGCCGCCCTTTTTCGTGATGGAGTTCGTGGCCGGAGAGGCCTACGAGCCCAAATGGGACCTCAGCGACCCACCGCCGTCGCCCCGGACGGTCGACCGCCGCGCCCGGGCCGCCGCCACCATGCTGGCCAACCTCCAGCAGCTGGATCCCGCCACGGTCGGCTTGGCCGGCGAGCCGGTGCTGTCCCCCGGCGACGAGCTCGACCGGTGGGCCGCGCTCTACGCCACGGTCGGAGACGACCTGCGCGGTGACGAGCTGTTGCTGCAGCGGGCCCTGCGAGCGCGGATCCCCTCGCCGCTCGCACCCCGGATCCTGCACGGCGACTACCGCCTGGGCAACATGCAGTTCAGCGGCGAGCGGCTGGCCGCGATCATCGACTGGGAGCTGTGGTCGCTGGGCGACCCCCGCCACGACCTCGCGTGGCTGATGGCCTTCGCCCAGCCGATCCAGCAGCGCGTGCAAAACCGCGACCCCGCCAACCAGGCGGCGGCCGACGCGATGCCGGACGCCGGCCAGCTGCTGGCCGAGTATCTGAGGGCTGCTCCGCCCGGTCCGCGCGGCCCGCCCGGCCCGCCCGACGAGCCGCCGGAGCTCGATTGGTTCACCGCGCTGTGCTACTACAAGCTCGGCGCGGCGATGTCCGCCCTGGCCAAGCGCAACCGCCGCCTGCCCGCGCCCGACCCCGGCCTCGAGCTGATCGCGGCCACCACGCCGCCGATGCTGGCCCGCGGCCTGGAGCTGGTCGGCTGAGCCGGCTACACCGGGGACGAGGGCCGCGCCAGCCCCTCGGCCAGGTCGCCGAACCCGGGCGCGAGGACCGCGCCGGGCTGGGCCACCAGCTCCTCGGCCACCAGCGCCTCGGTGGTGAGCATCAGCGCCGCAACCGAGGCGGCATGCTGAATGGTCAGCCGGGTGACCCGTAGCGGATCGATGACGCCGTCCTCGAACAGGTCGCCGAAGGACCCGGTGAGCGCGTTCAGACCGTGTCCGTCGGACATCACGCGGACCTGATCGATCACCGCCTGTCCGTCGTAGCCGGCGTTGGTGGCGACCCAGAACAGCGGCTCGGAGAGCACGCGGCGGATCACCTCGGCGCCGCGCAGGTAGTCGCCCTCGAGACCCGTATCGTCCAGGGCCGACTCCGCCCGCAGCAGCGCGGTACCGCCGCCGGCGACAACTCCCTCGCTGACCGCGGCCCGAGTGGCCGCCACCGCGCCCTCGGTGCGCCGGAACTTCTCCTTGAGCTCGGGACCGGTGGCCGCGCCGACGTGGATCACCGCCAGGCTGCTGGAGAGCCTGGCCAGCCGCTCGCGCAGGATGTCGATGTCGGTGTCCTGGGTGGCCCGGCCGAGCTCGATCCGGATCTGGGAGAGACGAGCCGTGACCTCGTCAGCCGTGCCGGCCCCCTCGACCAGGACTGTCGAGTCGTCGGTGACGACCACACGGCGGGCGCTGCCGAACGTGTCCGAGTTCACGTGCTGGAGCGTGAGCCCGGCCTCGTCGGCGATCACCCGCCCGCCAGTGAACGCCGCCAGATCGTGCAGGTGGGCGATTCGGCGGTGCCCGAAGCCCGGCGCCCGCACGGCCACCGCCTTGAGCGTGCCGTGCTGGTTGTTCTGCACCAGCAGCCCCAGCGCGGCCCCCTCGATCTTCTCGGCGAAGATGATCAGCGGCCGCGGTGACCTCATCACCGCATCGAGCGTCGGCATCAGGTCCTGCATGTGGACGATCGGCCTGCTGGTGAGCAGGATGTAAGGGTCGTCGAAGACCGTCTCCATCCGCTGCGTGTCCTGGATCAGGTAGGGCGAGAAGTGGCCGTTGTCGACGTGCATGCCCTCGACGAACTCGACCCCGATTCCGGGCGTCCCGGACTCCTCGATCGTCACCACGCCTTCAGGTCCCACGCGGTGCAGCGCGCGCGCCACCGCCTGACCGATCCGCTCGTCCTCCTTGGCGGCGATCGTCGCCACGTGGGCCAGGTCCGCCTCCTCGCCGACCTGGCGCGCGCGACGCTGCAGCTCGGCCACCACCAGCTCGGTGGCGTCCTCGATGCCACGGCGCAAGAGCATCGGGTTGGCTCCCTCGTCGAGCGCCTTCATCCCCTCGCGCACGATCGCCTGGGCCAGCAGCGTGGCCGTGGTGGTCCCGTCGCCGGTCAGGTCCGAGGTCTTGGTGGCGACTTCGCGGACCAGCTGGGCGCCCATGTTCTTGAACTGGTTTGACAGCTCGATCTCCCGGGCGATCGAGACGCCGTCGTTGGTGATGGTGGGGGCGCCGGTGAGCCGCTCCAGCACGACGTTACGACCCTTGGGGCCGAGCGTCACCTTGACGGTGTTGGCGAGCTCGTCGACTCCGGCCTGCAGGAGCTGCCGAGCTTCGTGGTTGAAGTAGAGGATCTTTCCCATTGCCGCTCCTATGCGCCGGCCGGGATCAGGATGCCGCGGCCCTGGAGCCGCCCGCCGTCGAGATCGGCCATGGCGTCGTTGATCGCGTCGAGTGGGTATGTGGAGGTGTGCAGGCTGACCTGGCCCTGGGCGGTCAGGACCATCAGCTCCTGCAGATCGGCGTAGGTACCGACCAGGTTGCCGATGAACGAGATCTCCCGGGAGATCACGTCGATCGTGGGGATGTCGATGTTCTCGCCGTAGCCAATCACGTAGTAGAAGCCGCCGTCGCGGACCATCGCGATCCCGTCCTCGATCGCTCCCTTCTCCCCGACGAAGTCGATGATCGCCTCGGCGCCGAGGCCGTCGGTCATCTCCTTGACGGTGTCGACGTGCCGTGAGCCCTCCACCTTCACCGTCTGATCGGCGCCCATCTCACCGGCCAGCGCGAGAGCCTTCTCCGACGGATCGATGACGATGATCTCCGCGGGGGTCATCGCCTTCAGGCACTGGATCCCGATGTGGCCGAGGCCGCCGGCACCGATCACCACCGCCCGCGTGCCCGCGGTCAGCACTGGAATCGCCTTCTTGACGGCGTGGATCGCGGTCAGGCCGGCATCGGCCAGCGCGGCGATGTCCTTTGGCTCCAGCCCGCTGTCGAGCTTGACCACCGCGCGAGCCGAGGTCTTCAGCAGATCGGCGAAGCCGCCGTCGCGGTCGATGCCGGGAAACGAGCCGTTGAGGCAGTGCATGTCGTCGCCCTTGCGACACGGCAGGCACAGCCCGCAGGAGATGTACGGGTGCACGATGACCGTGTCGCCGACCGCGACGTTGGTCACCGCCGAGCCGATCTCATGGACCCAGCCGGCGTTCTCGTGACCGGGGGTGTAGGGGAGCGTGACCCCCGACTTCTCCGCCCACTGCCCCTCCTGGATGTGCAGGTCGGTCCGGCACAGGCCGGCGGCGCCGATCCGGACGACCACGTCGAGCGGACCGTCGGCGGTGGGCTCGTCGACGCTGTCGAGCTTCAGCGCCTCGCGATAGCGGTGCAGCCTCGCCGCGTTCATCGTGCAACCTCCTCGTTCTCCGTGGCCAGGTTATGGCGGACTTCCAGCAGCGAGCGGCAGATGCCGCCGTTGGCCTCCAGGCTGGTGCGGATCAAGCGCGCGGCCCGCCGCCAGCGCGGGAGCTGATCGGCGACCAGCGGCTCGCCACTGGGGTGCACGAACGCCGGATCCTCGGGGCCCGAGGCGATCCCGAGCTTGCGGCGCAGCTCGAGGCAGCGGCGCGTCTCTGGCCCCTCCGGGAGCTCGGACACGCGCGCCGCCACCACCGCCTCGGCCGTCTCGCCGGCGCTCAGCATCGCCTCGCACAGCCGCGACTGGCGGGCGATCAGGGCCTTGCGCGTGAACAGCTCACGCAGGGCCTCCAAGTCGTCGTCCTCGGTCTCGCCGGGGAAGGCCCCGGTGAAGCCGGCGCCTCGCTCGAGCGATGCGTTTATCTCCTCGCCGGTGTAGTGATCTTCGAGCTTGACGCTGACCGACCGCACCGCCGGCAGCCGGCGCACCACGTTGCGCGCGTCGGCCGCCATCAGGAAGGCGAAGTTCGGCGCGCACTGCGGTGTCGGCAGGCGCAGCAGGACCTCGACGTCACCCTCGGCGGTCACATCGCAGGAGCTGATGAACCGAAGTGCCGTGATCGGTTCGTCGAGCTCGGGGTCGTATACCGCCGAGAGCGCGTCGATGACCTGCGTACGTATCGGGTTGGCACCCTCCGCTGTCTGTGGAGAGGCCGCTTCCGTCATGCCGATTCGACCAGCTGGGCATCCTCCTCGGCGGCCGGCGTGCCCGCCTCGTCGGGAAGCCGGAGCTCCGCGGGCACCTCGATGCCGTACAGCGCCGCGGCGTTGAGCCCCAGGATCTTGCGCCGGGTGGCGTCGGTGACCCGCGGGTAGTCGGAGTACTCCTCGTCGGGGTAATCCCAACCCAAAAAGCCATCGATCTGCCACTTGGGCTCCCAAATCCCGTAGTCAGAGCCGAACAGCATCTTGTCCTCGCCGACCCAGAACAGCAGCTCGCCCATCACCTTGGAGAAGAACCGCGGCCGGGCATACATCAGGCCGCCGATCACCACTGACAGGCCCGCGTAGACGTTGGGCTCCTGGGTTGCCATGAAGCAGAAGTCCTCGATCCGCGGCAGCCCCACGTGCTCGATGATGAAGTTGAGCTCGGGGTTGTCGGTCGCGGCAATGTCGACGTCCCGGGGGTCGAAGGCGTCCTTGTCCAGCGGCCAGATCG
>DASXJY010000085.1:0-4270 GCA_036497115.1 Solirubrobacteraceae bacterium
GGGTCCCCGACCGCGATCTGCCAGGCCCAGGCCAGCGCCGGAGGCTGGATGCTGGCGGTCATCGCCGCCGAGGGCGAGGTCACGTTGTACGTGTAGCGCCGGCTGCCGGTGAGCGGTTCTCGCCAGAAGATCGTGTGGCCGATGAAGCCGTCGTCGCGCTGGGCCGCGAGCAGCGACCGCAGCTCCCGCGCGGAGCGTTCACGATCGAAACGCCGCCAGGCGATGGCCGTGAAGCACGAGTCCCAGAACCACTGCCAGGGGTAGTGGCCCGGGCTTGGGCACGTATAGGCGAACGGCACGCCGTCGGCCGCGCGGGTGCCTTCGCGCCAGTTCTGGCGCAGCACCGCCGCGCATCGCTCGCGGACGAGATCGATCTCCGACTCTGCCAACATCCGGCTGGCCATCCTGTCACTCGCGGCCGGGATTGGCAGTTTCGGTCCCGTCCCGCGGAGGAGCGCCACGATCCGCCACCCTCGGGCGCCGCTCGCCGCCGGGTGGGCGCTCAGACGCATACGTGAGCTAGCCGAGCTGGCGCCTGGCCCCGCCCGGGAGGGCACGCCGGTGCGACCGGTGCCGCCGCGGCGCCAGGGCGCTCGAGCCGGCGGCCCGGGGGCACGGGGGGCAGTGACGGGGCGGCCGGATCGCGTTGTCTGCCGCCGGGCAACATGAACGGCGGGCTGATGTCCTGGGTCGCCGGGCGCGAGCGGCTGTGCGCTCTGCTGGGCGCTGTCACGATCGCCTTCTCCAGCATCCTGGTCCGCCTCAGTCACGCCTCGCCGTCGACGTCGGCGATCTTCCGCTGCGTCTACGCGCTACCGGTGCTCGGGCTGCTGGCCTATGTCGAGGACCGCCAGATCGGACGGCGGGGGTGGCGTGAGCGGCGGGCCGGGCTGATCGCGGGCGTCTTCTTCGCCGCCGACCTGCTGCTCTGGCACCACTCCATCGGCGACGTCGGGGCCGGCCTGGCCACTGTTCTGGCCAACATCCAGGTCGTGCTGGTGCCGCTCGTGGCCTGGGTGATCCTGTCCGAGCCCCCCGGACGTCACGTCCTGATCGCACTGCCCGTATCGCTCGCCGGAGTGTTGCTCATCTCCGGCGCCCTCGAGCACGGCGCGTACGGGCACGATCCCGCGCGGGGAACGGCGTTCGGTCTCGGCGCCGGCGTGGCCTACGTCGGCTTTCTGCTGCTGCTGCGCCGCGGCGGCGGCGACCTGCGCCATCGGAGCACGGCGCACCCTCGGCATCGAGACTCGGGTGACGGGCGGAGTCCGATTCATCGAGTCGCCGGCCCGCTGTTTGACGCCACCGCCGTGGCGGCGGTGCTCTGCGTCGCCGCGGGGCTGGTCATCGGCGACGCCGACCTGGCTCCCGCTTGGCCGGGGGCCGGCTGGTTGATCACGCTGGCGCTGACCTCGCAGGTCGTCGGCTGGTTGCTGATCGGCAGCTCGCTGCCGCGGCTCCCCGCGGCGCTGACCTCTGTCCTGTTGACAGTTCAGCCGGTGGGGTCCGTGGCGCTGGCCGCCTTGATCTTCGGCGAGTCGCCCAGTGGAGTGCAGCTGCTGGGAGTGGTGCTGATCCTGGCCGCCCTGGTGGCGGTGGCGCGCCTGAGCCGGCCGGCCGGGATCGAGGCGGCGCCGGATTGGGGACAGGAATGGGAGCCGGGGTCAGGGCCGCAGGACGGTGAGGCCCCGGCCGAGCTGGTCCGCCGGTGAGATTTGCGCTCTCCCCGCGAAGCGTTGGCCGCTGGTGAGATTTGCGCTCTCCCGGCGAAGCCTTGGTCCGCTGGTGATCCGCGCCCCGGCCCGGTCGTCACTGGATGCGGCGCTGCGGCTGCCCGGCCCCGGACCGGTCGGAGCTCCGGTCCGGGGCGTGGGCGGCCGGCGGGAATCAGCCGAAGGTCGGGGTGATCGTGATCTTGCCGATCGCCGTCCCTACCTTGACCATCTGCTTCCCCGCGAGGCTGTTGATGGCCCGGGCGCTGAACCCGGTCAGCCGTACGGTTCCGGTGGCGCTGGCGCCCTGGATGCTGGCGCCGGTCACGCGAGCCACGCGGCGGACCGTGAACACCACGCAGTGCCGCGGATGATGCTTGCAGCTTCCCACCGCACGGGCTCTGACGAATGCGAACAGCGATACGCCGTTCTTGTTCGACACCAGGATCAGATGACGCAGGCGCACCGTCCGGGTGCCGTTGGAGAGCGAGAATCCGCCCTGGTGCCGGATCACGCCGTGCTTGTTGTTCAGGTTCAGGTGGCCGCGACTGATCGGGAAGCTGAGCGTCGAGCCGGACGCCGTGGCCGGTGCCAGTGGCGCCACCGTCAGGTGGTTGGCGCTCATCGCGGTCGAGGCCGCCTGCGAGAGGGCGATCTGGGTGCTGCCGCCGGTTACCTTCGAGTGGGCCGCGAGAGCGCTGGCGGGCAAGGCCAGTGCCGCCACCGCGACGAGCACGAGAAGGCTGCGAATTCGTGACATGTCCCTCCCTGGGGATGTTTGCTGTGGACCCTGCGTGTGGGTTTCAAACACGACCACCCAGTTCAAGTTGCGTCTCGGCAAGGGCGGTGTCGTAGCGCGCCAGACGTTCCCGCCCGAGGTCGATGTAGAGGCCTGCGGCCTGGCTTCGACCAGGGGACAGGAGCCCAGGACAGATGCCGACAAGGAGAGAGAAGATGAAGTACATGCTGTTGCTCTACGACAACCCCGACACTCGTGAGGCCTTCTTCGGTGCCGGAAGCGATGCGCTCTTAGGCGAGGTCGAGGCGGTGCTCGAGGAGCTACGCCAATCCGGCGAGCTCCTGTCCACCGCGCCACTGGCCGACCCGGTCAACACGAAGACCGTGCGGTCCCGCGACGGTGTGCCGGTGATCACCGATGGGCCGCTGGCCGAGGCCAAGGAGCATTTCGGCGGCTATCTGATGCTCGACTGCGAGAGCATCGAGCGTGCCACCGAAATCGCCGTGCGGTGGCCGAGCTCGCGCTTTGCCCCGCTCGAGGTGCGACCGATCATGGAGGTCGGTGGGCCGGAGGAGTGAGCGCGATCAGCGATCTCGATCCCAGCCCGCGCACAGGCGCCGAGAGCGATATCGAGCACCTGCTGCGCCCGCTGGCGCCGCAGGTGCTCGGAGCACTGGTCCGTCGCTACGGTCGTTTCGATCTGTGCGAGGACGCAGTCCAGGAGGCGCTCTTGGCCGCCGCGCTGCAGTGGCCCCGCGAAGGGCGGCCGGTCAACCCGCGGGGCTGGTTGATCGCGGTCGCCTCGCGGCGCCTGATCGACGATCTGCGGGCCGAGCAGGCCAGGCGCCGGCGGGAGGACGCCGACGCCACGTGGCGGCCCGACGAACCCGCCGACTCCGGTCTGCGGACCGGGACCTATGACGACACGCTGACGCTGCTGTTCTTGTGCTGCCATCCGGCGCTGACCCCGGCCTCGCAGATCGCGCTCACGCTGCGCGCCGTTGGTGGCCTGACGACGGCACAGATCGCCAGCGCGTTCCTAGTCCCCGAGGCGACGATGGCCCAGCGGATCAGCCGGGCCAAGCAGACCATCAAGGCCAGCGGGATCGGCTTTCAGCTGCCGCCGGAGGACGGGCGCGAGCAGCGCTTGGCGGTCGTCCTGCACGTCCTGTACCTGATCTTCAACGAGGGCTACACAGCCAGCTCCGGACCCAGCGTCCAGCGAACCGCCCTCGCTGGCGAGGCGATCCGGATCACCCGGATGCTGCATCGGTTGCTGCCGGCCGATGGGGAGGTGACGGGGCTGCTGAGCCTGATGCTCATCACCCACGCCCGGCGGCGGGCTCGCAGCGCACCCGACGGGGCCCTGGTCCCGCTAGCCGACCAGGACCGGGGGCTCTGGGACCGCGCCGCGATCGAAGAGGGCGTCAGGATGATCGAACAAGCCCTGGCCACCGCTCGGCTCGGCCAGTATCAGCTCCAGGCGGCGATCGCCGCCGTCCACGCCGAGGCGGTCAGTACGCAGGAGACCGACTGGCGCCAGATCAGCGCCCTCTATGAGCTGCTGGAGCGGATCACCTCCAACCCGATGATCACGCTCAATCGCGCTGTCGCAGTGGCGATGGTCAAGGGCCCCGAGGCCGGTCTGGAGATGGTGGCCGAGGTGCAGCGGGACGGGCGCCTGGATACCAGCCATCGCGTCGACGCCGTGCGGGCTCACCTGCTGGAGATGGCCGGAGACCGCGACGGAGCCGTCGTCGCCTACCGGAGGGCGGCGCGCCGCACCACCAGCGTGGCCGAGCAGCGCTATCTGGAGTCG
>DASXJY010000086.1:0-27603 GCA_036497115.1 Solirubrobacteraceae bacterium
CTCGGTACCGAACCGCCGCGCCACCAGCAACTCGTCGAGCGCCTCGCTCGCCTGGGCCTCGTCCTCGGCGATGATCACCCCCTTGCCCGCGGCCAGCCCGTCGGCCTTGATCACGGTCGGGTACCCGGTGATCGCCTCCAGGCCCGCGCGCGGTTCGGCGACCACCTTGTGAGCCGCCGTGGGGACGCCGGCGGCGGCCATGATCTCCTTGCAGAAGGCCTTTGATCCCTCCAGCTCGGCTCCGGCGGCGGTTGGTCCAAAGCAGCGGATTCCCGCCACCGCCAGGGCGTCGGCCAGGCCGGCCACCAGGGGCGCCTCCGGCCCCACCACCACCAGGTCGGCCGCGATCCGGCGTGCCGCCGCCACCACGGCCTCCGGATCCTCGGGGGTGAGGTCCAGGACCTCGGCCTCGGCGGCGATGCCGGCGTTCCCGGGCGCACACAGCACCTGAGGGGCGCGCGGCGAGCGGCCCAGCGACTGGACGATCGCGTGCTCGCGCGCACCCGAGCCGATGACCAGGATGCGATCAGGCAAGGCGGTGGCGCGCCTTTACAGCGAGCCGATGAAGTCGTCGATCGGGATCGCGGTCAGCGTCTCGTACTTGCCGGTGCCGCGTGAGCCCAGCTCCAGCGAGACCCGGGCGATCGTCTGCTCGTCCGGGGCCTCGATCACGTTGACGAAGTCAAACTGGCCCAGCGTCGCCCACTGGGCCTTCACCGTGGCCCCGAGCTGCTCGACCTCGCGGTTGACCTCGCGGATCCGGGCCGGGTTGTTCTTGATCGTCTGCACCCCGTCGGGGGTCAGCGTCGTGAGCATGATGTAGGTCGGCATCTGGGCTGTCCTTCCCGTAGGCGGTGCTGTGCCCCACTTGTATCGGATCCACCCGCCCGGCGCGCGGCCGCGGGCGGCGGGCCGCGGGCGGCGGAACCTAGACGGACGCAGCGGCGCCCGGGCGGGCGTCCGCTCTGGACACCCGCCCGAAGGCCGGACGCAGCTCAGACGGTGGTCGCGGCCTCCGAGGCCTCCGCGGCCTCCGCGGCCGCCGCGGCCCCAACCCCGACGCGCTCGAGGACCAGCTCGCCCTCGGCGGCGTCGACCCGCACGGCGTCTCCGGGCAGGAACCTGCCCTCCAGGATGGCCAGCGCCAGCGGATCCACCAGTCGCTTCTGGATCACCCGCTTGAGCGGTCGCGCACCGTAGGTGGGGTCATACCCGAGATTGCCGATCAGGGTCCGGGCCTCGTCGGTGAGCTCCAGCTCCAGCTCGCGCTCCCGGACTCGCCGGGTCACGTTGTCGACCTGGAGATCGACGATCGAGCCGATCTGATCCCGGGTCAGGGGGTCGAACTCGACGATGTCATCGAGCCGGTTGATGAACTCGGGCTTGAACTGCGCCTCGACGCCGGCCCGCAGCGATGACCCCACCGGCCGGATGTTGGAGGTCATGATCAGGACCGTGTTCTTGAACGAGACGGTGCGGCCCTGACCGTCGGTCAGCCGACCGTCGTCCATCACCTGAAGCAGCGTGTTGAACACGTCCGGATGGGCCTTCTCGATTTCGTCCAACAGCACCACCGAGTAGGGACGGCGGCGGACCGCCTCGGTCAGCTGACCGCCTTCGTCATAGCCGACGTAGCCCGGAGGCGCGCCGACCAGCCGTGAGACCGAGTGCTTCTCCATGTACTCCGACATGTCGATCCGGACCATCGCCTCCTGGGTATCGAACATGAACTCGGCCAGCGCCCGGGCCAGCTCGGTCTTGCCGACACCGGTCGGGCCCAGGAACAGGAACGTGCCGATCGGACGGTCGGGATCCTGCAGGCCGGCGCGGGAGCGGCGCAGCGCGCTGGCCACCGCCGAGACCGCCTCGTCCTGCCCGATCACCCGCTGGTGCAGCCGGTCCTCCATGTGGACGAGCTTCTCGATCTCGCCCTCCATCAGTCGCGCCACCGGAACGCCGGTCCACTTGGCCACGATCTCGGCCACGTCCTCGGCGTCGACGACATCCTTGAGGAAGCGTGGACCTCGGGCGGCGGTGGTGTCGGCGGCCACTTCGGCCTCGGCCGACTCGGCTGCGGCGAGCTGCTTCTCCAGCTCGGGGATCGTGCCGTACTGCAGCTCGGCGGCCCGACCCAGGTCGGCTTCGCGCTGGGCTCGCTCGAGCTCGGTCCGCGCCGACTCGAGCTTCTCCTGGATGTCGGCGACGGCTCCCAGGGTCTCCTTCTCACGCTGCCACTCGGCGTGCATCGCGGCCGACTTCTCCCGCTCCTCGGCCAGCGCTCGCTCCAGCTGCTCGCGGCGTGACACGGTACCGGGATCTTCGTCCTCGCCCAGGGACTGGAGCTCGATCTCAAGCTGCATGATGTGCCGGTCGACCTCGTCGATCTCGGTGGGCTTGGAGTCGATCTCCATCCGGATCCGCGACGCCGCTTCGTCGACCAGGTCGATCGCCTTGTCGGGCAGGAAGCGGTCGGCGATGTAGCGGTGGCTGAGGGTGGCGGCGGCCACCAGCGCGGAGTCCTGGATCCTGACCTTGTGGTGGACCTGATAGCGCTCCTTGAGCCCGCGCAGGATCGCGATCGTGTCCTCCACGCTCGGCTCGCCCACGTAGACGGGCTGGAAGCGGCGCTCCAGCGCGGCGTCCTTCTCAACGTGCTTGCGGTACTCGTCAAGCGTGGTCGCCCCGACCGCGCGCAGCTCACCGCGAGCCAGCATCGGCTTGAGCAGGTTGGCGGCGTCCACCGCCCCCTCGGCGGCGCCGGCGCCGACGATCGTGTGCAGCTCGTCGATGAACAGGATGATCGTGCCCTGGGCGTCGGCGATCTCCTTGAGCACCGCCTTCAGCCGGTCTTCGAATTCTCCGCGGTACTTGGAGCCGGCGATCAGCGCTCCGATGTCGAGGGCAACCACGCGACGGTCACGCAGCCCCTCGGGCACGTCGCCGGAGACGATGCGCTGGGCCAGCCCTTCGGCGATCGCGGTCTTCCCTACGCCGGGTTCGCCGATCAGCACGGGGTTGTTCTTGGTCCGACGCGAGAGGACCTGGATCACGCGGCGGATCTCGTCGTCGCGCCCGATCACCGGGTCGAGCTTGCCCTGGGCGGCGGCCTCGGTCAGGTCGCGCCCGTACTTCTCCAGGGCCTGGAACTTGTCCTCGGGGCTCTGGTCGGTGACGCGGTGCGAGCCGCGGACCTCGCCGAGCGCCTTGACCAGCTCGTCGTGGCTGGCTCCGTTGGCGCGCAGCGCGTCGCCGGCCGCGCCGGGATGGGCGGCCAGGGCCAGCATCAGGTGCTCGGTGGAGACGTACTCGTCGTGGAGGTCGCGCATCTCGGACTCGGCCGCGCGCAGGGTCTGCACGAGCTCGCCGGACCCTCCGGCGGGCTCTTCCCGGCCACCTGAGGTGGTCAGCTTGGGAAGCGCGTCAAGCGCCGTGCCGAGCGACTGGCGCACGGCCGCGGGCTCTACGCCGAGCTTGCGGAGCACGGGTACGACAACGCCCCCGTCCTGCTCGAGCAGGACCGCGAGCAGGTGCTCGGGCGTGGTCTGAGGGTTATGGCGATCGTCCGCGAGTCGCTGCGCGGCCTGCAGCGCCTCCTGGGACTTGATCGTGAATCGGTCTGGTTGCATAAGCGGTTCCGGTATCTAGAAGATGGGTGTAAATCTAAGTCTGTGTGACTAAGATTATCGCATCTTCAGCCCCAAATCGCAAGTAATCCGGTGAGCATTGCGGGTCGGGCAACCCGCCGCCGCGCCCAGCTGGGACGAGCGGGCGACCCCGCTGCCGCTCCGGCCGCGGACTAGCCGATAAGCCGCAGCCGCCTCGGCTCAGTTGCGAATCCGCAGCACGCGCCCGCGGCTGGTGCTCTCGACGTTGCCGCCGGAGTCCAGGACCTCGCCGAACACCTTGGCCACGACCTTCTTGTGGGCGCGCAGCCCGCGACGGATCTTGGCCACGTCGGATCCCGACAGCCTGAGCTTCACCGTCCTGTGGCCGCGGTGCTTGAACACGAACATGAACGAGCGAACCTTGAACCTGCGCGCCCGGCCCACGGAGACCCGGGCGTAGGCGCTGACTACGCACCGCGTCGAACACGACAGCGTGGCCAGCAGCCGCCGTTTGGCGGCGGGCCGCTGCCTCGGCAGCGAGACCCCCACCGACGCGATCTTCGGCTCCAGGAAGGTGGCCAGTCCGACCAGCTGGGACAGGTTCACGCTCCCCAGCCCAGAGGCGTGGTCAAAGCCGTTGGCGGCGTGGCAGCAGCCCAGCGCCGAATGGTCGCCCAGGTAAGGAGAGAGGTCGTTGTCGTTGGCGATCACGTCCGAGAAGACCGAGCCGCCCGAGGGCGAGTGCGCGATCCCGTACAGCAGCCCGTTGGCCACCCCGAGCTCCTGGCGCCGGTGCACCCGCAACACCTGATCGGTCAGCGCCAGCCCGCCGGCGACAAGCGGAGCCGCGGCGCTCGTGCCGCCGACCGAGACCCACGAGCTCGAGTGCCCCGGGTCCTGGCACTCCCGGACCGTGCAGTAGATGTCATAGCCGGGCTGCACGTCGGCCAGCATCGAGACGTCGGGGACGATCCGTCGGTTAGCCGGCGCGAAGCCATTCTGGTACGCCGGGCGCCGAAACAGCCCGCTGACGCCGCCGCCGGAGGCGGCGAGGTCGATCGGGGCGTCGTTCCAGACGATCTGGTTGGTGATCGCGTTGGACGCATTGAGGGCGATGTTGGTCCCGCCCACCCCGGTGACGAAGGGCGAGGAGGCCGGATAGCTGACCGCCAGCAGATCGACCGGACCGTTGTGGCCGATGCAGGCCGTCGAACCGTCGTCGCCGCTGGACGCCAGCACCGAGATCCCGCTGGCCGCCGCCGTGGCCAGCGCGCCTTCCACGGCCCGCACGCCGGAGTAGCCAATCGACTCCACCAGCGCCGGCTCGCAGGTCCCCAGCGAGGCCGAGATGACCTGCGGGGTCCGGCCGTGATTCTGCAGCGGGGCGGTCAACGAGCGCAGCACGTCGGCCGCCTTGGCGTGGGACTCGTAGACGTCGATCTCCTTGAGCTTGGGCGCCGCCGCGTCCAGCACCTCGAGGTCGAGCGTGCTCTCGCCCCCGGGAGCCAGCGGCTTGGAGACACCCACGCCGTAGCCCTGGATCCGCGGCACGCTCAGCCCGTAGCAGCGGGCGAACGTCGTCAGATCCGAAAACCGGAAGCCGTCGATCTCGATCAGTGCCACGCGCTCGCCCTGTCCCTGGACCCCCACGCTGTGCAGCGGGGAGTAGCCGTAGGCGGTCAGGTACTGGTTGGGGGTGAAGCCCGGCGAGGCCAGCGCCGGACGACAGCCCGACGGCGTTCCAGACCGCGGGCTGTAGCCCGAGACGACGTTGTGGGACGAGACCCGGGCTGGAGAGTGCTGGAAGTGCCCGTGGGAGATGACCGTCTGCGGCCGGCCAAACAGGGGACGGGTGTCGAGCCCCACCACTCCGGTGACCGCGCCGCTCAGTGCCGCCGGGATCCGCGCGCTGCCGGTGGGCGCGATGTAGCGTCCCGCGCGCGCGGAGTGATAGCGCGCCAGCGAGGTGCCGAACAGCCGCCTGGCCACCGAGGCCCGCATGGTCGCGTCGGCAAACAGCCCGGTGGCGTCGACCTTGACTGAAGTGGCCCCGGCGCGACGCAGGTAGCCGATCACCCGGCTGCGCACCGCCGACGCGGCGCCGAAGCGCTCGGCCAGCGTCGCCAGCGGCTCGAATTGTCCGTACTGGGGCGAGCCCACGGTGTTGACCGCGGTGGCCAGACGCTCCAATCCGGCCTCGTCTGCCTTGAGCGGCAGCACCAGCTGGATGCGCTGGCCGGGCGCCACTGCCCCGACCCTGGTGGCGCCGGCCGAGGCTCCCGCGCCGAGCGCCGGAGCCGCCGAGGCCAACAGGCAGCCCGCGGCCAGCAGGCAGCCGCCGATCGAACCGAACCCCCAGCGCTGACCCATTGGCTGTCTTTCCCCTATTTAGCGGTGTCCTAAGCAGGCGGCAAACCGGAGCGCGGCCCGGCCGGCGCGACTCCTCCACCCCAATCGTCGCATACCGCCGCCCCGCACCGGCGCGGTCAGCCGCTGGACACGACCGGTCAGAGTCGCCCGGCGCCCGGCACGGTGCGAGTCACGTCGGCGCGGCGGACCAGCTCCCCGCCGCCGACGTAGGGAACGATCTCGGCTCGTAGGCTGCGCCGCACCGCCTCCAGGCGCCTGACCTCGGCGTCGAGCTCCCGGGCGCGCTTCTCGAGCGCGGCCACTCTGCGCTGCACGGTCTCGAGCTGCTGCTCGAGCTCGAACACGCGCTCGACGCCGGCCAGGTTCATCCCCAGCTCCGCGGTCATCTCCTGGATGCGCCGCAGTCGGTCCACGTCCTTGCGCGAGTACAACCGGGTCCCCTTCGGCGAGCGCTTGGGCTCGATCAGCCCCCGCGACTCGTACATTCGCAACGTCTGCGGGTGCATCTCGGCCAGCTCGGCGGCGACCGAGATCATGAACACGCCCCGGTCGGAGGAGACCTCGACGCGAGTCGAGCTGCGCACTCGGCGGGCGGCCATCAGTGCTGGCTCCCGTCAGCCGCGAACAGTCGCTCGCGGGGATTTCCGTTCATCACCTGCGACAGCCTGTCGACCGCCTCGGACTGCTCGCTTGACAGCGACGCCGGGACGTCGAGCACGAACCGGTAGCGGATGTCGCCACGGCCCTTGCCGTTGAGCTTCTGGGGACCCTCGCCGCGCAGCCGCTGGACGGTGCCGTGCTTGGTCCCGTGCGGGACCCGCAGGCGCTTTGAGCCGTTGAGCGTCGGCACCTCGATCACGGCGCCCTGCAGGGCCTCGGGGATCGTCAGCGGCACCTCGACCTCGAGGTTGTCGCCGCTGCGCTTGAAGACCGAAGAATCAGACACGCGCGTGATCACGTAGAGGTCACCGGGCTCGGCACCCCGCAGCCCGGGCTCGCCCTTGCCGGCCAAGCGGATCCGGCTGCCGTCGCGCACCCCGGCCGGGATGTTCACCTTCATCCGCCGCACCGAGCGCTGAGCTCCGGTGCCGCCGCAGGTGGGACAGGGATCCTCGATCACGGTCCCGGAGCCGTGGCAGTTGGAGCACGGCTGGGACATCGAGAAGATGCCCTGGCTCTGTGACTCGAAGCCGCGGCCCTCGCAGACCGGGCAGACCTTCGGACTGGTCCCCGGCTTGGCGCCCGAGCCCTGGCAGGTGGGGCAGGGCTGGGAGGTGGGGACGGCCAGCGGCACCTGGGCGCCGTTGACGGCCTGGTCGAAGGTCAGCGACACCTCGGTCTCGAGGTCGCGGCCGCGAGCCGCGCGCTGGCGCCCGCCCCGCACCGAACCGGCCCCGCCACCGGCACCGGCACGTCCGCCTGCGCCGCCGGTCGCTCGCCCGAACAGGTCCGACAGCACGTCGCCGAAGCCGCCGCTGAACGAGCCCGGATCAAAGCCGCCGGGCATGCCGAAGCCAAACGGCCCGGTGCCGCGGTCGTAGTCCTTGCGCTTGTCGGGGTCTGACAGGACGTCGTGCGCCTGCGAGATCTCCTTGAAGCGCTCCTCGGCCTTCTTGTCGCCGGCGTTGCGGTCAGGGTGGTATTGCCGCGCCAGCTTGCGGTAGGCCTTCTTGATCTCATCCTCGGAGGCGTTCTTGCCCACTCCCAGGACCTTGTAGTAGTCGGGTCTCTCAGGCACCGGTGTTCACCTCCTCAGCCGGCGACGACCACGCGCGCGGGACGCAGGACGTTGTCACCCAGCCGATAGCCGCGCTGAAACACCTCGACGACGGTACCCGGCTGGGCACCCTCGGCCGGCTGCTGCGCGACCGCCTCGTGAAACTGGGGATCGAACGGCTGGCCTTCGGGCGAGTAGGGCTCGATGCCGACCCGGCCCAGCGCCGCGATCACGTCGGAGTGCACGTGCTTGACGCCGGAGACAAAGTCGGCGCCGCCGTTCTCCGCCGTTTCGGCGTGAGCCAGGGCGCGATCGAGGTTGTCGATCGCCGGCAGCAGCGCCAGCGCGAGCTTGATCGCGCCGCGCTCCTGCGCGGCCGCCGCCTCCCGCGCCGCACGCTTGCGGTAGTTCTCAAAATCAGCCTTCGTCCGCTGCGCCAGCCCCAGGTACTCCTCAGCCTTCAGAGCCTTCTCGGTCAGCGCAGCGACGTCGGCGTCAGCCACAGCCGCTTCGGACTCCCGCTCTCCCTCAGCTGACGCGCAAACAGGAGACTCGGAGCCGGCAGCCTCGGATGACCCCTCGCCATCCACCTCAGGCGCCGGAGTCGCCGGCGCGCCAGAACCCGGTCGCGTAGCGCCTCCGGGCCCTGACGTGTCGGCGTCCCCGGCGTCCCGAGCGTCAACGGCGTCGGGCGCCTCCCCGGGGCCAAAACGAGGCCCCGGGGTCTTGGTCGGATCGAATGTCATCGCGAGCTACTTCCCCTCGTCAACAACCTCGGCATCCACCACGTCCTCTTCCTCAGAGGTCGTACCGGCACCGTTGGTCGAGCCGGCACCGTCGGTGCCGGAGGAGGCCGCGGCCTCCTCCTGGGCGCGCTGGTACATCGCCTCGGAGACCTTGTGGAAGGCGGAGTTGAGCGCCTCGGTCTTGGCGGTGATGTCAGCCGCATCCTCGGAGGTCAGGGAGTCACGGACGGCTTTGATCGCGTTCTCGATCTCCTCCTTGGAGGAGGCGTCGACCGTGTCGCCCAGGTCCTTGAGCTGGCGCTCGGCCTGGTAGGCGGCATTCTCGCCGTTGTTGCGGGCCTCGGCCAGTTCACGCTGGCGCTTGTCGTCCTCGGCGTGCGCCTCGGCGTCGGTCACCATCCGCTTGATCTCGTCGTCGGAGAGCCCGGAGCCGGAGCGGATTTCGATCTTCTGCTCCTTGCCGGTGCCCAGGTCCTTGGCCGACACGTTGAGGATGCCGTTGGCATCGATGTCGAACGCGACCTCGATCTGCGGAATGCCGCGCGGCGCCGGCGGGATTCCGGTCAGCTGGAACTTGCCGAGCGACTTGTTGTAAGTCGCCATCTCGCGCTCGCCCTGCAGGACGTGGATCTCCACGCTCGGCTGGTTGTCCTCAGCGGTCGAGAAGACCTCGGACTTGCGGGTCGGGATGGTGGTGTTGCGCTCGATCAGCTTGGTCATCACGCCGCCCTTGGTCTCGATCCCGAGCGTCAGCGGAGTGACGTCCAAGAGCAGGACGTCCTTGACGTCGCCGGCCAGCACCCCGGCCTGGATCGCGGCGCCCACGGCGACGACCTCATCGGGATTCACGCCCCGGTGCGGCTCCTTGCCGGTGAGCTCCTTGACCTTCTCCTGCACGGAGGGCATCCGGGTCATACCGCCGACGAGGACCACGTGGTCGATCGTCGCGGCGCCCTTCTCCTTGGCGTCGTCGAGAGCCTGGCGAACCGGCGCGACCGTCCGGTCGAGCAGCTCGGAGGTCAGCTCGTTGAGCTTGGCCCGGGTCAGGCGCGTGTCGAGGTGCTTGGGCCCGGAGGCGTCAGCGGTGATGAACGGCAGGTTGATCTGGGTCTCCTGCGTCGTCGACAGCTCGATCTTGGCCTTCTCGGCCGCCTCGTAGAGCCGCTGCAGAGCCATCGGGTCGGCACTCAGGTCGATCGCCTGGGCCCGCTTGAACTCGGCCACCAGCCAGTCGACCAGCGCCTTGTCGAAGTTGTCGCCGCCGAGGTGGTTGTCACCGGCGGTTGCCTTGACCTCGAAAACGCCGTCGCCGATCTCGAGCACCGACACGTCGAAGGTGCCGCCGCCGAGGTCGAAGATCAGGATCGTCTGGTCTGACTCCTTGTCGAGCCCGTAGGCCAGCGAGGCCGCCGTCGGCTCGTTGATGATCCGCTTGACGTCGAGTCCGGCGACCCGCCCCGCGTCCTTGGTCGCCTGGCGCTGGTCGTCGTTGAAGTAAGCGGGGACGGTGATCACGGCGCTGTCGACCGTCTCACCCAGGTAGCCCTCGGCGTCGGCCTTGAGCTTGCCGAGGATCATGGCGGAGATCTCCGGCGGGGAGTACTGCTTGCCGCCGGCCTCGACGCGCGCGTCGCCGCCGGGACCCGAGACCACCTTGTAAGGGACGATCGCCTCCTCCTCGCGCACCTCGGCCTCCTTGCGGCCCATGAAGCGCTTGATCGAGAAGACGGTGTTCTGCGGGTTGGTTACCGCCTGGCGCTTGGCGACGGTACCGACGAGCCGCTCGCCGGATTGCGTGAACGCCACCTCAGACGGCGTCGTCCGTCCGCCCTCGGCGTTCTCGATCACCGTCGGTTCGCCACCCTCGAGCACGGCCATACACGAGTTGGTCGTCCCGAGGTCGATTCCGATTGTCTTGCCCATACGTTGTCTACTCCTCTAGGTGTCGAAAAATCTTAGTGCCATCGTAGCAGATTTAGGGCGGCCTTCGCTGGGGTTGTGCCGGCGCTGTTGGGCCGCCTTCCGGCCCTGCCGTCTGGGGGCGCCAACCGTTCTCTAGAGCTTAGGTCGGGCACAGAAGCGGACATTTCGGAGCGAGCCAAGCCCGGCTCCGCCGACCTCGCTCCAGCGCGACCACCGCTTGAGCCTCACGGAGCGAACCCCCGCCCCTGAGCCCAGGCTCGCTCCAGAATGTCCGCCCCGCCGCCTACGAGAAGCTGTCGGCGCTCGGGCACATCCGCCGCAGTGCACACGCCGGGCAGGCCGGCTTGCGGGCGTGACAGGTCCGCCGCCCGTGGCGCAGCAGGTTCAGGTGCAGCTCCAGCTCCTCGCCCCGGGGCGTGATCGCCAGCATCGTGTCGTGGAGCTCCAGAAACGGCGCTCCCGGGCGCAGCAGGCGCAGTCGCATCCCGACCCGGGACACGTGGGTGTCGACCGGCACGTCGTGCATGCCCAGGGCGAACAGGAGCACGCAGGCGGCAGTCTTTCGCCCCACCCCGGGCAGCCCGGTCAGATACTCCTGCGCCGCGGGCACCTCCATCTCCGCCAACCGGTCCAACGAGAGCTCGCCGGTGGCCGAGATCGCGTTCAGGATCGACTTGATCCGGGCCGATTTGACCTTCGAGATCCCGCCGGGCCGGATCGCCGCCTCGATCTCGTCGACCGGCGCGTCGCGGACCTGCTCCCAGGAGGGAAAGCGGTCGCGCAGGCGCAGGAAGGCGACGTCGCGGTTGCGGTCGTTGGTCGACTGCGAGAGCACGGTCAGGATCAGCTCGGCGATCGGATGGCCATGCGGCCGCGCTCCGGGGATCCCGTAGACCAGTCGCAGCCGGTCGCGAACCGCTCGCACTCGGCTCGCCCGGGGCCGGCGCCAGTCAGTCAAGGGCACCCCACCGCCCGCAGGCCGCGGCCGCGGCCGCCATCGCCTCCGGCAGCGCCGCCGCCACCGAGGAGGGGTAGAAGCCGCTCAGAGCCAGCCGGGCCAGCAACGTCCCGGTCAGCGCGTCGCCGGCGCCGACGGTGCTGAGAACCTCAGGGCGATCCACCGCCGGGATCGTGGCTCGCAGCACTCCGCGCAGGATCGCGCCCTCGGCGCCGAGGGTCAGCACCACCATCCGGGCCCCGGTTTTCAGCAGCGCCGTGGCCGCCCGCTCGGGGTCGCGCTCGCCGGTCATCAGCTCCGCCTCGTCGAGATTGGCCCGCACCAGCAGCGCGTGGCGCACGCAGGCGTTGGCGCTGGCTCGAGCGTCGGTTCGGGAGCTCCAGCGGTGAAGCCGCAGGTTGGCGTCGAAGATCACCGGCCGGCCGAGCTCGAGCGCCAGCTCCCGCGCCCGCATGGTCACCGCGCGATCCTCGGCGGCGACCAGCGTGTTGGTGGAGATGAACAGGGCGGCGCAGCCCCGCACCGCCTCGTCGATCCGCCCGCCCACGGTCCGCGACACCGTGCCCGCCGGGTCGCCCCGCAGCTCGTAGCTCGGCTCGCCTGCCGCGTCCAGCGAGACGAACGCCAGCGCAGTCTCCGATCCCGCCTCGAGCTCGAACCGCGAAACGTCCACGCGTTCGGAGCGCAGCCGCGCCAGCAGCCACCGCCCCCATACGTCGTCTCCGGCGCCGCCGGCCAGGGCCACCCGGGCCCCGAGCCGCGCGGCGAACACCGCCACGTTGGCCGTGACGCCCCCGAAGTGCGGCGAGAACTGCTCCATCTCGGTCAACCTGCGCCCCGGCGGTTGCCCCACCAGGTCGACCAGCGCCTCGCCGAGGCACAGGGTCTGGGCCGGAGCCGGAGGCTCGTGCGCAGCGGCGGCGCTCATCGCGCGGGACGTTATCCTCGGCGACGGGTGGGCGTCGACGAGCACACGATCGAGGTCGCCGGAGCTCCCGTCTTCTACCGCCGCGCCCCGGCCACCGGCGCTACCGCGCTCTATCTCCACAGCGTCCCCACGAGCTCGGACGACTGGCGCGAGTTCCTGCCCCGGACCGGCGGCCTGGCCCCGGACCTGATCGGCTTCGGCCGCTCGGCCAAGGGGGGGCATCTCGACTACTCGCTCAACGGCTACGTCGGGTTCCTCGAGGCGCTGTTCACCGTGCTCGATCTCGACCGGGTGGCGATCGTCGGCCACGGCTGGGGGGCGGCCATCGGGCTGTTGTTCGCCGAGCGTCACCCCGAGCGCGTGGTGCGCATCGCGATCATCGACGGCGTCCCGCTGCTGCCCGGCCTGAGCTGGCCGCGGATGGTCCGCTACTGGCGCCGGCCGGCCGTCGGGGAGCTGCTGATGGGCTCGGTCAACCGGTGGCTGCTGGCCCGCACCCTGCGGGCCGGGACGACTCGGCCGCAGTCGGCCTGGCCCGACGCCCGCGTCGACGAGGTCTGGGAGCAGTTCGACCAGGGGACGCAGCGGGCGATCCTGCGTCTTCATCGCTCCATCGACGCGGCGGGCTTGGCGCAGGTTGGCCGTGAGCTGTCGAGCTTGGAGAGCCCGGCGCTCGTCCTGTGGGGGGACGCCGACCCGTGGCTGGACCCGTCGTTCGCCGCCGCCTACGCTGCCCGGCTGCCCCACGCCGGCGCCGAGCTGATCGCCGGCGCCGGCCACTGGCCGTGGCTGGATCGCCCCGAGGTTATCGACCGGATCGCCTCCTTCCTGACCCCCGCGGAGTTGGCGTGAGCACCGCCGCCCTGGCCGCCCCCAGCCGCGACCGGCTGGCCCGGCGCGACCTCGCCGAGCGGCTGGCCCCCACGCTGGTGGCCGCGATCCTGGCCGCGACCTACGTGGTCGCCTCGCCGCCGAGCCTCGACTTGGCCGCGCACCTGTTCCGCGCTCACCTGTTCGGGGTCGAGGGGTTCGGGGTCTGGAACAACTACTGGTATTCGGGCCACCACATCGTTGGCTACAGCGTCCTGTTTCCGGCCGTCTCGGCGGCGCTGACCCCGCAGCTGGCCGGCGCGCTGGCCGCCGTCGGGACGGCCGCGCTGTTCGAGCCGCTGGCCCGCCGCCACTTTGGCCGGGACGCCTGGCTGGGGGCGGTGGTGTTCGGGGCCGCCACCGCCACCAACCTGTACACGGGCCGGCTGGCCTTCGCCTTCGGGGCGCTACCCGCGCTCGGCGCGGTGCTGGCGCTCGATTGCGGGCGAGCCTGGCTGGCCTGCGCCCTGGCCTTCGTGGCCGCGCTGTGCAGCCCGGTGGCGGCGCTGTTCGCCGCCCTGGCGGCGGGCGGGTATGCGCTGGGGGCGGTCATCCGCCTGCGCACTCCGCGGGCGGCCCTGGGACCGGTCGTGGTTGCGGTGACTGCGCTGGCCCCGGTGGTGGTGCTGGCGGTCGCCTTCCCCGAGGGCGGCAGCGAGCCGTTTGGCTTTCCGACCATGTTCCCGGTCGTCGTCCTCGCCGGGCTGGCGCTCGCCACGGTGCCCAAGGAAGCGATCACGCTCCGCGCCGGAGTGATCGTGTACGCCGTGGCCACCCTGGCGGTGTACGCGGTCTCCTCGCCGATCGGCAGCAACATCGCCCGGCTGGGGACGTTCCTGGCCGCGCCGCTGGCGGCACTGCTGTGGTGGCGCAAGCGCACGGTCCTGCTGCTGGTGGCCGCGTTGCCGCTGCTCTACCTGGAGTGGGCGGCGCCGGTGCGCGACCTCGTCTCGGCCTCCAGCGATCAGTCGACGTCAACGCAGTACTACCAGCCGCTGCTGCGGTTTCTCGACCGGCGCCCCGGCCCGCCGTTTCGGATCGAGATCCCGTTCACGCGCTTTCACTGGGAGGCCTACGTGGTGGCCACCCACTTTCCGCTCGCCCGGGGCTGGGAGCGCCAGCTCGACATCGAGGACAACGCGATCTTCTACGGCCACCACCTCACGCCGAGCACCTATTCGAGCTGGCTGCATCGCAACGCGGTCCGGTTCGTGGCCGCGCCCGACGCCCAGCTCGACTACTCGGCCAAGGCAGAGATGGCGCTGATCGACCGGGGGCTCCCCTACCTGAACCTGGTCATGCGCTCCCGCCACTGGCGCGTCTACGAGGTCCAGAGGGCCACCCCGATCGTGGACGGGACGGCCACGCTGACCGGGCTCGGGCCCGACTGGCTGTCACTGCGAGCACGGGCTCCCGGACGCGTGGTGGTCCACGTCCGCTTCTCGCCCTACTGGAGACTCGAGCGCGGGTCGGGGTGCGTCGCCGCCCAGGGCGACTACACGCTCCTGACCTTGCGGCGGGCCGGCCCGGTGAAGCTGGTGACCGACTTCTCGCTGCGCCGGATCCGGGCCGCTTCGCCTCGCTGCACCTGAGCCGGGGTGAGTCAAATGTGAAGCAAATACTCACACCGCTAGGATTTTGGATGCCATGCGCCATCGACTTAGGTGGATCGAGACGCGGGTACTTCCTCGCGGCTGGACGGATGTCTTCCGTCAGGTTCTGTTGTTCCTAGCCGCCTATGTGCTCTACCAGCTGGTCCGCGGGCTGGTCGACGGCGGCAGCGGCTACAAGCCGTTCGGCGACGCCACCCGGATCATCGATCTGGAGCGACTGCTGCACGTGTTCGCCGAGCCCAGCATCCAGGCCTGGGCCCAGAACGTCCACTGGGTGATCGACGCCGCCGACTGGACCTACCTCAACGCGCACTACTTCATCACGCTCGGCGCCCTGATCTTCATCTACCTGCGCCGCAACGAGTCGTTCTACTTCGTGCGCAACATGTTCTTGGTCGCGATGGCGCTGGCGCTCGTCGGCTACGCGCTTTACCCGACGGCGCCGCCGCGGCTGATGCCCGAGTGGGGCTTCACCGACTCGGTGGCCCAGTTCCTCGGCACCCCCCACGTGGAGAACGGACCCGGGAAGGCGCTGCTGAACTTCTACGCCGCGGTGCCATCGATGCACGTCTGCTTTGCGGTTATGATCGGGCTGCCGATGGCCAAGCTTGTCAAGCGCTGGTGGGCGCGGGTGATCTGGTGCCTGTATCCGGTGCTGATCACCTTCGTGGTGGTGGCGACCGGCAACCACTACTTCACCGACGTGTTCCTGGGCGGCCTCACCGCCGCCGTCTCCGCCGTGGCGGCCAAGCAACTGCTGGCCCGGGCCAGACCGGACGCCTGGGCGTTCGGCCAGGCGACGGCATAGCGCGATGGCCGAGCCCGCAACACCGGTTCGCCCGCGACAGCCCAAGCCCCGCCGTTCACGGCCGCGCGGCAGTGTGCCGACGACGCAGGAGCTGATGCGCGAGCGGCTGATCGAGTCGCGGCTGACCCCCAACGCGATCTCGCTGACCGGCTTCTTTCTCAACCTGGTCGCCGCCGCGCTGATCGTCGACCGGCTGTTCTTCTTGGCCGGCGTCGCCTTCATCGTCGGCTCGGTGATGGACACGCTCGACGGGCGCTACTCGCGGATGTCGGGCAAGGGGACTCCGTTCGGCGCCTTTTTGGACTCCACGTTGGACCGGCTGGAGGAGGGCATCGTGCTGACCGCGGTCGCCGCCTACTTCGCCTCGCGCCACAACCAGGTCGCCGTGGCCGCCGTGGTGATCGCGGTGCTCGGATCGCTGATGGTCTCCTACACGCGGGCTCGCGCCGAGGCGCTCGGAGTGGCCTGCAAGGTGGGGCTGGCCACACGTCCCGTCCGGGTGGTCATCCTGTCGATCGGCCTGGTCTTCGCCCAGGGGGCGTCGATCGGCAAGTTCGAGCTTCTGGAGCCGGCCGTCTACGTCCTGGCGGCGCTGACCGTGGTGACGATGATCCAGCGGATCGTGCACGTACGCGGCCAGCTCAACGCCAGCGCCAGCACGTCCTGAGGCGCCCGCGCGGTGTAACAAACCGGCCGTTGAGGAATACCTAGATCGTCGCCCGCATCGCTGATCCGCCGCGGCGGGCCCAATTTCGAGAAGGGAACTCTTCAAGTGAGCAAGACCAACGGCTCCTCCAACGGCGCCGCGCCCAAGCAGCAGGACAAGGTCCGCGTCGCGATCATCGGTGTCGGCAACTGCGCCAGCTCATTCGTGCAGGGTGTCCAGTACTACCGCGAGGCCGATCCCGCCGAGCGCGTCCCCGGGCTGATGCACGTCGACCTCGGCGGCTACCACGTGCGCGACATCGAGTTCAGCGCCGCCTTCGACATCGACTCCGACAAGGTCGGCAAGGACCTGTCGCAGGCGATCTTCGCCGGCCAGAACAACACCATCAAGCTCGGCGACGACGTCCCCAAGCTCGGCGTCGAGGTGATGCGCGGAATGACCCACGACGGGCTCGGCAAGTACCTCAAGGAGAAGATCACCAAGGCTCCAGGTCCCACCGCCGACATCGTCGACGTGCTCAAGGAGACCCGCACCGACGTCGTCGTCTCCTACCTCCCGGTGGGCTCCGAGGAGGCGACCAAGTGGTACGTGGAGCAGATCCTCGACGCCGGCTGCGGCTTCGTGAACTGCATCCCCGTGTTCATCGCCCGCGAGGAGTACTGGAACAAGCGCTTCCGCAAGGCCGGCCTGCCGATCATCGGCGATGACATCAAGTCCCAGGTCGGCGCGACGATCGTGCACCGCGCCCTGGCCCGGCTGTTTCACGACCGCGGCGTCAAGCTCCTGCGCACCTCGCAGCTCAACGTCGGCGGCAACATGGACTTCTACAACATGCTCGAGCGCGAGCGGCTGGAGTCAAAGAAGATCTCCAAGACCAACGCGGTTACGTCGATCATGGGCCACAAGCTGCCCGCCGACGACGTCCACGTCGGTCCCTCGGACTACGTGCCGTGGCTGACTGACCGCAAGTGGGCCCACATCCGGCTCGAGGGGCAGGCCTTCGGCGATGTCCCGCTGACCGCCGAGCTCAAGCTCGAGGTATGGGACTCGCCGAATTCCGCCGGCATCGTCACCGACGCCGTGCGCTGCTGCAAGCTGGCCCTCAACCACGGCCTCTCCGGGCAGCTGGACGGACCGAGCTCCTACCTCATGAAGTCCCCGATGAACCAGCGCCCCGACGCCGAGGCGCGCGATCTCACCGAGGCCTTCATCGACAAGCACGCCCGCAAGCCTGTGTCCGCCAAGGCCAAGGCCGGCACCACCGCCGCCAAGTAAACAGGGGCCGCGCCAGCGGCCCCCCATCAAAGTGGCCGCTCGTAGACGCGAAAGCGCTTGACGACGCGGCCGCCCAGCGCCTCCATGGCGCGGTTCATCGCGTGGTTGGACTCGAGGATCCAGCCCATCTCGCCGCCCTTCTGGGGGGTGCGCTCGCCGGCCGCGTATGAGGCCATGTAGAGCGCCGCGCCGACCCCGGTGTGCTCGTATTCGGGGATCACGCCCAGAAAGCCGACCCGGACCCGATCGATGATCCGCCCCTTGTTGAGGTAGTACCACCAGCCCAGCGGAAGCAGCCGCCCCTTCATCCTGGCCAGCACCTGGTTGACGTCGGGCACGGTAATGGCGATCCCGACGGTCTCGCCCTCGATCTCGGCGACCAGAAACCAGTTGGGGTCATAGACGAGGTGCAGATCGAGCGCGTAGGCGTCGAGGTCCTCCTTGGAGTAGGGCACGAACCCCCAGTTGCGCGACCAGGCGGAGTTGTAGACGCGCGCGAAGTCGTCGAGCTCGCGTCGCAGGTGCCGTCGGGACATCGGCCGGATGTGGACTCCGTAGCGATCGTGAGCACGCTGCGCGATCCGCCGAACCCGGGGGTCGACCTGCTCGCGGTCAAACGTGAACCGCTCCCACATGAGCAGATCCATCGCCTGAACCAGCCCGGCCGCCTCGCAGTGGCGCTGGTAGTAGGGCGGGTGCCAGGGCTGCTTGATCAGGGGGGCGCGGTCGAATCCCTCGATCAGGATCCCGCTCTCGTCGTTCATCTGAAAGTCCATCGGACCGACCATGCGCTCGCAGCCCCGGCTGCGCAGCCACGCCGCCGCGATGTCGAGCAGCGCCTCAAGCACGCCGGGAGCGTCCTCGAACTCCAGGAATCCGAACATCCCCTGGCGCGTGGCGTGAAACTCGTTGAAGGCGTGGTCGACCTGGGCGCTGATCCGCCCCACCACGCGCCCGCCGGAGCGGGCCAGGAAGTACTCGGCGTTGCCGTGGGTGAAGAACGCATTGGCCCGGCGGCTCAGGAACACGTAGCGTTCGAGCTTGAGCGGGGGCACCCACGGCGTACCCGCATGCAACCGGAACGGCAGCGAGACGAACGCGCGCAGATCCCCGAAGCTGGCGACACGGGAGACAGCGACCGACACGTCCGCGAAAGTAGCCGATCGGCGCCGTGAGATCGCCTGCGGGCGGCGCGCTTGCGGTCGGGCTCAGCCCCCGCCACCATTTACGGCCATGCCGCGACGGTCCGATGCGCCCACCCCGGTCTGCGAGCGACGCCGCGCCCTCGATGCGGCCCATCCTCAGTGGCGCGAGCTCACCCTGTCTCAGTGCCTGGACCAGGCCGCCGCTCGCCACCCTGACCGGCCGCTCATCCTGACCTCGGAGCGCAGCTACAGCTACCGCGAGGTCCGCGACTGGTCCCGGCGCCTGGCCGCCGGTCTGGTCGCGCTGGGAGTGCAGCCGGGAGAACACGTCGCGCTGGTCATGGCCAACCATCCCGAGCTGGTGGCGCTGAAGTTCGCCATCGCCCGTGCCGGCGCGGTGGCCGTGCCGATCAACTTCCTCCTGCGCCGCGACGAGCTGGCCTACGTGATCGGCCAGTCAGATGCCGTGGGCCTGATCACGATGGATCGCTTCCGTGACCTGCACTACCTCCGCGCGCTCGATGAGCTGGCCCCCGGCTGGGAGCGCAGCGGCGGCGGGGAGCGTTTCCCGCGGCTGCGCAACGTCGTCGTCGACTCGGCGGGCGACGGCGTGGGGCCGGGCACGTCGCTGGCTGACCTCGAGGCGCTGGGCGGCCACCGCCATGCCGCCGCGGTGGCCGACCGGGAGCAGACCACCTCCCCGCGGTCCACCTCAGACGTGATCTACACATCGGGGACCAGCGGAGCCCCCAAGGGCGTGATGCTCTCCCACGATGCGCTGCTGCGCAGCGCCTATGGATCCGCCTGGACGCGGGGCTTCGCCGACGGGCGCCGGATCCTCTTCGCGCTGCCCCTTCACCACGTATTCGCCTATGTGGAGGGGCTTTTGGCCGCCCTGTTCGCCGGCGGCGCGATCATCCCCCAGACCACGTTTGACCCCGCTGCCACCCTCGCCGCGATTCAGGAGCACCGCGCCGACGAAGCCCTGTTCGTGCCCACGATGACGATCGCCGTGCTGGAGGCGGCGCGATCGGCCAACTTCGACCTCAGCTCGCTGCAGGCGGTGATGTCGGCGGCGGCTCCGGCGCCGGTGCGGCTGTGGCAGACCGTCTCAGACGAGCTCGGCGTGGCCGAGATCGTGACCGCCTACGGGATGACCGAAACCAGCGCCGCGACCACCTTCACCGAGCCCGACGGGCCGCTCGAGCTCGTCGCCGGGACAGTCGGGACCCCCAAGCGCGGCGGCGTCGCCGGTGACCCGGAGCTGGACGGACGGTTGGTCAGCTACAAGACGGTGGACCCGCTGACCGGCGCCGACCTGCCCCCCGGCGCCGAAGGCGAGTTGACGGCTCGCGGTCCGATCCTCACGCACGGCTACTACGACAAGCCGGCGGAGACCGCGGCCGCGCTCGACGATCAGGGATGGCTGCGCTCGGGGGATCTGGGCCGGATCACCGACCGCGGGGTGCTGCTCACCGGACGCAGCAAGGAGCTCTACAAGTGCGGCGGCGAGCTCGTCTCGCCCAAGGAGGTGGAGGAGTGCCTGACCGCCCGCCCCGATGTCGCCCAGGCCTACATCGCGGGCGTGCCCGATGAGCGCATGGGCGAAGTCGGATGCGCCTGGGTGATCCCCGCCGGTCCCGAGCCCCCGGACGCCGAGGCGCTGATCGACCACTGCCGGCGCAACCTGGCCCGCTTCAAGGTACCGGCCCGGATCGTGTTCCTGGCTGCCGACGAGCTGCCGACGACGGCCACCGGAAAGGTCCAGAAGTATCGCCTGATCGAGCGGGCCGGCGCCGCGGCCTGAGGCCCCGGCACCGGCGGCCGCGGCCGCGTGCTCATAAAATTGCCGGCGTGCCCGGCGAGCCACTCGCGATCGCGCAGGTCACGCCGTTCGCCTGGGAGGTCGGAGGCGAGGTCAACGAGTACGTGGCCCAGGTCTCCGACGAGCTGGCCCGGCGCGGCCACAGCGTGCTGATCGTCGCGCCGTCGCAGTCCAGCGCCCTGGTCCGCGACAGCCGCCGGGCGATTCGCTCGGCGCCCGGCGAGCTGCTGAACGGTACGGGCCCGAACCCGCGCGTGCTGGGCGTGGGCGAGGTGCTTCCCTTCGCCCCCACCCGCCGGCGCACCGCCTCGCTGCCGGTCGATGTCGCGCGCACGATCGAGCAGGCGCTCAATTCCCTGGCGCTGGATGTGGTCAACGTCCACGAGCCGTTTGCCCCGAGCGCGTCGAGCGTCGCCCTGCGCCACTCCCGGGCGCTGAACGTGGGCAGCTTCCACGCCCCCACCGAGCGCATCCTCTCAACCCAGCTCACCGGGCCGCTGTCGCGGCTGCTGTTCGCCCGGCTCGACGCTCGCACGGCAAGCTATGGCGCCACCCGCACGCTGTTGCAGCGGTACTTCCCCGGCGACTACGCGGTGATCACTCCGGGCAGCCCACCACCGGGCCCGCGCGCTCACCGCGACCGCCCTGAGCTGGTGATGATCGCGACCGAGGAGCGCGCCGCCCTGCGGGTCTTCCTGAGAGCGCTACGGGCCCTGCCCGGAGACCTCGACTGGCACGCCACCGTGTGGTCAGACCGTCCCGCCGCCCCACCGGCCGCGCTGAGCCGAACCCTGCGCGAGCGCGTCTCGTTCGTCGACGAACGCGATCGCAGCGAGGCCGAAACGCTGGCCGGCGCCGACATCGCGGTGTTCGCCTCCGAGGGGGTGCGCGCGACACCGGCCGGGCTGATTCGCGCCCTCGGCTCCGGGGCGGTCGCGGTGGCCTCGCGGCTGCCGGTCTACGAGGAAATCCTGGCCGACGGCGAGCGCGGCTTCATGTTCGAGCCCGGGGAGGTGCCGACGCTGGCCGCGCACCTGGAGCAGCTGCTGACCGACCGGCGCCTGCTGGAGCGAAGCCGGCTGGCGCCGGGAGCGCTGCGATCGATCTTCGGCTGGCCCCGCGTAGCCGCCGAGCTCGAGCAGATCTACCTCGAGCTGGCCGCCCGCCGCCACGACGAGGTCGGCGACAGGCGGTTGCGAGCCCGGATGGCCGCGCGGCCGCTGATCGACGTCGACCTGCACATGCATACCGATCACTCCTATGACTGCGCCACCCCGGTCGAGGTGTTGATCGCCGAGGCCCGGACGCGGGGGCTGGGAGCGATTGCGATCACCGATCACAACGAGATCTCGGGGGCCAAGGAGGCGGTGGCCAAGGCCGACGGGCTGAAGGTGATCGTCGCCGAGGAGGTCAAGACCGCCGATCAGGGTGAGGTGATCGGGCTGTTCATCGACGAGAAGATCGCTCGCGGAATGACGCTTCAGGAGACGATCGCCGAGATAAAGCGCCAAGGCGGCCTGGTCTACGTCCCGCACCCCTTCGACCGGATGCACTCGGTTCCCGACTACGAGCATCTGCTGACCGTGATCGACGACGTCGACGCGATCGAGGTCTTCAATCCCCGGGTGGCGATCGCCGAGTTCAACGAGGAGGCGGTGCGCTTCGCCGCCAAGTACCGGATCCCGGCCGGAGCCGGATCGGACGCGCATGTGACCCAGGGGCTGGGCTCGGTGCGGATCCGGATGCGCGATTTCGACGGCCCGCACGAGTTCCTGGAGTCGCTGCGCGACGCCGACATCATCCGCAACCCGGCCAGCCTGCTCTACGTCCAGGCGCTCAAGTTCTTGCAGACAAAGGCGTTGCCGGAGGCAGCCCGAAAGGCCTCGCGCGAGCGCCGGGTGCGCCGTGCCACGGGGCGCAAGTACTGATGCAGTCGCAAGGACAAGCACCCGAGCCGTCCAATCCGACTGGCGTGCCGGCAACCGACGACGAGATCCGGGAGAAGTACCTGGAGCGGGCGATCCGCGAGCTCAACACGTTCGCGCGGCGCCTGGCCGAGTGCGACCAGTGTCCGCGCGGTCAACTGATGCCGGTGCTCGGCTCCGGGCACCCCCAGGCCGACATCTTCATGATCAAGTACTCCGCCCGGCCGTCCGAGGTCGAGGAGGGGGTCGCGTTCTACGGGCGAACCGGCAACGCGCTGATGAAGTCGCTCAAGCGGCTGTCGATCGATCCCCTCGCGGTCTACGGAACCCTGTGCGTGAAGTGTCCGGTGGCCGATCCGGCGATGGCCGACCCGGGCTGCGTGGCCCGAGTGGTCGAGGAGCTGGCCATCGTCTCCCCCAAGATGGTGGTGGTGATGGGCGAGGAGGCGTTGTCGGTCGTCAACGACCTCGGCATTCCCCTCGCCCACGAGCTGACCGCCACGCCCGGCGAGCTGCAGCGGCTGACCCCGGCAATCGAGGCCATCTACGTGCCCAATATCGACGACGCGCTCGACGAGGAGAGCGCCAAGCGCGAGTTCTGGGCCGCCTTCCGGGTCCTGGGGCAGTGGTGGGCCGACCTGCCGCCGTACTAGCTCCGGCGCCGCGGTGACGGCTACGGCTAGCCCATCTCCAGGACGATCTTGCCGAGCTTGCCGCCGGTAGCGAACCGCTCGTAGGCCTGCGCCGCCTCCTCCAGGGGGAAGGTCTCGGAGATCGGCACCCTGATCGTGCCGTCGGCCAGCAGCGGCAGCACCGAGCGCTCGAGCCCGCGCGCCGTCGCCGCCTTGCCCTCCAGCGGCCGGGACCGCAGCGTCGAGCCGTGGATGCGCGCCCGCTTCATCAGCACCAGACCCAGGTTGATCTCGGCCTTGGCCCCGGCGCCCATCCCGATCACGGTGATCCGGCCCCCGGTCTCGAGCGACTGGAGGTTGTCGCCGAGGTTGACCGCCCCCACCAGCTCGAGGATCACGTCAAACGGGCCGTGCTCGGCGAACCCTTCGGGCTCGATCACCGTGGCTCCGAGCTCGGCCACGGCGTCGCGGTGGTCGGGGTTGCGGACGGTGGCGGTGACGCGCGCACCGGCCGCGCGCCCCAGCTGGATCGCCGCCGTGCCGACGCCGCCGGCGCCGCCGTGGACGAGCAGGCGCTCGCCCATCTGCAGGCCGGCCTGCGTGAAGACCGCGTCGTGGGCGGTGGTGAACACCTCGGGCGTTCCGCCGGCCTGCACCCAGGAGAGCGAGTCGGGAACCGGCATCAGGATCCGTTCGTGGACGATGGCCAGCTCGGCCTGGCCGCCGCCCCCGACGATCCCCATCACGCGGTCGCCCTCGCGGAAGCGCTCGGCGCGCTCGCCGCAGGCGACCACCTCACCGGCCAGCTCGAGACCGGGGATGTCCGCCGGCGAACCCGGCGGGGCCGGATAGCCCCCGCGCAGCTGATGCATGTCGGCGCCGTTGAGGCCGGCGGCGTGAACGCGGACCAGGACCTCCCCAACGCCGGGAACCGGGTCCGCGTGGTCTTGCACCAACAGCTTTTCCTCGCGGATCGTGGCGGCGCGCATCGGCCGGGACCCTACAGGGCCCGGCCGGCCCTCGATGGCTGGCGGTGGCCGGGTCTAGGGATGGAGGAAGTCGTGCAGCTCGTACAGATCGACGGTGTCCGGCGGCGATGCGTCCCCGCTCGCCTGCTGCATCACCTCCTGGACGATTGGCATCAGCCGCTCGTCTTGGAAGCGCTGGGCGTGCTCGCGAGATTCCCAGACGTCGAAGATGCGCCAGACACCGTTGGAGTCGCGTCCCGCGGTGTGCGCGATCAGCCCCGGGGGCGGGTCGTTATGGACGTCGAGCTTGGCGCTGATCGCGTCGTAGTTCTCGGTCCCGGGAGCGGCGTCCTTCCACTCCTGCAAAAACGCTACTGCCATGGTGGTCCCTCCGGTCGTGGGTCGCGGTCAGCCTAACCCAGGTCCGAGGGGCGGGGGATGGTTTTTGGCCTGATCAACCGGCAGGCGAGCCGACCCGGACCAGCTCCGCCACGCACTCGATATGCGGCGTCTGAGGGAACATGTCCACCGGTCGCACGCGCCGCAGCTGGTAGCCGGCCTCGACGAGCTGGGCCGCGTTGGGGGCCAGCGTCGTCGGGTTGCAGGAGACGTACACGAGCTTCTTGGGGGCCGCCTCGATGATCCGCCGCACGACCTTCTGCGACAGGCCGGCCCGCGGTGGGTCGACGATCAGCAGGTCGGGACGGCCCGCCTTGGCGACCAGCTCCGAGAGCGCCAGGCGCACGTCGCCGGCGAAGAAGCGCGCGTTGTCGACCTCGTTGATCCGGGCGTTGGCGATCGCGTCCGAGATCGCCTCGGGGATCAGCTCGAGCCCCCACACCTCGGCGACCCGGGTCGACAGCAACAGCGCGATCGTCCCGATCCCGCAGTACAGGTCATAGACGCGCTCAAACCCACCGGGAGACGCGTACTCGACCGCCAGCTGGTAGAGACGCTCTGCCATCTCGGTATTGGTCTGAAAGAACGCCTGGGCCGAGATCTCAAAGCGCATCCCCCCGAGCTCCTCCTCGAAGCGATCGGTGCCGGCCAGCAGCTCGGTCTCGCCGCCTTGGGTGGTCTCGGCGACGCCGGCCAGCCGCGTCCACAGCAACCCGTCGAGACCTTCGCCGGCGCGGATCAGCGAGTCGCGGTCGAGCTGGCCCTGGCTGGTCACGAGGCGGACCTGGAGCGCGCCGGTGCGGCGGCCTTCGCGAACCACCAGGTTGCGCAACATCCCCTCTCCGCTGCGCCGGTCATACGCCGACAGGCCCTGCTGTCGGCACCAGTCGACGATCTGCTCGCGCGCCCGGTTGGCGCGCTCGGAGGCCAGCAGGCAATCGCTCAGCGCCACGATCTCATACCAGCGCCCGGGGGCGTGAAAGCCACACACCAGTTGGCCGTCGGCGTCGGTCCCGAACGAGTACTCGAGCTTGTTGCGGTAGCGCCACTGCTGCACGGCGGCCTCGATCGGCTCGAGCTCGAAGGAGTCAAGCCTGCCGATGCGCCGCAGCGCCTCGTCGACCTGGCGCTGCTTTACCTCGAGCTGCCGGGCGTAGGGGAGGACCTGCCACGGGGCCCCGGGGTGGTCGGCCACCGGCGCGATCCGATCCGGACTGGGCTCCACGATCTCGATCGCCCGCGCCTCGGCGTAGGCGCGCTTTCGCTTGCCGATCACCGCGCGGACCCGGTCGCCCGGCACCCCGCCGGCCACGAACACCACATAGCCCTCGGTGCGCGCCACGCCCGCGCCGCCGAAGGCCAGCGAGTCGATCGTCAGCTCGAGTTCGTCGCCCGGCTTGGGCCGAGGGGGTCTGGTCTCGGTGCTGTCCACGCTCCTAGCATGGCAGCCGCGTTCGGTTGCCCGCCGGTTGGCGGCGCCCCGGGGCGGGTCTGTGCGGTTTAGCCGAGCGCCTTCTCGATCGCGCCAACCACCGACTTGCGGTTGGCGTGCTTGCGCTCGTAGTTGAGCACCTTGCGCAGCTCGGGCCGATCGAGCTCCTTGAGACGGCTCTGCACCTGAGGGGCGTTGAGGTCGTCGTAGCCGAGGATCGGGAAGGAGGGACCAACGCCGGCGACGCGGCGGGCGCGGTCGGCACCGCGGACGACGCGGTCGACCGGCTGAACCTTGCGGGCCCGGCGGCTGGCCGACTCGATCTGCTCCCGCCCGCTGCCGACCAGCTGCTCGACCCGGTTGAGCAGCTCGTCGCCCTGCGCGCGGCCGTGGCGGACCAGCTCGACGACCAGATCGTTGGCATCCTTGCGGGTCACGCGTCCGCGTGACGCAGCGTCGTCGAGTGTCTCCTGCACCCGATCGCGCGTCAGCATCAGCACGTCGCGGGACTTGGCCCGCCCCTTGAAGATCTGATCCACGAGCGCCGAGACGCTGTCCGAGGCGCCGCTGGCGCGGCTGGTGGTGGTGGCGCTGCGCTTGGCCGTCGACTTGACGTTCTTAGCTCCGGCCCGGGCGGCCGTGCCCGTCCCCTTGGCCGCCGAGCGGGCGGCTGTGCCCGTGCCCTTGGCGCCCGAGCGCGCGGCCTTGGCCGTACCGCCGGCGCCCGACTGAGCGGCGCGTCGGGTCTTGGTGGCGCCGGACTTGGCCTGCGTGGCGGTCCGGCTCCCGGCGTTGCGGGCGCTGGTACCCGTGGCCTTGGCGCCGCTCGCCGCGGCCCGCGATCCGCTCCGAGCCGACGAGGAAGGGCGCTTGGAGGACGACGAACTCCTAGAGCTGGATGACGATGACCGTTTGGGGGCTGGCATTTGGCTCCTCGTTGACTTGACGACGGCGCGAGCCTACCCGAAAAGCAGCTCTAGCAGCGCCTTCTGGGCATGGCGTCGGTTCTCGGCCTGATCCCAGATCCGCTGCCGTGTCCCGTACAGCACCGACGCCGTGATCTCCTCGCCCGGATGAGCGGGCAGGCAGTGCAAGGCGATGGCGTGCGACGCGGCAAGATCGAGCAGCTCGTCGTTGAGCTGGTAGGGGGCCAGCGCGCGGCGGCGATCGGTCACGGTGGCCGGATCGTCGCTCATGCTCATCCACACATCGGTGTACAAGGCGTCGGCACCTTCCGCGGCGGCGCGAGGATCGTCGGTCAGGATCGCTCCCGCCACCGGGTCGAGTTGAAGGCCGGGCGGTGCGGCGACCCGGACCTCGAGTCCGGCCAGCCCGCCGATGATCGCCAGCGACCGCGCCACGTTGTTGCCGTCGCCGACGTAGGCGAGCTTCAAGCCTGCCACCTCCCCGAACGTCTCACGCAACGTGAGCAGATCGGCGAGCGCCTGACACGGGTGGTGCTCGGCGGTGAGCATGTTGAACACCGGCACAGTTGCGTGCTCGGCCAACTCGGCGACAAGGGCATCGGGCCCGGTGCGGATCCCGATCGCGGCCACGTGGCGTGACAGCACGTAGGCGCTGTCGCGAATCGACTCGCCCCGGCTCACCTGCATCTCGTCGCTGCGCAGCACCATGGGGTGACCGGCCAGCTCGTGAATGCCCGCCTCGAAGGACACACGGGTGCGGGTCGAGGCGGCCTGGAAGATCAGTGCCACGGTGCGCCCGGCCAGGGCATCGGAGGCGAGCGGGTTCTCCTTGAGCTCGGTGGCCCGGGCCAGCAGCACATCGAGCTCGCCC
>DASXJY010000087.1:0-9988 GCA_036497115.1 Solirubrobacteraceae bacterium
CGCCGATGCTCTCGGCCATCGTGATCTGAACCGACGCGACGTGATTGCGGTTCCAGATCGGCTCGAGCGTGGAGTTGGCAAAGCGCAGGTACAGGAACTCCTCCACCCCGAGCTTGCCGAGGAAGTGATCGATCCGGTACAGCTGCGACTCGTCGACGTAGCGGTGCAACTGGCGGGCCAGGGTGCGAGCCGACCGCAGATCGTGGCCGAACGGCTTCTCGACCAGCACCCGCCGCCCGCCCTGCACCAGGCCGGCGCGGGACAGCCCGCCCACGACGGTCTCAAACAGCGACGGAGGGATCTCGAGATAGAACACCGGATCGTCGGCTTTGCCGACCGCCGTGGCCAGGCGGGCGTAGGTCTGGCTGTCGTTGAAGTCTCCGCTGACATAGCTCAACCGCTTGGCGAAGCGGCGAAACACGGCGTCGTCGAACGGCTCGCCGGAGGCCTTGATCGCCTCCCGGGCGTGTTCGCGCAGGTACTCGACCGTCCACGCCTCGGCGGCCACGCCGATCACCGGGCACTTCAACAGCTTTCGCCGCTCCAGGCGATACAGCGACCGAAGCGTCATCTTCCTGGCCAGGTCGCCGGTGATTCCGAACACCACGAGCGCGTCGGCGGTGGCGGCTCGGGGGCTCATCGCTCGCGCACGCTACCTGTTCGGGGAGCCGCTCGCAGGCTTACTCTTGCGGCGGCGGGCGTTGCGGGCGCGGGCCGCCCGGCCACGCTTGCGCAGCGCGAAGCAGAGCTCGATCTCCTGGGGCGACGGCCCTTGGCGATCCGGGCCCTGGGTCTCGATTACGCAGGCCAGCTTCTCGAACCGCGGCTCGGACAGGAAGGCGGCGCAGCCGACCTCGCCGAGCTCACCCGTTCCCACGTTGGCGTGCCGGTCGCGGTTGGACCCCAGCGGGGTCTTGGAGTCGTTGAGGTGCAGGCCCCTGAGCCGGCGCTGGCCGACGACGGCGTCGAAGCGATCGAGTGTCTCGGTCAGTCCGGCTGCCGTCCGGATGTCGTAGCCCGAGGCCAGCAGGTGGCAGGAGTCCAGGCACACCCCCAGGCGGTCCCCGCCGCCGGCGGCATCGAGCAGTTCGCGCAGCTCCTCGAACGAGCGGCCCAGTGTCCCGCCCGCCCCGGCCGTGTCCTCGAGCAGCAGCGGGCACTGTTCGGACTCGGCGAGCGCCTCGGCGATCACCGTGCCGGCCCGCCCGATCGCCTGTCCGACGTCGCCCTGCTTGGCCGACCCCGGGTGCAGGACGACGCCAGTGGCTCCGATCCCGTGCCCCACGCGCAGCGACTGGATCAGCGAGCGGCGGGACTTGTCGCGGATCTCGGGGTCCTCGGAGGCGCAGTTGAGCAGGTACACGGCATGGATCAGCACCGCCTCGATAGGGCTCGCCGCCATGGCCTCCTGGAAGGCGGCGAAGTCATCCTCGCCGTAGGCGGTGGGGCGCCACATGCGCGGTGACTGGTTGAAGATCTGGATCGCCTGGCATCCGCGATCGGCGCCGCGCGCGACCGCGTTGGCCAGCCCACCGGCCGGCGATACGTGAGCGCCGATTAGCATCCTGTGACGTTGACCATGCGAGTGCGCTTTGCTCCATCCCCTACCGGGGCGCTGCACATCGGCGGCGCCCGCACCGCCCTGTACAACTGGCTGCTGGCGCGCGGGCAGGGCGGAACGCTCGTGCTGCGGATCGAAGATACCGACCGGGAGCGCTCGACGCCTGAGAACGTCGAGCAGATCCTCGACGCTCTGCGCTGGCTGGGACTCGACTGGGACGAAGGGCCGATCTTCCAAAGCCAGCGCTCCGAGCGCCACGGCCAGGTCCTCGACCAGCTGCTGCAAAGCGGTCACGCCTATCACTCCACCGCCACCTCCGACGACGTCAAGGCGTTCAAGGCCCGCCACGGCAGTGATCGGGGCTTCCGGGGCGAGCCCGAGCCATCCGGGGCGGTCCGGTTGCGGGTGCCTGACTCCGGAGTCACCGTCGTCCGCGACGTGATCCGCGGGGAGACCAGCTTTCCCAACCTCAACATGGACGACCCGGTGATCGCCCGCGCCGACGGCTCGGCGCTGTACAACTTCGCCGTCGCGATCGATGACCTTGACGCCGGCGTCACTCACGTCGTGCGCGGGGAGGACCACCTCTCGAACACCCCTAAACAGCTCCTGGTTCTGTCGGCGTTAGGAGCCCAACCACCGGTGTACGCACACCTGCCGCTGCTGCACGGGCCTGACGGCCGCAAGCTGTCAAAGCGCCACGGCGCGGCGTCGGTGCAGGAGCTTCGTGACGCCGGCTACCTCCCCGAGGCGGTCGACAACTACACCGCTCTGCTCGGCGCCGGGTTCGCCTCCGACGAGGAGTACTTCACGTTGTCGCAGTTGGCCGAGCGCTTCCGTCTGGAGCGGGTGTCCAAGAACCCTGCCGTGTTCGACGAGCGCAAGCTTCGCCACATGAACGGCCACTATCTGCGTGCGCTCAGCGTCGACGAGCTGACCCGTCGGCTGGAGGAGTTCACCGGTCGCTCGGGGCTACGGGAGGCGGTCGAGATCGCCCGCGAGAAGATTCAGACCCTGGCCGAGTTCTGGCCGCTGGTCTCGTTCATCTTCGACGGCCCGGTCGATGATCCAGCCGCATTTGAAAAGACGATCGGCCGGGACGGTGGCGCCGAGACGCTGGCCCGGGCCCGCGAGGCCCTGGCCGCCGCCGAGCCGTTTGACGTCGACGGCGTGGAGGCCGCGCTGCGGGGGGTCGTTCAGGAGACCGGGCTCAAGCCCGGCAAGGTGTTCCAGCCGGTCCGGGTGGCGATCGCCGGGCACACCATCTCGCCGGGCATCTTTGAGAGCGTCGCGGTGCTGGGACGCGACGAAACGCTGGCCCGAATCGACCGGGCCCTGAGCCGGGCCGGCGTCCACCCCGGGTCAAATGGGGTGCCGAGCTAAACCGGGATCGAATATTTGCCGATAGATGGCCAAATGGCCGAGGGAACATCGAGACGGCAAACCGAGATGTCTGAGCACGCAGGCGCAACCGGATGAGCGAGGCGCGGTGGCGACAGTCGCGGCAGTGAGAACCGGACCAACCGATCCATACGCGGCGCGCGAGCGTCACCACAACGAGGGCCACGGCCGCCGGCTGACGGCGGCCTTCGAGGCCCTGGAGGCCTATCCGATGCTGGTGGAGTCGCGCAATCGCGTACTCCGGCTGTTCGAGGACGGTGATCCCGCCACGGCCGATGTGGTTGGCGCCGTCGAGGCCGATGTGGCGCTGGCGGTGACGGTGGTGAGACTGGCCAACCAGGTCGACGGTGCCATGAACGGACGTGTCGACTCCGCCGTCACCGGCGTGGAGGTGCTCTCGCCGAGAATGGTTCAGGCGATCGCCCGGCGGGCGCGAACGTTTGATTTCTTTGAGCGGACCGCCGTCTGGCAGGGGACTCCGGAGCGCTTCCGGCTTCACGCTGTGGCCACCCAGCGCGCCGCCGACCGGCTGGCGCGGGAGATCGGCTACGAGGATCGCGACCGGCTGATGGTCACCTCGCTGCTGCACGACATCGGCAAGCTGGTTCTGATCCACGCCTATCCCGGCTATCCGGCCCAGGTCCACGGCGAGGCCCGTACTCCTGAGGAGCGCATCCAACGCGAGCGCCGCGAGCTGGGAGTCGATCACGCACTGGTCGGGGGGGTGCTGGCCCGCCGTTGGGGGTTCCCGCGATCGATCGCCGGCGTGATCGAGCGCCATCACACCGAGGACGCCGAGGGCGAGGCGGCTCTGGTGCGCCTGGCTGACATGCTGGCCCACTACGTGCTCGGCGGCGCGATCGCTCCCTCGGAGCTGCTCGTCGTCGCGCGCAATGTCGGCGTCAGCCCGGCCAGTCTGCGCACGGTCATGTACGAGCTGCCGCTGCCGGTCACCGGCTCGCGCCCCCGTCAGGTGGACCCCTGCCCGATGTCGACCCGTGAGATCGAGGTCCTGCGCCGGCTGGCCAAGGGCATGGTCTACAAGCAGATCGCCACCGAGCTGGGGCTTTCCACCAGCACCGTCCGCACCCATCTGCACAACGTGTACGGCAAGCTCGGCGCGATGGACCGCGCCCAGGCGGTCCTGATCGCCACCGAGCGCGGCTGGATCTGACCCCGGCCCGGGCGGCCGGGGCTGCACTACGATCGGGGCGCGATGATCTCGATCACCTCGAAGTCCCCTTACGCGCTCAGCGCCCTGGTCGAGCTCTATCGCCTCGGCGAGGCCGGGCCGGTCCCGATCGCCGAGCTGGCCCGCCGCCGTGAGATCCCGGTGCAGTTCCTCGAGCAGCTGTTCGCGACGCTGCGGCGCGCCGGCGTGCTGCGCTCCCAACGCGGGGTCAAGGGCGGCTACAGCTTCGCCCGCCCGGCTGCCGGAGTGACCGTGCTCGAGCTCGTCGAGCTGCTCGACGGTCCGCTCGGCAACGGCGCCAGCGGCGTGTTCTTCGAGGCCGCGCAGGCAGCGGCTTCAGTTCTCGGCGAGGCGACCGTCGCCTCGGTGGCCGAGCAGGAGATCCGCGCGGCCGGGGCGCCGATGTACCACATCTAGCCCGGACGCGGCTCTTTTCCTGACCGGCCGATTCGGGACACTAGCTAGGGTGGTGAAGCGATGACATCCGTACAGACGACCGTACCGACGAACATCGCCGAACTCGTCGGCGGAACGCCGATCCTCAAGCTCACGAGCCTGGTCGGCGACCGCGAGGTGGAGCTGTTCGCCAAGCTCGAGTCCTTCAATCCCGGCGGCAGCGTCAAGGACCGGATCGGTGTTGCGATGATCGAGGCCGCCGAGCGCGAGGGTCGGATCGAGCCCGGCCGGACCACGATCGTCGAGGCCACCAGCGGCAACACGGGGATTGCCCTGGCCTTCGTCTGCGCCGCCAAGGGCTACGAGCTGATCCTGACGCTGCCCCAGGGGATGAGCCGCGAGCGCGAAGGCCTGCTGCGCCTCTACGGCGCCCGCGTCCAGCTCACCGAGTCGCTGGGCGGCATGACCGAGGCGGTTCAGGCGGCACAGGCGCTGGCCACGCGCGACGACGTCTTCCTGCCCGACCAGTTCTCCAATCCGGCCAACCCGGAGATCCACCGGCGCACCACCGGGCCCGAGCTGTGGGAGGCGCTGGACGGGCGGATCGACGTGTTCGTGGCCGGCGTGGGGACCGGCGGCACGATCACCGGGGTGGGGGAGGTGCTCAAGCAGCGCAACCCGAGCTGTCGGGTGGTGGCGGTGGAGCCGCGCAGCTCGGCGGTGCTCTCGGGAGGGGCCCCTGGTCCCCACAAGATCCAGGGCATCGGCGCCGGGTTCGTGCCCAAGGTGCTCAACCGCGAGCTGCTCGACGAGGTGATCACGGTCGACGACGAGGACGCGATCGCGATGGCGAGGAGCCTGGCCCGACGCGAGGGTATCCTGGCCGGGATCTCCTGTGGCGCCGCGGTCTGCGGGGCGCTCGAGATCGGGGCCCGTCCGGACTTCCGCGGGGCCAGGATCGCCACGGTCCTCCCGGATTCGGGGGAGCGCTACGTGTCGACTCCGTTCTTTGCTCCGTGAAGCGCACCGCGAGCGTCGTTGTCGTGGCGGCGTCCCCAGAGGCCGCGAGCGGCCTCGATACGCTTAGATGACGATGCTCGCCCCCGGGCTGATCAGGCGCAGCGCGGCGGAGATCCGGCGTGACGTCGCCGCCGCGCAGAGCCGCGACCCGGCCGCGCGGGGAGTCGGTGCGCTGGAGATTCTGGCCACGTGGCCCGGCGTACACGCGATCCTCGCCCACCGGGCCGCCCACGCGCTGCACCGAGCCGGCGTGCCGCTGGCGCCGCGGATGATCGCTGCCCTGGCCCGGGCGGTGACCGGGATCGAGATTCACCCTGCCGCCCAGATCGGCGAAGGCTTCTTCATCGATCACGGCATGGGCGTGGTGATCGGCGAGACCGCGGAGATCGGCAACGACGTCACCCTGTATCAGGGAGTGACGCTCGGAGGCACCGGCTTTGCCACCTGCAAGCGCCACCCCACCGTTCAGGACAACGTGACGATCGGCTCGGGGGCCAAGCTGTTGGGGCCGATCACGATCGGCCACGGGGCCAAGATCGGCGCCAACAGCGTCGTCATCCACGACGTGCCGCCCAAGTCGACGGTCGTCGGCAACCCCGGCCACCCGGTTCGGATCGAGGGGCGGCGGCCTGAGGGTCCCGACGCCGATTGGGTCCACCTTCCCGATCCCGTCGCCGACGCGATCAAGGGACTGTCGAGCCGGATCGCTGCGCTGGAGGGCGACGGCATCGAGGACGACGGGCAGGCCGGGGCCGAGGTCCGGCGGCTGCGAGCGGCCGGTGGCCGTGACGAGCCCGATGGCCGGGCCAACCCGGCGGTGGGTCCCAACCCGGCCGGCGGCTGATTCGCTTCTGGTCGCCCGGCGGCTGATTCGCTCCCGGGCCGGGGAGGGTGCGGGGAGGGTGCGAGGGCGGCGTGGTGTGCCGGGAGCGTGACGGCGCGTGCCGAGATTGCCACGGAAACCGCGGCAAACGTCCCAATCGGTCGCCGGCGGACACGCATTGGGACGTTTGCCGCCTGGGAGACGGTCAACGTCCCGATCCTCCATCCGCGGACACGTATTGGGACGTTTGCCTACGCCGGGCGGCCGGGAGGTCTCGCTCCGGCACCGGGCCAGCGGCGGCTGTCGGTGCGATCAGCGCCCGGCTATATGCAGCGGCGGCGTAGTCGCCGCGCCGTGCTCGCGGACCGCCCGCACGATCTCGCGGACCTGCTCGTCGCCCAGCGCCGGTCCGATCGGGATGGCCAGATTCGTCCTCGCCGCAATCTCGGTCCCGGGCAACGGCCGGCCGGGATGAAACTCCCTCATCGCCGGCTGCTCGTGGGCGGGGAGGCGGTAGTAGGACCGGGCCTGGATCTCGCGCTCGCCCAGGCTCGCCGCCAGCAGGTCGGGGTCGGCGGTGCGGACCACGTAGAGGTGCCACGCCGGGGCCGACCCGGTGCCCGCTCGTGGCAGCAGCACCAGCTCGCCGAGGCCCTCGTGCTCATAAGCCGCCGCGGCCCGGCGCCGGCCCTCGGCCCAGCCGTCGAGATGCGGCAGCAGCACCCGCAGGACCGCCGCCTGCAGGGCGTCCAGGCGGGAGTTGTAGCCGATCTGCTCGAACGTCTGCTTGTCACGCGAGCCGTGAAAGCGCAGCGAGCGAACCCGGTCGGCGATGGCGTCATCGGAGGTCGCGATCGCCCCGCCGTCGCCGAAGCAGCCGAGATTCTTGGACGGATAGAAGCTGAACGTGGCCGCCGTGCCGAGTGCGCCGGCGCGCCCGGCGGCGGCGCGCGATCCCGCCGCCTGCGCGGCGTCCTCGAGCACGGGGACTCCGAGCGCCTCGATCTCCGCGACCGGAGCCAGGTTGCCGAACAGGTGGACCGCCAGGACCGCCTTGGTGGCCGGCGTAAGCGCCGCGCGGACCGTGTCGGCGGTCACGCAGAAGGTCTCGGGATCGACGTCGCAGAAGACCGGTCGAGCGCCGGTCGGCGGGATCGCCTCGGCGCTGGCATAGAACGTGAACGACGGGACGACGACGTCATCGCCGGGCCCCACGCCCATCGCCCTCAGGGCGATCGTCAGCGCGTCGGTGCCGTTGGCGACGCCGATCGCGTGGCGCACTCCCAGGTGGCGGGCGAACTCCCGCTCAAACGCCTCGACCTCCGGCCCGAGCACGAAGGCACCGGAGTCGACTACGCGCAGGAGCGCCCGGCGCAGCTGCTCGTCGAGCGGCGCCAGCGGAGATGACGTGTCAAACAGCGAGATCGCCATCGCCTCGCGCTCAGGGCTGCCGGTCGGCGCCGTGACCGAGCGGCAGCTCGCGCGCCGGGTCGGCGGTCGGCGAGCCGGCCTGGCCGGCGTCCGGCAGGTTGCGCCGGGCCCGCACCAGATACAGCGGCCGGCCCTTGACCTCGTCGTAGATCCGGCCGACGTATTCGCCGATGATCCCGATCGCGATCAGCTCGATGCCGCCCAGCAGCAGGACGATGATCGTCACCGCGCTGAACCCCGGCAGGTAGGAGCCAAGAATCCGCAGGACGACCACGATCGGGATGGCGATGAAGGCCAACGTCGAGATCAGGAACCCGAGCAGCGTGGCCAGCTGCAGCGGCCGATGCGAGAACGATGAGATCGCGTCGAGCGAGAAGCGCAGCATCTTGGAGACCGTGTACTTCGTCTCTCCGGCATAGCGGGGGTCGCGGCGATAGGGAACCGCTGCCTGCGTATACCCCACCCACACGGTCATCCCGCGCAGGAATCGGTTTCGCTCCCGCATCGAGAGCAGCGCATCGAGCGCTCGGCGGTCCAGCAGCCGGAAATCGCCCGAATTGTGCTGGAGCTCGACCTGAGCGAGCTTGTCGAACAGCCTGTAGAACCAGCGCGCGGTGCTGAGCTTGAAGCGTGACTCGCCGGCCCGCTGCTCGCGAACCGCGTAGACCACGTCGCAGCCGGCCCGCCAGTGGTCGAGCATCGTCTCGATCAGCTCAGGCGGATCCTGGAGGTCGGCGTCGAGCATTACCACGGCGTTGCCGCAGGCGTGGTCAAGGCCGGCGGTGAGCGCCGTCTGGTGGCCGAAGTTGCGAGACAGGTAGACAACGCGCACCCTGGGATCGTTCTCGGCCAGCCGCTCCAGGGCCAGAGGCGATCCGTCGGTCGAGCCATCGTCGACCAGCACGAGCTCGAACGGAAGACCGTGGAGAGCAGCGCACACCCGGGAGTGAAACTCCTCGATCGTCGCCTCCTCGTTGTAGATCGGAGCCACCACGCTGACCAGGTCGAGGACCCGGGGGGTGATGGTGGAGGCACTGGACTGTGCTGTCATCGGAATGCCCTAACGGAAACGTTGGGCGGGGAACTCAGCAGTCAACCGAGCGGCGAACTGCCACCGTGAGGAATGTACCCGAGCATCTGGACCGCTAGCACCACGCCGGTCGCGATCAGCGCCGCTCTGAACAGGCGCCGGTCAGTCCCGACGGCGGCCAGGGGCAGCGCCCAGGCCACGTACCAGGGCAGTAGCGAGCTGGCCGCGACGAGCATCGCGATCGTCGCCCAACCCGCGGCATCGATCCAATCGCTGCGCCCGCGCCAGACGCGGCGCACAAGCCAGGCTGAGACACCGACAAAGGCAGCGGCCAGCACGAACCCGAGAATGTGACCGACGGTGGGCAGACCGAGGCGGGTGGAGACGAACCCGGGGATGCTGTGCCAGTCGCCCTTGCTCTGGCTGCGCTCAACACTGGCCAGCAGCTGCAGGCCCCCGGTTCCGTACAGGGCGACGGTGAGCGACGCGAGCAACGCGAACACGGTCCCGGCGCCGAGGATCAGGTCACGGCGCCGGTCGCGGCCGCGCTGCGGCCCGCCGGCGGCGATCGCAAACGGCAGCAGCAATCCGGCGGTCAGCTTGATGCCGACCGCGAACATGGTCAGCGCGCCGCCGAGTCGCTCGCGGGAGGCCAGGATGGCGTAGATAGCGCCCATCGCAGCCGCCAGCATCAGGAGATCGTTGTGTCCGCCGCCGACGCCGTACAGAACCAGGAGTGGATTGAGTCCGACCAGCGCCGCCGCTCTGACCGGGTTGGCACCGCGCACCCGGGCGGTGTTCCAGACGATGGCGACCAGCCCCAGGCTCGCCGCGGCGGCGATCGACTTGTAGATGCCGACGCTGGCGGCGATCGAGAGTGGCGCCAGCACGTAGCTGAAGATCGTGAAGATCGGCCCGTAGACGCTGGGGATGTACGACCATTTCGCGCCGATGTAGGGGAAGATCGGATCCAGCGCGATCGCGTGGGGGCCGGTGAGATAGGGATTGGCCCCGTACATCGAGCCCATCCGCGCGTAGGCCTGGTAGCTGAAGATGTCGGTCGAGATCAGCGGCGGCGCCAGCAGCACGAAGGCGTGCAGCGCGGCGATGCTCATCAGGACAGCGCGAGCTGAC
>DASXJY010000088.1:0-12179 GCA_036497115.1 Solirubrobacteraceae bacterium
CGTTCTTGCGCGCCCGCACCCTGAGCGGCCAGTACTGGTTCAACGAGGCGCTGGCCACCGGGATCGCCTCGCACTCGCTCGGCGACCTGCTCGGTGTCGTGCACCGATCCGGCGACGCGCCCGCCTACTACCTGCTGCTGCACTTCTGGATCGACGCCTTCGGCAACGGCGAGAGCTCCACCCACGGGCTGTCGCTGCTGATCGGCCTGTTGACGATCCCGACCGCCATGTGGGCGGGATGGACCCTGTTCGGGCGCCGGGCCGGGTTCTACGCGGCGGTTCTGTTCGCGTTCAACTCGTTTTTGACCCGGTACGCCCAGGAGACCCAGGTCTACGAGCTGCTCGTGCTGCTGGCGCTGCTGGCCGTGGCCGGCTTCATCCACGGCTTCGTCTTCGGGCGGCGCCGGTACCTGGTCCTGTTCACGGTCGCCCTGGCGCTGATGCTCTACACGCAGGGTTCGGCGCTCCTGTTCGCCGCCGGCGCTCTCGTCGCCCTGCTGCCTGTCTACCGAGTCCGCGACGACCGGGGCGCCCTGCTGCGCGACGCCGCGATCTCGTTTGGCGTCGCCTTCCTCCTCTACGTGCCGTGGATTCCCACGATGATCGATCAGATTGCCCACGCCACTTCGCCGTGGGGCTACACCCCGCTGCTCGGCGCCACGGTTCCCAGCGACCTGCTCGGCGGCGAGCGCGTCGACGTCACGTTGCTCGTGGCCGCGGTGGTGGGGCTGGCTCCGCTGTTCACCGCGGCCGGCCGCCGCACCCGGGACTGGACGACGATGTGGACGCTGATCGCGATGGCCCTGGCCGGCTTCGTCCTGGCTCGCGTCGGCACGATCTTCGCCCCCACCTGGGTGTCGCGGTACTTCGCGCCGCTGGTCGCCCCGCTGCTGTTCCTGGCCGCGTTCTCGTGCGCGCGGGCCCGTGTAGTCGGCGTCGTGGCGATCGTGTTCGCGGTCGCGTTCTCGGTCAATGCCAAGTCGTTTACCCCCACCTACAAAAGCGACATGCGAGATGTCGCCGGCGAGCTCGGTCCGCTGCTTCACCGCGGGGACGTGGTGGTGACCGCCCAGCCCGAGCAGACGCCACTGGCCTCCTTCTACCTCCCGGGCGGCCTTACCTACTACACCCCGGCCGGCCCGGTCTCGGACCCCACCTACATGAACTGGTCAGGAGCGCTGGGGCGCCTGCAAGACAGCGCTCCCCGGGCGACGGCGGACCGGCTGGTTGCTAGTCTCAGCCCCGGTCAGCAGCTGCTCTACGTGCGTCCGTTGACGGAAGGCGTCGAGAACTGGCGAGCACCGTGGAGTCAGCTGGTGCGGCGGCGGTCCGCTCAGTGGGGAGCCATCCTCTCGGGCGACGTGGCCGCCGGAACGCTGAGGCGGATCGCCTGGGCGCCGCATAATTATCGCGGGGCCTGCTGTGTGGCCGACAGCGCGGTGCTGTACCAGAAGACCTCCTCCTAGACACCGAGAAGATGCCCGAGTCAAATCCAGCAGCCAACCAGAACCCGGGGGCGGAGATCACCCCCGAGCACCCCGTAGTCGTGCTCGGCGCCGGACCGGCCGGACTGACCGCCGGCTATCTGCTCGCCAAACAGGGCAAGCCGGTGATCGTGCTCGAATCGACCGATCAGATCGGCGGCCTGGCCCGAACCGAGGTCCGCGACGGCTACCGCTTCGACCTCGGCGGGCACCGTTTCTTCACCAAGGTCAAGGAGGTCGACGACCTCTGGCACGAGATCATGAAAGAGGAGTTTCTGCGGCGGCCCCGCCAGAGCCGGATCTACTGGAACGACAAGTTCCTCGAGTATCCGCTGCAGGGCATGGACGTGATCAAGAAGCTTGGTCCCGTCGAACTCACCCGTTGCCTTATTTCCTACTTTGTTGCCGTGATCAAGCCCAAGGGGCGCGAGGACACGTTTGAGCAGTGGGTGTCAAACCGCTTCGGCAAGCGGCTGTACCAGCACTTCTTCAAGACCTACACCGAGAAGCTGTGGGGCGTGTCAACCGACGAGATCCGCGCCGAGTGGGCTGCCCAGCGGATCAAGGGGCTGTCGTTCTTCAGTGCCGCCAAGGCCGCCTTCTTCGGCAACGAGGGCAACAAGATCAAGTCGCTGATCTCGGAGTTCAACTACCCCCGCTACGGCCCTGGCCAGATGTGGGAGCAGATGGCCGCCGACATCCACGAGCGGGGCGGCGAGGTGCGCTTGAACGCGCCGGTGACGCGTCTGCGGATCGAGGGCGGCCACGTCCTCGAGGTGGTGGCCGGCGGTGAGACGCTGCACCCATCACACGTGATCTCCTCGCTGCCCCTGCGGACCACGGTCGGGATCGCCGAGCCCGAGGCCCCCGGAGAGGTGCGCGACGCCGCTCGCGGGCTGCGCTACCGCGACTTCTTGACCGTGTCGCTAGTCATCGAGGGAACCGACAACCTGTTCCCCGACAACTGGATCTACATCCACCAGCCGGGCGTCAAGGTGCTGCGGATCCAGAACTTCCGCTCCTGGAGCCCGTGGATGGTGCCAAACGAGACCGACGCCTCGGTGGGGATGGAGTACTTCTGCTTCGAGGGCGACGAGGTGTGGTCGATGGACGACGACGACCTCGTCGAGATGGCCAAGATGGAGATCCAGAAGCTGGGTCTGGCCCGCGCCGACGCGGTCAAGTTCGGCTTTGTGGTCCGCGTCCACAAGGCCTATCCGATCTACGACGTCGAGTACGGCGAGCGCGTGGCCACGATCCGCCGCTGGCTGGAGGGGATCGACAACCTGATCCAGGTCGGCCGCAACGGCCTGCACCGCTACAACAACTCTGACCACTCGATGCTGACGGCGATGCGAGCCGTCGACAACCTGCTGCTCGGCACCCACCACGACATCTGGTCGGTCAACGTCGAGAGCGTCTACCACGAGGAGCAGGTCGAGAACGAGGATCCCTACAAGGATCCCCCGTCGACGCCGGCGATGGAGCAGCCGCTGGCATCGGAGCGGTGAGCCGGCGACGGGGTTTGCCGGTGTCGCTTCCCACTGGCATGAGGGTGGCCGGGGGCTCGCGGAGTGGGGCTGCCGTTGTGCGGTTGGTTCTGGTTGTGGTTGTGGTTGTGGGACTGAGCTTCGCGGGCGCCGGGACGGCGCTGGCCGCGGGAACCGCCGCCACGCCGGCCCCCCCGACGTCGACGACCAACCCCCTGGCCCCGGGGATCCCAGTCTCACCGGCCCCGTCGACCACCGCGGCGCCGACGCCGACGATCGTCCAGACCGCGTCGAGCAACTCGGCCGGCTCGAGCTCGCTGAGCTCCAACAGCGTCCTGTTCATCGCCATCGGCGCCATCGTGCTCCTGGTCGGGATCTCGTACTTCATCTGGCGCGACGCCCGCCGGCGCGCCCCGGTCAAGGGGCGGGGGCTGACCGGCGAGCTGGGGCTGGAGGGGAAGCGGGCGGGGTCCAAGCCGCCGCGCAAGCCGCGCAAGCTCAGCGCGGCCGAAAAGCGGCGGCGGAAGCGGGGGCGGGCGCGGCGCTAGGGCGCTGGGCGCCGGGAGTCCGGAAAAACCGGGGGTGGCCTCGAGCCTGGGTCTCCCCAAGCATCCGGCCCCTGCGACCCTGGCCCCTCAAAACCGGACATTCTGGAGCGAGCGACGGCGCTCTGAACGGGGCTCGCTCTACCGCGACCACCTGCTGAGTCCGACAGAGCGAACCGCGCTCGCCCGGCCGAGGCTCGCTCCAGAATGTCCACCAAATCACGCCGCCTCGCGCAACGCCCGCTTGGCGCGCAGCAGCTGGCGCTCCACCGTCCGCGGCGTGACCCCGGTATATCCGGCCATCTCGCTGTAGCTGAGACCCAGCCCCTGTAGCCAGACCAGGCGCTGCTGGCGCTCCGGCAGCCCCCCGATGGTGTCAAGCCGCGCCCGCTGCTCGGCCAGCTCGTCGACCGACGGCGCCACGGGCGTCGCCGGCCCCTCGGCCAGGTCATCCAGGGACACGACACGGCGATCGTGCCGGAGCAGCCTGAACGCCTCGCGCATCGCCGTCGTGGCCAGCCAGCCCAGCGCCGTCTCGCGGCGCACGTGGGCCCGGTGGCGTATCAGCCTGATCCAGGCGAGCTGGCAGGCGTCCTCGATCACCGGATCCGGCGCGTGAACCCGGGCGCCGACGATCTGCCGCAACCGCCCCGCCAGCGCGCGGTAGAGCGCCGCCAGCTCGTCCTCGTCCTCGTTCACGCCCACGCCCAAGCCCACGACCTCTCCCATCGCCGCTCATCCTTTCGAGACTAACTGAGACTAATTATTTACAAAACAACCTAGCACATTTCACCTTAGCTCATTAGAGTTCAGGTCACTCAGTTGGCTCAATTGGACTTGAGGAGGAGGAGTGATGTTGGTGATGCTCACGAGGGTTTTGCAGCTGCCGAGCGCGGCAGTCTCAGCTCACCCTGACCCGCACGGATTGCCGGGGAGCAACGTTCTCCAGCAGCTCGTCAACGGTGCCGAGGCCTGGGCGCTGGCGATCGCGCTGCTGGGCGCGTTCGTCGGGGCGGCCCTGTGGGCGGTGGCCTCCCACACCCACAACCACCACTACGCCGGGCGCGGTCGGATGGCGGCGTTGATCTCGGGTGCGGCGGCACTGATCGTCGGCGCCGCCCCTGGGCTGATCAACTTCTTTCAGCACCTGGGGACGACGGCAAAGTGATCGCGCGTCTGACAGCGCCGATCGTTCTGATGACCGTGGCCGCAGTCTTGGTGTGCGGCGCCGCGCCGCAGCCCGCCCGGGCGAACCCGATCTGCTCGGTGGCCGGCCTGATCAATGGGGTCGCGGGGAAGATCTGTACGGCCGCCGGCAAGGGAAAGACGATCCTGGCCGCCGGCAAGAAGCTCCTCGGTGGCCACCTGGGCGGTGCTCTGAAGACCTTGACCGGGAGCACCGCGGGCAAGGCGGTCACGGTCACCGCCGCGCTGGCTGGGGTCGTGGCCTGGGTCTACGCCGGCGCCAGATTCGCGTTGCGCGAGACCGCCTCGGTGATCTCCACGACTACCAAGCCGCACCTCGGCAGCACCTGGTTCTCCTCGTTCTACTGGCGTATGGCCGGGGTGTCGGCGCTTCTCACGCTGCCGTTCCTGTTCGCGGCGGCAATCCAGGCACTGGTTCGCTCGGACCTGGCGATGCTGATGCGGTCGGTGTTCGGGTATTTGCCGCTGGGGATGATCGGGGTGGGGATCGCGGCGCCGCTGACCACGCTGCTGCTGGCCGGTTCCGACGAGCTCTCGCACATCGTCTCGGGCGCCGCGGGTAATGCCGACGGCGAGTTCTTGACCAAGGTGAGTGTCGGCGCCGGCGCGCTGAGCCTGGTCACCCACTCACCGTTCATTGCCTTCTTCGTCGGGATGCTGGCCGCCGCCGCGACGATCTTGCTGTGGTGCGAGTTGCTGATCCGCTCGGCCGCGGTGTACGTGATCGTGCTGATGCTGCCGCTGTTCTTCGCCGCCCTGGTGTGGCCGGCGCGCCGCGTGTGGGCTATCCGGGCGATCGAGCTGCTGGTGGCCCTGATCTTGTCGAAGTTCGCGATCGTGGCCGTGCTGGCATTGGGGGGCGCCGCGATCGGCCACGACGCCAACAGCATCACCGAGATGCTCGCTGGGGCCACCCTGGTTCTGCTGGCCGCGTTCTCTCCCTGGGCGCTCCTGCGGCTGCTGCCGCTGCACGAGCTGGCGGCGGGCGCGGCCGGAGGCCTGCGGGGCCAGACGCAGGGTGCGCTGCCCTGGCCGGCAACCGAGGTGGGACGCGAGCCGTCGCGGCGGCTGCTCACGCAGCCGGAGTCCGGCTCGGTGCCCGCGGAGTCGGTCGCTCGGGCCACGGTTGAGCGTCTGGACGGTCCGCAGGACCGCGACCACGATCGGGGCGCGACTGAAGCTGAGGTCGGGTCCGAGGCGACGGTCGGCGCCGGCGACGGATCGGCGAGCGGTCAAGCCAGCTCGGAGGATGTCGCACCGAAAGCCGACTCGGCGGCGTCAGCCGCGTCAGACCCCGGCGAAAACGGATCCTCCCCGTCGGCCGCAGCCGCGACGGCGAGCCAAACCGCCGGCTCGCCCGAGGCACCCTCGGCCAAGGAGCAGCTCATCTCCTACCTCCCGGACGAGCTGACCCTCGCCCCCGGCGCGGAATGGCAGCACCGGGACGGACCTTTCGGCTCCGGTGCTCCGTGCGACGATGCTTCCGGGAATCCACCTCCCGCACCGCCAGCGGACGAGCCGCCGCAGGACGACGCTCCGCTACCCCCGGCTCAGGAGCCGGATGGTCTCACCGCGGCTCAGGAGCCGGCCCAGGACACCGAGCCCCTCCCCCCGGCCCAGGAGCCGGATGACGGCGGCCTGTGAGTGAACGGCGAATCACCTACACGTTTGGCCCGCTCGAGCGCCGGGGCCTGCTGGGGCCCATCCAGGCCGGTCAGGTCGGCCTGGTCGCAGGTGGGGCGCTGGTGGCCATCGTGCTGCTCGACGAAACGCCGTCCGCCGGCGGCGCGCTGCTGGCGATGGCGATCGTGGCGGTAGCGCTTGCCGCCAGCTTTGCGCCGCTGGGCGGCCGTACCCCGCAGGAGTGGGCACCGGTGGCGGCGACGTTCGCGGTGCGCCGGCTGAGCCGCCGAGCCCGCCAGATCTCCCCGGCGCCGGGGGCGGGAACCGTCACCCGTGGCCTGCTCCACCGCCGGCCGCCCGGACTCGAGGGCCCTGACCCGGCGCCGCCGGACGGCCTACACGGCGTGCGGATCGTCCAGGCCGCCTACCGGGACCGCCCCATCGGGGCCCTGTCGGAACGCTCCGGGCGGCGGCTGACCGCCGTGTTGGCGTGCCGGGTCCTGGCCTTCGGGCTGCTCGACGCCGAAGCCCAGGAGCGCCGGCTGGCGCGGTGGGGGCTGGTCCTGTCCGGGGCCGGGGCAACCTCGATCAGGCGGCTTCAGTGGATCGAGCGCACCGCACCGGCCCAGGGCGACGAGCTGGCCCGCTGGGTCCACGCCGAGCGCGATCCGGTCGTGCCGCTGCGCGGAACCCCGATGATCGAGTCCTACCTGGAGCTGATCGGCTCCACGACTCGCGTCACCCAGGAGCATGAGATCCTGCTGGCCATCCAGGTCGACGGCCGCCGCGTCCGGGACCGCGGTGCCGAAGCTGTCGCCGAGTCGCTGGTGCGCGAGACCGAGCGGATCGCCCAGCGCCTCCGCGATGCCGAGGTGACGGTGATCGGGGCCCTCAGTGCGGGCCAGCTGGCGCGGGCGCTGCGGACCGCGTTTGACCCCTATGCCCGGGGCGAGCTGTCGGCCCTTGACGCCGCCGATCCCCAGCGCGACGGTCTGGCCGAATCCGGTGCCTGGCCACTCGGGTCCCGGGAGGCCTGGGACCACTACCGCAGCGATGGCGCCGTCCACGCCACCTACTGGATCGGCGCGTGGCCGCGGGTCGAGGTCTCGGCGATGTTCATGGACGCGCTGCTCGGGCACTCCAGCTCGGTGCGTACCGCGGCGGTCACTTTCGAGCCGCTCGCAGCGGCCCGGTCGACGCGGGAGGTCGAGGCCGCGATCACCCGTGACCGCGCCGACCGCGATCTGCGCAGCCGCTTCGGCCAGTCGGAGACCGCGCGCCAGCGCCAGGCTCGCGAGGCCACCGCGCGCCGCGAGTCAGAGCTCGCCGCCGGCCACGGCGAGGTCAGGCTGAGCGGCTTCGTGACCGTCTCGGGGCGCGACCGCGACGATCTCCGGCGCGCCTGCGCCGAGGTCCTCGACCAGGCGGCGCGGGCGCGGCTGGAGCTGCACCGGCTCTACGGCCAGCAGGCCGACGCGTTCACGTTCACGTTGCCGCTGTGCCGGGGGCTGCGATGACCGCCCGAGCGGCGCTGTGCCAGGGCTGCGATGAGCATCCGAGCCGCGCAGCGACCCGGCCATCGCTTCACCACACGCCACGCGCAGGCCATCTATCCGTTCGTCAACGCGGGGGGACTGGGTGGGCGCGGGGTGTTCATCGGGCGTGATTCCGGCGGCGGGGCGTTCTGTTACGACCCGTGGGTCCTCTACAGCGAGGGCGTCCTGGACGACCCCAACGCGATCGTGCTGGGCAAGCTCGGCCAGGGCAAGAGCGCGCTGGTCAAGACGCTGTTGTGGCGAATGCTCTTGTTCGGACGCCGCGCCTTCGTGCTCGACGTCAAGCGCGAGTACGGGCCGCTCTGCGATGCCGTCGGCGTCAGGCCAATCTCCTTGGTGCCGGGCGGCGGCGTGCGGCTGAACCCGCTCGCCTCACGGCCTGAAGAGCACGCCCAGCTGGAGCTCTTGCGGGCCATCACCGTGACCGCGTTGGGGGCGCCATTGACCCAGGCCGAGGCGGCGGCACTGCGCGAGGCGCTACGCACAGTGCGAGCCGGCGGCGGGGCGGAACCGACGCTGCCGGAGATCGCCGCGGTCCTGTTTGCGCCCGTGTCCGAGATGGCGCAGCGGCTGCAGACCACTGCCGGCCATCTGGCCAGCGATGCGCGGCGAGCCGCGCTGGCGCTGCAGGATCTCTGCGAGGGACCGCTGCGGGGGATGTTCGACGGTCCCACCACACCCGGCCTGGATCTCGACGCCAAGCTGCTGGTGCTCGACCTGCACGCGGTGCGCGACTCGCCCGCGGTGGGGATCCTGATGGCCTGTGCCACGGCATGGATCAGCGCCCTGCTGGCTCGCACCGCGGAGCGCCCCGGTCGCGAGCGGCTGATCAACGTCGCCGACGAGTCGTGGAAGATCGTCCAGCACGCTGGCCTCGGCGAGTGGTTTCAGTCCAACTTCAAGCTCGCGCGGCAGTTCGGGGTGATGAACCTGGTCGTGCTGCACAAGCTCGCCGACCTGCAGGCCGCCGGTGACGCCGGGTCACGAGCGGCTCGGATCGCCGAGGGCCTGATCGCCGACGCCTCGACGCGCATCGTCTACCACCAGGACGAGAGCCAGGTTCCCCTGACCCGGACTCTGCTCGGCCTGTCGCACAGCGAATCCGAGCTGATCTCGATGCTCTCCGCGGGGCAGGCCCTGTGGCGCGTCGGGTCGCGCTCGTTCGTCGTCCAGCACTACCGCTCGCGCCTGGAGGCCCAGTTGACCGATACCGACTCGGGGATGAAGGTCACCGGCGGGAGGACCCAACGGTGAGTCGCGACCGGAGCAGCGGGATCTCCGACGGCGCGATGCTGGCGGTCATAGCGCTGGGACTCGGGCTCCTGCTGGCGCTGTGGCTGTGGGGCGGGATAGCCGGCGCCGCCTTTGGCCGGGGCTGGCCGGGGGTCCGGTTCTCGGCCTTGCTGTCGGTGGTGGTCAGGCTGCCCGGCCGGCTGGCCCATCCCGCGCTGGCCTGGCCGCCCTCGGTCCGTCACCAGCTTCCCGGACCCGCCGGCTTCTACGGCGCGTTGGGACTGCTGGCGGGGGCGACGGCGGGACTGGCCGGCGTGGCCGCGCGCACGGGCCTGTGGGCGGCGATGCGCGGCAACCGTGAGGGAGCGCGCTGGGCCGGGACCGGCGAGTTGCGTCGGCTGCACGCCGGAGCGCGACGGCGAGGAACCGGCAGGCGCGTGGGAAGGCTTGCCTTGGGTCGCTACCGCGGAAGGCTCCTGCACGCCGAGGAGCGCCACGCGCTGGTGGCGTTCGGGCCGCCGCAGTCGGGCAAGTCGGCCGGGCTGGCGGTGCCGGCGCTGCTGGAGTGGGACGGGCCCGCGGTGGCCTCGTCGATCAAGACCGATCTGCTGGCCAGCACCGTCGCGCGGCGCCGGAGTTTGGGGAGCGTGTTCGTATTCGACCCCTTCGAGCTCTCCGGCGCGGCCTCACAGACCTGGTCGCCGCTGCAGGGCGCGCGTACCTGGGACGGGGCGCTGGAGGTGGCCTGGCGCCTGGCCGCTGCTGGCGAGCTCGACCAGCGCGGGGTGGAGGGGGGTGACTTCTGGGCCATCGCCGCCGAGCAACGGCTGGCTCCGCTCCTGTTCACCGCCGCGGCGACCGGCTCGACGATGGACGACGTTGTGCGGTGGACGTACGGCCAGGGCTCCCGCGAGCTGTATGAGACAGTCACCCGGCTGACCGGCTCGGCGCGGAACGAAACCGAGCTACAGGGCGCCTACGCCGCGTACGATGCGCTGCGCGCCTTCGAGTCCCAAGCCGACCGCACGCGCTCCTCGATCGAAGCGACCGCCCAGGCGCTGCTGCGCGGGTATCGCTTCGCCCGCGTACTGCGCTCGGCGCAGTCCTCGCAGATCGACGCCGATCGCCTGCTCGACGAGAAGGCCACCCTGTACCTGATCGGAGACGCCAAGGCGTCCAAGCTGCTGCGACCGATCTTCCTGGCCCTGGTGTCGGAGATTGTCGACCGCGCCTACGAGCGAGCGACGATTGCCGGCGGCAAGCTCGCCCTCGGGCTGCTGCTGTGCCTTGACGAGGCCGGCAACGTGGCGCCGCTGCCCAACCTGGCTGAGATCGCCTCCACCGCGCCCAGCCACAACATCCAGCTGGTCTCGATCTTCCACGACCTGGCCCAGGCCCGCAGCCGCTACGGACGTCAGGCCGAGACGGTCGTCAACAGCCACCGGGCCAGGATGCTGCTGCCGGGCGTGGCCGATCTCGACACGCTGCGCTACTTCGCCGGCCTGGTCGGCGAGGAGGAGTCGCGCGAGACCACCCGGACCTTCGGGGCCGGCGGCACCACTCGCACCAGCGGCCGGCGGCGGCGCCCGCTGGTCGCCCCCGAGGCCCTGCGCCAGCTGCGCGAGGGGCATGCGCTGCTGCTCTACGGGAGCCTTCCCCCGGCGGTGCTGCGGCTGCGCCTGTGGTTCGCCGACCGGCGGCTGCGCAAGTTGGCGGGCGCGTCGTGAGCTGGTCTGACTCCGACGGCTGGGCGGACGATCGCGACGGCGAGGACGAAGGCGATTTTCCCGAGACCAACGGTCACCGCTGGCCGCTGACCTGGCGCGAGCTCTATCCGCGGGAGCGCTGGCAGTGGTTCGAGCGGCTGTGGAGCGACGTGTGCGCGCTGCGGGAGCGCTACCGGCTGGCGGTCAGATCGGCTTGGTGGGAGGACGAGATCCAGGTCGAGGCGCTGGCCGCGCTGGCCGCCTGGACTGAGCGCTACGACTCGGGCGAATGGGATGACCCGCCGGGGAAGCTGGCTCTGCTCTACGACCTCGAGCGGGTCGGGGTGCTCCTGCGGGACGGCCTGGACCCGTTCCATCCCGAGCGCGATCGTCCGGCCTTCATTTCCCACCTGTTCGCGCTGGGTGGCCAGCCGCCGTCGGGAGGGGCGGCCGAGCCGTGACCGCGTCACAATCGCCCCATGCCTGCCGGCTTTCCGCTCGGCGCCACGGTCACCGTGGAGCAGCTCGACCGCGACCCCCACCCCGTGCTGGCTCGCCTGCGTGAACACGAGCCCGTCTCCTGGCTGCCCAGCCTCGATGGCTGGCTGGTCACCCGCCACGACCTGGCGCTGGCGGCGATGCGGGACTCGCGGAGCTTCACCGTCGATGACCCGCGGTTTTCGACCGCGCAGGTGATAGGCCCCAGCATGCTCAGCCTCGACGGCGACGAGCACGCCCGTCACCGGACGCCGTTCGTGGGCCCGTTCCGGCCCCGGGAGGTCAGCGAGCGCTTTGGCGAACTCGCCGGCGAGGAGGCCGAGAGCCTGGTCGACGAGTTGGCGCCCGCGGGCGCGGGCGAGCTGCGTCGCGGGTTTGCCGGACCGATGTCGGCCCGGATCGTCACCCGGGCGCTGGGCCTGTCGCGAGACGAGGTTCGCGACGTGCTGACCTGGTATGACGCGATCGTCGCGTCGGTGACCGGGATCAGCGCCGGAAGCGGGCGCAGCCAGGCCGGCGATCGCGCCTTCGCGGAGCTCCGCACCCGGCTGCGGCCGGTTATCGCCGGTGGCGACAGCTCGTCGCTGCTGGCCGCGGCGGCCTCGGGAGCCGGGCTGACGACCGACCAGGTGGTGTCCAACGCCGCGGTGCTCCTGTTCGGTGGGATCGAGACGACCGAGGGGATGATCGCCAATGCCGCGCTGATGCTGCTCGAGCGTCCCGGGGAGCTGGCCAGGGCCCGCACCGATCCGGCTGCGCTCGAGGCGGCAATCGAGGAATCGCTGCGGCTCGAGCCGGCGGCCGCGGTGATCGATCGCTACGCCACCGCCGATGCCGA
>DASXJY010000089.1:0-34062 GCA_036497115.1 Solirubrobacteraceae bacterium
TACACCACGTACTCCAGCGATGACGCCACCACCTTCGCGCCGATCACCTCGTGCACCGGCGAGCTCGAGCTGAAGGGTTTCGAGGCCTACGGCAAGCCCGACCTCGACGGCGTCTGGACCGAGAACGCTCAGAAGTGCCCCACGATCGTCCAGTTCGTCGAGTCGATCGGAGCCCGCTTCGGGCGTGTCCAGCTGCTCAAGATGAAGCCCAACACGATGCGCGAGTGCCGCTGGGGCCTTCACCTGGACAACAACAACGCCGCCAACAACCCGGATGAGAACGGCTGGGTGGTACGTCTGTGGCTCGAGCTGACCGACGACGACTCGAGCTCACTGGTTGTCCGGCGCGGCCAGTTCGACAAGGGAACCGAGGTGCGGATCGCGCTGCCGAGGTACCAACAGGCGGTGGTGGATTCGGAGTACCTCTACCACGGCGGCTACCACCACGGCCCGGGGATCCGCTATGCGCTGATCACCAGCGTCGAGAGCGGGCCGGCGCTGGAGAAGTGGATCGAGACTCAGCTGCCGGCCTAGCGGCGCAGCTGGACGCTCGCCAGAGGCTCGTACCGGGCGCCCGCTCGCCCGGTACGAGAGCGAAACAGGGTCACCGTCCCGGCGGAGAACCGCACCGGCTCCGGCGCGACGAGTTCCCGCGCGCGGACCTTGGCGTCCCGGCCCGTCCGGCCGATCCGGCCAATCGTGACGTGACCCAGGAACGGCCGCCGCTCGGGCTCGTAGACCTCGGCGGCCTGAAGCGCGTCCGAGAGCCGGGACTGCAGCGCGGCGAGGCGGCCCCCGGGGTCCTCGAGTGCGACCGCGACCACCCGGGGGCGCCGGTGGGGCAACCACAGCGGTGCTCCCAGGGCCAGTGCGACCGCAGCCTGATCGGCCACCACCGAGCACTCTGCGGCGATGCGGTCGATCTCGGACACGGGACGCGAGCCCAGGAAGCAGAGCGTCACGTGCAGGGCGGCGGGATCGACGATCCGCACCCCCGTGATCCCCCGCAGGTGCTCGCCGGCCCAGCGCCAGAGCCCCTCGCGGGCCGGCCGGGGCAGCTCGAGGGCGACGAACAGGCGCGCAGATTCAGCGCTCACCGTCGCGCCACCCCCGCTGGGCCCCCCGAGTTCACCTAAGCGCGATCTCCACGGTCACCGGGGCGCGGTACCGGAGGCCACTCCGACATCGCGGGAGGCATCGTCGCTCTCGCCCATCAGCAACCGCCTCAGCAGGTGCATCGAGACCGTAACCGAACGGTCGCGGATGTCGCTGCGCCCGCCGGGCATGCGAGTGCTGCGGGTCAGCCGCCGTCCGCCGGCGTCACAGACCGAGATGCAGACGAGCCCGACCGGCTTCTCGGCGCTACCACCGCCGGGACCGGCGATCCCGGTGATCCCGATGCCGATCTCCGCCCCGAGGCGAGCGGCAGCACCCGAGGCGAGGGCCTGGGCGACCTCGGTGGAGACGGCTCCGAACTGCTCGATCAGCGAGCCGTCGACCCCGACCAGGGCGATCTTCGCCGCGTTGGAGTAGGCGACGATGCCGCCGAGGAAGTAGGCGGAGGATCCCGCCCGGTCGGTCAGCCGCCCGGCCATCAGCCCGCCGGTGCACGATTCGGCCACCGCGACGGTGTGGCCGGACAGCAGCGCCGCCACCTGCTCGTCGATCGTCGAACCGTCGTCTGAGAACAGCGTGTCCCGGTGGCGCGAGCGGATGAAGTCCAGGAAGGCGTCGTAGGCGGGCTGCGCGGGCGGCTCATACCGCGTCGCGACCTCGATCTCTCCCCGGCGCAGGCAGGTGGTGATCTCCAGCGCATCCAGGGAGAGGCCGGCGGTCTCGGCATCGCGCAGCGTGTTGGCGATCTCGGACTCGGGGATCCCGAACAGCCTGACGATTTGCTGGCGGTAGGTGGTCGCCCCAGCGACCGCTGCCTTGAAGGCCTCGGTTGCCGTGGCCGCCTTCCACATCGGCTGCAGCTCGCGCGGTGGACCGGGCAGCACCACCACGGTCGGTCCGGAGGCCCCATCGCCGGGCGCCACCACCAGTCCGGGAGCGGTGCCCACCGGTTCAAGCACAGTCGCGCCCTGGGGGATCACCGCCTGCTTGCGGTTCGAGCGCCTGATCGCGTCCTCGTCGAGCCCCGGCCACCGTCTCATCATCGGGGCCAGGATCTCAGCGATGCGCTGCTCGAGGGCGGGGTCGAGGACCATCTCGCGGCCGCTGAAACGGCCCACGATCTCGGCCGTGAGGTCGTCGGCGGTGGGGCCCAGGCCGCCGCTGGTGATTATCACCGCCATGCCCGCGTCGGCCATCGATCGCAGCGCGCCGAGCAGGTCGTCGGGCCGGTCTCCGACGATCTGGATCATCGCGGCATCGACCCCGATATCCCGCAGGCGCTGCGACAGCCAGGGGCCGTTGCGGTCGGAGATGATCCCGGTGAGCACCTCGGTCCCGGTGACGAGGATCCCGGCGCGCGGAGCGCTGGCCCCGGTCTGCGGCCCGGCGGCGGTCATCGGGCCCATGGATGGGTGAGCGCCACGCCGTCGGTCATGCGGGCCTCGGATCGCTCATGCGCAGCGCGGCTGCTTTGCGGTGGGGATCAGCTTGCTGGAGCCGGGCACCAGCTCATAGCCGATCGAGCTCGAGGACGGTGAGACCGGGACCACGGCGCCGTTGACCTTCATCTTGACCGAGTTGTTACCCAGGGTGAGCAGGAGCTTGCTGGCGCTCTCGATCGGGATCGTCTGCCCGCTGTCGAATATCTGGCCAGGGATCAGCTGCTTGCCGGAGCCGTTGACCAGGCACACGTACACCTGGCCGGTGGGGACCAGCTCCAGCTTGACGGCGTGCGGCTTGGCCGCCGCCGCGGTCGTGCCCTGACGGTGCCGGTGATGGCGGTGGCGGGTCCCCTTGGCGGTGGACGTGGTTGACGTGGTGGACTTGTTGTTCTTGGTGCCGTTGCCGACGAAGTACAGCGCGGCCACCACGCCCACCAGCACCACGCCGACCAGCAGCCAGGGCGGAATCAGCGGTCCGCGCGGGCGGCGCTCGCGCTCGCGGTCGCGCCCCAAAGGGGCGATCGGGCGCAGCTCGTGGTCGGTGGGCCGCTCGTAGCGGCGCCGGAAGTCGTCCAAGAGCTGGCGGGTGTCGAGTCCGAGATAGTCACCGTAGGTGCGAAGAAAGCTCTTGACGTAGACGTCTCCGGGGAGCAGATCCCACTCCTCGTTCTCGAGCGCGCGCAGGTATTTGGCGCGGATCTTCGTCCGGGCCTCCACCTCGTTGATGTCGACCTTGGCGCGCATGCGCGCCTCCCGCAGCGTGGCGCCGATTTCAGCCATCGCGGCTAAGGCTAGCGCCGCAGGGCTTCACGAAAAGGGCCGCAAAACGCGGTTCAAAGCTCCTCCGCGTTCAGTTCGGCGCCGGGCCCCGGGTCGGGCACCGGGGCCGGGATCGCCCCACCGCCGCCGCCACGGCCACCCGCGGAGTCCGCCTCGGCGAGATGGGACAGGATCCGCGGAACGTCGGCCTCGGTGATCAGCACCTGGCGCGGCTTGGAGCCCTCGTAGCCGGAGATGATCCCGCGTCGCTCGAGCATGTCGATCAGCCGCCCGGCCCGCGTGTAGCCGAGCCGCAGCCGGCGCTGCAGCATCGAGGTGGAAGCGGTTCCCATCTGGGCCACCAGCCCGATCGCCTCCTCCAGCAGCGGATCCTCGTTGGCGTTCAGCGCGTCTTCGTTCTCGCCCGCGGCGTCATCCTCGGAAGCCACCTCCTCGAGCAGCTCCTCGTGGAACTCGGGCTCGCCCTGACGCCGCCACGCCTCGGTGAGCTCGGCGATCTGCTCCTCGTCGATGTAGGCGCCCTGGATCCGCTGGAGCTTCTGGGAGCCGACGGGCGAGAACAGCATGTCGCCCTGGCCGAGCAGGGATTCGGCGCCATTCTGGTCGAGGATCACCCGGGAATCGGTCTGGCTCGAGACAGCGAAGGCGATCCGCGAGGGGACGTTGGCCTTGATCATCCCGGTGATCACGTCGACCCGCGGCGACTGGGTGGCCAGGACGAGATGGATCCCGACTGCCCGCGCCTTCTGAGCCAGGCGGATGATCGAGTCCTCGACGTCGGCCGGCGCCACCATCATCAGGTCGGCCAGCTCGTCGATCACGCACAGCACGTAGGGCAGCTCGGGGTCGCCGCGCTTGACCCGCGACCGATTGAGCTCGGGCAGGTTGCGGGTCCGGGCCAGCGACATGATCCGGTAGCGATCCTCCATCTCCTTGACCAGGTTCTGCAGCGCGTTGGCGGCCATCCGGGGACTGGTGATGACCGGCGTGAGCAGGTGGGGAATCGACTCGTAGTGGTTGAGCTCGACCTGCTTGGGATCGACCAGCACCACTCGGACCTCGTGCGGGGTGGCCCGCAGCAGGATGCTCGACAGCATCGCGTTGACGCACGCCGACTTGCCGGCGCCGGTGGTCCCGGCCACCAGCAGGTGGGGCATCTTGGCCAGGTCGGCCCCGATCGCCCGGCCGGCGATGTCCTTGCCGAGCCACACGGTCAGCGGCGACCAGTCAGGCGGGGGGTCCTGGAAGACGTCGCCGAGGTGGACGATCCGTCGCCGGGCGTTGGGAACTTCGACCCCAACCGCCTGCTTGCCCGGGATCGGGGCGAGGATCCGGATGTCGGTGGCGGCCAGCGCGTAGGCCAGGTCGTCCTTGAGCTGGGCGACCTTGGCGACCTTGATGCCCGGGGCCAGGCGCAGCTCGTAGCGCGTGATGTGGGGCCCGGTGACGCGCCCGACGACCTTCGCCTCGATTCCGAAGTGACCGAGGGTCTCGACCAGCGTCCGGGCCACCTGCTCCTGCCCGGCGGTGTCGGGCTTGGCGGCCTCGCCGGTGGAGCGAGTCAGAAAGCGCGGACCCGGAACGCGCCACTCGAACTCGGGATCGTCGGTGATCGAGGCGCGGTAACGGCCCTGGGGAGTGAGATCGGCCGCTGACACGACCGGACCCGATGCCGTTTCGGACTCGGCCCCGCGGCCAGGCTCGAGCGAGTCGCGTCCCGTCCCGGAGCCGGCATCCGGCTGCGGATCCTCGACGGCGACCCCCTCCTCTTCCGAGGTGTGGATCGGCGGCGCCTCGACGTGGGTGGCGCGGACGATCAGCTCGTCGGTGTCTGGCTCTGGCGGGAGCAGCAGCTCCTCGCCCTGAGCCTCCCGGCTCCCCTCGGCGTCACGGTACCCATCGGCCTCCCGGTCCGGATCCCCGCCGACGCGCGACCGCGCTGCCGCGGTGGCCGGCCGCCGGCCCACGGTGGCGGCCAGCTCCTCGGTGGAGCGGCGCAGCGCTCGCCCGGTGCCCAGCATGCGCGCCCCGGTGGCTCGCATCACCCCGGCCAGGGTCGCGCCGGTGACCAGGATCAGCCCGGCCAGGAGCAGGAACACGGCCAGGATGTCGGCGCCCGCCGAGGAGAGCAGGTGCGAGCTGATCCACAGCTCGCCCTGGCCCAGTGCGCCGCCACGGCGCTCGAAGCTCGAGGCCAGCCAGAAGTCGGCCGCCGGCGCCCGGCCGGGCCCCAGCCCGAGTGTCCCCGCGGCCAGGGCGAGGGTGAGCGCGGCCAGCAGGCAGATCAGTCCGGTCCGCATCGGCCGGGCCGGGGGACGAAGCTCGCGGATCAGGATCATCGCCCCACCGGCCACCAGTACCGCCGGGACGGCATAGCCGAGGGCGCCGAAGGCGAACTTGGTGGCGGTCACGGCTCCCTCGCCGAGGGTTCCGCCGGCCCAGTGCAGATACGCGACCCCACCGAGGAAGATCCCGATCGCGATCAGCGCCAGGCCGAGGATGTCGACGTGATGGGGCTCGAACTCGAGCCTCGGCAGCGAGGGACGACTCGCCAGCAGCGAGCGCCGGGCCCGCTTGGGGGGCGGCTTTTTCCGGGTCGGCTTGCGCTTCTGGCTGGTGGCCATGTCCGAACAGGTGGCTTCGACGGCCGGGACGCTCCTCCTGCCGCTGTCAACCGGTCCCGGGCCGCCTCCGATGGTCCTACCATCTGCGCACCGATGGCGGATTACGAGCGCCAGCCCCGCGTGTTGGTTGTCGAGGACGACGACGCGATCGCGCAGGTGCTCAAGCGGTCGTTGAGGATGGAGGGCTACGAGGTGAGGGTGGCCGATGACGGGGAACAGGCGCTCGACCACGCACACGGGTTCCTGCCCGACCTGGTGATCCTGGACCTCGGTCTGCCGGGGCTGGACGGGCTGGAGGTGGCTCGCCGGCTGCGCGACCGCGACGACGACGTCCCGATCCTCGTGCTGACGGCCCGCGACGCCGTGGAGTCCCGGGTGGAGGGGCTTGACTCGGGGGCCGATGACTATCTGGTCAAGCCGTTTGAGCGCCAGGAGCTGCTGGCCCGCCTGCGGGCCCTGCTGCGCCGCCGGCCACCTCGCGGCCAGGCCCACCTCGGCGTCGGCGATCTGAAGCTCAACCCCGACACCCACGAGGTGGTCCGCGGCGAGCGCACAGTCGATCTCACGCAGCGCGAATTCGAGCTGCTGGAATATCTGATGCGCAACGAGCGGATCGTGATCTCCCGCCAGCGCCTGCTCGACGAGGTGTGGGGCTATGACCCGTTCTCGATGACGAATACGATCGAGGTGTTCGTATCCAACCTACGACGAAAGCTTGAGGCTGGTGGAGAGCCCCGGCTCCTTCATACGATCCGCGGCGCGGGTTACGTTCTCCGCGTATAGGCGGGTGCCGATCCGCTGGCGCCTGGCCGGCGGCTCGGCGGCCCTGACGCTGGTGATCCTGGCCGGCTTTGCGGGGATCGTGGGCACGCTGACCAGCCGCCAGGTCAGAGGGCAGTTCAACGACGAGGTCCGCTCGGCCGTCGACCAGCTCTACACCGAGCTCAACCACAACCTGAAGTTCCTCCCCAACGGGGTCCTGAACTGCAACCGGACCACCGTTCACCTCAGCGACTACGCCAGCGCCGAGCACGCTCAGATCAGGATCTTCGATTCCAGCGACGGGAGCCTGCTCTGCACGCAGAGCTCGATCAGGGGCACCAAGGCGCGGCTGGCGCCATCCCTGTTCAGCGGCGCCCCGCAGCAGACGGCGGGGACCTTCACCCAGTCCAGCTACCGGGTCGCCGTCCGCGAGCTCGAGGTCAAGCCGATCGGCACCGTCACCCTGCTCTACGCGCGCCCCCTGTCCGACGTCGACCACACCCTGGCCCGCGTCCAGGTGTTCCTGCTGCTCGGGGTGCTGGGAGGGACGATCCTCGCTCTGATGGCCGGGCTGTTCGTCTCGGCCCGGGCGATGCGCCCGATCGTGGAGCTGACCGAGGCGGCGCGCGAGATCGAGCGCACCCGGGATGCGACCGGGACGCTGCCGCACCCGATCGCCGAGGACGAGATCGCCGAGCTGGCCCGAACCCTGGAGGGGATGCTCGCCTCGCTCGATGCGGCGCGGAGCAACACCCAGGCGATGCTCGACCGCCAGCGGGAGTTCGTCGCCGATGCCTCGCACGAGCTGCGCACGCCGCTGACCAGCGTGCTGGCCAACCTCGAGCTGCTCACCGAAGGACTCGCCGGCGAGCAGGCCGAGACCGCCGAGGCGGCGCTGCGCTCGACGCGGCGGATGCGCCGGCTGGTCGGCGACCTGCTGCTGCTGGCCCGCGCCGACGCGCGGCGGATCCAGCCGCACCGCCCCACCAACCTGTCGCAGGTACTGATCGAGGCCGCCTCGGAGCTCGGCCCGATGGCCGAGCACCACGAGTTGTCGATCGCCGCCGAGCCGGTGGTGGTGGAGGGCGTCCGCGACGAGCTTCACCGGCTGGTGCTGAACCTGCTCGAGAACGCCGTCCGCCACACCCCCCCGGGCACCCGCGTCAGCGCCAGCACCGCGAGCGTCAACGGGGACGCGGTGGTGGTCGTGCAGGACGACGGGCCGGGGATCTCGCCCGAGCTCGAGAGCCGCGTCTTTGAGCGCTTCGTGCGCGGCGGTCGCGACGGCGGCCGGGGGTCGGGGCTTGGCCTGGCGATCGTCCGCGCGGTGGCGCACTCACACGGCGGCAGCGTCACCCTGGAGCAGCCGGCCGCCGGCGTCGGCACCAGGTTCGTGATCCGCATTCCGGCAGCGAGAGCCGAGCAATCGCCATTGCCGCCGGCCGCCGATCAGACCTCCACAACCACCGGCAGGACCATCGGCCGGCGCCGCAGCCGCTCGTAGACGAATTCAGCCAGGTCGTCGTGTAGCTGCTGCTGGAGCAGGTCGATCTCGCGTACGCCGTCCTGCGCGGCGCGTCCGATCGAGCTCTCGACCTCGCGGCGAATCTCAGCCACCAGTCCGTCGGCCTGGTCGCTGAAGGGGACGCCGCGGAAGATCACCTCGGGCGGGGCGACCGACTCTCCGGTCTGCTCGGAGACGGTGGCCACGACGATGAAGATCCCGTCCGCCGACAGCATCCGTCGATCGCGCAGAGCCACGTCGGCGGGGTCTCCGATGTCGACTCCGTCGACGAAGATCATCCCGGCTCGCTCGGGCTCGCCGAAGCGAGCACCGGCGGAGCTGAGCTCGAGCGGAAGCCCGTTCTCGCCCTGGAACACAGCCTCGGGCTCGATTCCCACTGCGTCGGCGAGCTCGGCGTGCAGGTGGATCCGCTTGTGGTCGCCGTGCACCGGCATCACGTAACGGGGGCGGACCAGGTTGAGCATCAGCTTGAGCTCCTCGACGAAGCCGTGGCCGGAGGCGTGAATCGGGGCCTCGCGCGGCGTGATCACGGTGCAACCGATGTGGTAGAGCCGGTCCACGGTCTCCCCCACGGCCCGCTCGTTGCCCGGAATCGGGGTGGCCGAGAAGACGACCGTGTCGCCGCCGCGCAGGGTGATCTGACGGTGGTCGTTGTATGCCATCCGGCGCAGCGCCGACAGCGGCTCGCCCTGGCTTCCGGTCGAGATCACCACGATCTTGTGATCGGGCCAATCCTCCACCTCGTGGGGCTGGATCATCATCCCCTCGGGCACCTCGATGTGACCCAGCGAGCGCCCGATGTTGACGTTCTTGCGCATCGAGCGGCCCACCAGCGCGACCTTGCGCCCGAGGGCGGCGGCAGCGTCCATCACCTGCTGGACACGATGGATGTTGGAGGCGAAGCTGGTGACGATGATCCGCCCATCGGCCCGGCCGAAGACCTCCTCAAGGTGCGGGCCGACGTCGCGCTCGGAGGGCGAGAATCCGGGCCTGTCGGCGTTGGTGGAGTCTCCGCACAGCAACAGCACCCCCTCTGACCCCAGCTCGGCCAGACGCGACACGTCGGCGGGAGGCCCATCAACGGGGGTCTGATCGAACTTGTAGTCGCCGGTCAGCAGCACGGTTCCCAGCTCGGTTCCCAGCGCCACCGCGCACGAGTCCGGAATCGAGTGGGTCATGTGGATCAGCTCCAGCGAAAACGGCCCCAGCGCCAGCTGCTCGCCGGTGTCCAGATCATCGAGCTCGACCTCGCGGAGGTGGTGCTCGTCGAGCTTTGAGCGCGCCATGGCGATCGTCAGAGGACCGCCGTAGACGGGAATCGAGGCGCCGAGCTCACGCAGCACCCAGGGAAGCGCCCCGACATGGTCCTCATGGCCGTGGGTGACGACGATCGCCTCGATGTCCTGGGCCCGTTCGCGCAGGTAACTGAAGTCCGGCAGCACCAGGTCGATCCCCAGCATGTCGGTGGTCGGGAAGCGCAGGCCGGTGTCGACCACGACGATCCGGCCCTCGTACTCGACCACGGTCATGTTCTTGCCGATCTCGCCGAGGCCCCCCAGCGGTAGGACGCGGAGCCGGCCCCCGTTCACGAGGCGGCCACCAGCGGGACGCTAACCCAGCTCACGCGGTGGTCAAGAGCAGTCCGTGGCGCTCGAGCATGGCGCGCACCGTCTCAAGCTCGTGCGCGTCCAGCTCGACGTACGGGAGGCGAGGCCTCCCCGCCGGGATCCCCAACAGCTCGAGCGCCGCCTTGAGGCTGCACGCCGCCGGAGCGACCGCCAGGTCCCGGTAGACATCCTGCAGCGAGGCGTCGATCTCGCGCCGGTGCTCGGGCTCGTCGACCATCCGGTGCATCTCCTCGCCGAACAGGTGGCTCCCGGTGAGGATGCCGCCCGGCTCACCGAGGTCCAGGACATCGGCCAGCATGTCGTCGTTGCCGGCGTAGATCATCATCCCGTCGACCGGCGCGAGATTGGCGGGATTGGCCTGTTTGACCCCGACGAGGTTGTCGAGCTGGGCCAGCTCGGCGAGCAGGTCGTTGGGCATGTCGGACGCTGTGCGCTGGGGGATGTTGTAGAGCAGGATCGGCAGATCGGTGGCTCTGACCACCTCCCGGTAGTGCGCGACGATGCCCCGCCGGCTGGGGCGGTTGTAGTACGGGTTGACCGCCAACAGCCCGTCGACGCCCAGTGCTGAGGCCCGCTCGGTGAGACGGACCGCGTGCCGGGTGTCGTTGGAGCCGACGCCGGCGATGATCGTGCAGCGGCCGCGCATCTCCCGGGCCGCCAGCGCGATCACTCCCAGGTGCTCCTGGTCGTCGAGCGTTGCGGACTCCCCGGTGGTGCCGCAGACGACAAGGCCGTCGGAGCCGTGATCGACCAGATGGTGCATCAGCCCGACCGCGGCCTCTTCGTCGACGCGCCCCTGAGCGTCGAACGGAGTGACCATCGCCGTCAGGATCGCGCCGAAGTTCTGGGCCATCGCGCCCATTATCGCACCGTCACCCGTCGTAACCACTGGCCCGCAGCGGCCGCTCGTAGACCCGCCAGCGCTTGACGATCCGGCCACCCATGGCTTCCAGGCCCCGGTTCATGGCGGAATTGCTCTCGAGGATCCAGCTCGCCTCGCCGGCACGCTGGCGCGTCCGGGCCGCCACGTCGAAGTGCTCGATGTAGAGCGCCGCCGCCACGCCGGTGTGCTGATACTCGGGCAGGACGCCGAGGAACCCGACCCGCACCCGGTCGATGATCTGTGTCCGCCTCAGGTAGTAAAGCCAGCCCAGAGGCAAGAGCCGGCCCTGCATCTTCTTGTAGACCTGATGGATGTCGGGGATCGTGATCGCCATCGCGATCGTCTTGCCCTCCTGCTCGGCGATCATGAACCACTCCCGGGAGTAGACGAGCCCCAGCTCGATGGCCAGGGCGTCGAGGTCGGCCTTGGAATACGGCGCGAAGCCCCAGTTGCGAGACCACGCCGCGTTGTACACGTCGGCGAACTCGTCGAGCTCGCGCCGCAGGTGGCGGCGATCCATCTTGCGGATCGTGATCTTGTGCTTGCTGATCGCCCGCTCGGCGATCTTGGGCAGGACCGGGTTCATGCGCTCGCGATCGGCGATCGACAGATCCCAGCTGAACAGGTCCATCGCCTTGCCCAGGCCGGCCTCCTCGCAGCGGCGCTGGTAGTGCGGCGGATGCCAGGGCTGCTTGATCATCGGCTCGTGCTCGAAGCCTTCGATCAGCAGTCCGGCCTCGTCGTTGAGCTGAAAGTCCATCGGACCCACCATCCGGTCACAGCCCCGGGCCGACAGCCAGCCGGCGGCGGCATCGAGCAGCTCACGCAGCACCACGGGGTCGTCCTCGAACTCGAGAAAGCCGAAGTTCCCCCAGCGGCTGTTGTGAAACTGGTTGAAGTCGTAGTCGACCTGGGCGGTTATCCGGCCCACCACCCGGCCGTCGCGGCGAGCCAGGAAATAGGCGGCCTGGCCGTGGGTGAAGAACGGGTTCAGCCGCCGGGTCAGGAAGATGTAGCGCTCGAGCTTGAGCGGCGGGATCCAGGGGGTCCCGCGGTGCAGGCGAAACGGCAGCGCGACGAACTCCCGCAGGTCGCCGTAGCCGTGGACGGGGCTGACGTCGATCGACATCGGCAGGGAACCGTATCGGAGCCGCTAGCGCTGAGCTCATAGCCCGGCCCGGTTCTGAGATACCGGGTCCAGCAATCGCTGCAACGTCCCGATCAACCGGTCGCGGCGCACGCGTTGGGACGTTTGCACCGCGCCAGGCGGCAAACGTCCCAATCGACCGCTCACAACGACGCGTTGGGACTTTTGCGGTGCCAGGCGACGAACCGGTCCCCGAGCCCGGGAACCCCGGCGATTGGCCGCGCCGAGGCGCAAGGACCTCGGCGCAGCGATATTCCTACGCGGCCTGGCTGAGCGCTTCGACCTCGTGCTCGCCCTTGCCGCGGTAGCGCGGACCCTCATAGGGCCCGGGCTTGGGCCGCGCCTTGCCACCCGGGAAGGCGAGACGCAGAATCGTGCGCTGCACCATCCCCAGCTGCTGATGGAACGGTCCCGAGTTGTAGGGAAGGCCGTAGCGCTCGCAGATCTCGCGCACCTTGGGGGCGATCTCCCCGTAGCGGGTGCTCGGCATGTCGGGGTAGAGGTGATGCTCGACCTGGTAGCCGAGGTTGCCGCTGATCACGTGAAACATCGGTCCGCCGTCGATGTTGGCAGCGCCCACCAGCTGGCGCAGGTACCAGGCCCCGCGGGTCTCGTCCTGGGTGTCTTCCTCGGTGAACGTGTAGGTCTGATCGGGGAAGTGTCCGCAGAAGATGATCGCGTAGGACCAGACATTGCGGATCAGGTTGGCGACGACGTCGGCGGTCAGCGTGCGCACGAACGGGTCCCGGAACGAGCGCCGCGCGATCAGCTGCGAGAGCAGGCTCTGATTGCCGCCCGGTGCGGATCGGCGCGCCTTGCGAGCGACACGCTGGGCACGGCGCTTGATCCCCTTGGCCGAACCGATGTCGCGCGACCTGGCGCTCAGCACCCCGGCTTCGATCGCGGTCATCACGAGACCGCTGATCAGCGGCCAGGCGATGTAGTCCTTGACGATCTGAGTTCGTGCCTTGCCGGCGATCCCGCGCAGCTCCTTGAGCACCTGCTTGCCGTCCTTCTCGCCGGCCCGGATGGCGGTGAAGTTGAGGTCGTGGACCGCCACCCCCCACTCGAACAGCATCGCCAGCAGGATGTTGTAGAACGGCTGCAGCAGATAGAACGGGTGCCAGCTCTGAGCCGGATCGATCCGCATGATCTCGTAGCCGAGGTCGCGGTCCTTGCCGATGATGTTGGTGTAGGTGTGGTGGATGTAGTTGTGCGAGTGGCGCCAGGCCTCCGCGGTGGACGCGGTGTCCCAGTCCCAGGCGCGCGAGTTGATCACCGGGTCGTTCATCCAGTCCCATTGGCCGTGCAGGACGTTGTGCCCGATCTCCATGTTCTCGAGGATCTTCGCCATGCCCAGGGTGGCGGCTCCGAGCAGCCACGGCGCGCGCCAGCGGGAAGCGATCAGCTCAGCGCGGCCGAGCAGCGCCAGCCGCCGCTGCAGAGCGATCATCGAGCGGATGTAGCGAGCGTCGCGGTCGCCAAGGTCTGATTTGACCTGCTCGTGTAGCTCGTCGAACTCCTTGCCCAGCTGCTCGATCTGCTCCGGGCTGAGCCGGCGCAGCGGATTCTCGGGTCGCTCTTCTGCGGCCGAGGCGGCTGGACCGCTGCCGTTCTGGGTCGCGGTGGTCATTGATCCTCCTAGTCGTGGGGTGTCAAAGCTCGATCTCGACCGGGCCCTCGGGGGCGTTGATGCAGGTCCGGATCACTTCGCCCTCCTGCCCGCTGACGTTGCCGTTGCGCAGGTCCCGGACGCGGCCGGAGCGAAGCTCGCCGACACAGGTATGGCAGATCCCCTCCCGGCACCCGTAGGGGAGGTCGAGCCCCGCCTCCTCGCCGGCAACGAGGATCGGCTGGCTGCCGTCGGATTCGGTCTCGCAGTCGGACTTGAGGAACTTGATGGTCCCCCCTTCGCCCTCGTCACCGTCACCGAGCCCGAGCTTGGGCTGGAAGCGCTCCATATGCAGCCGCTCGGTGACCCCGGCCTGCTTGTAGTGCTCGGAGAAGTCGTCGAGCATCTCGTTGGGCCCGGAGATGAACGTCTCGCGCTGCATCCAATCGGGGCACAACCGCTCGAGGTCGGTGGGACCCATGCGCCCGTGGTCGGCGGTGTGCTGCTCGTGCAGGGCGAACTGCTCGTGACGCTGCGCCAGCGAGCGCAACTCGTCGCCGAAGATCACCTCGTCGGCGTGCCGGGCCGAATGCAGCAGCGCCACGTCGCCGAGCTTGTCGCACTGGTCCAGGTGGCGCAGCATGCTCATGATCGGCGTGATGCCGCTGCCGGCGCTGATGAACAGGAGCTTCTCGGGCACCGGATCGGGAAGTAGAAACTCGCCCTCCACCCCGCCGAGCGAGACGATCGTCCCGGGCCGACCGCGCCTGACCAGGTACGGCGAAACCTTCCCCTCGTCGACATTCTTGACCGTGATGCTGATCAGGCCGTCAGGACGGGCGGGGTCTGAGGTCAGCGAGTAGGCGCGCCAATGGCGAACCCCCTCGATGTCCAGCCCGATCCGCAGGTACTGCCCCGGCCGGTGGCCGCCCCAGCGGTAGCCGGGCTTGATCAGGACCGTGGCGGCGTCCTCGGTCTCGCGGTTGATCTCTTCGACGCGCCCCCGCAGCTCGCGGGTCGACCAGAGTGGATTGACGAGCTCGAGGTAGTCGTCGGGGAGCAAGGGCGAGCTCAGCGCGGCAAGAGCGCGCAGGACCCGGCGCTGGACCGGGTGCACATTCGGCGTTGCTCCTGTCTCTGGCATACGTTCCTACTCGAGAGTAATATCCGGCTGGCTCGATTCTTACACCAAAATGTCGAGTCGTGATCTCACAGCCCGGACAGGTCGTCGGCCGCCGGAGCGGCCGGCGGGTACGCGAGGCATGCCGCGCTCGGTCCGCGAGCAATTGATTCTCCAGGTCGCCGGTGAGGTTTTCGCCGACGGTGGCTACGAGCGCGCTTCGATGGACGGGATCGCCGATCTCGCCGGGGTCTCCAAACCGATGCTGTACGCCTACTTCGGCTCCAAGGAGGGGCTGTATCTGACCTACATCGAGCGCACCGGCGGAGAGCTCGTGCAGCGGCTGGTCGGCGCCGACAGCGTGGACGAGGGCGACCGTCTGCGGGCGGTGATTGGGGAGTTTCTGGCCTTCGTGGAGGAGCACGGCAACGGCTGGACGGTGCTGTTTCGCGAGCTCAACACCAGCCGGCCGGTGGCCGAGCAGGTGGCCCAGCTGCGGGCGGAGATCGTGGACGAGGTGCGGCGGATGCTCGAGGGCGGCGGCAGCTGGCGCTGGGGGCTCGCGGCACCGGCCTCCGAGGGCATCGCCGAGGCGATCGTCGGCGCCGGCGAGGCGCTGGCCAACTGGTGGCTGAATCACCGCGACGTGCCGCGTGAGGACGTCGCCGAGTGGTACGTGGGGCTCGCCCGCGCGGCGATCGCGGCGGCCAACCGCCGCGACGCGTAGGCTCGCTGGCTGAGATATGCCATCTGGCAGATGTATGAGCCACCGGCCGGAAGTACGGTCTGGCCATGACTGCCATCGGTCCACCGCTGATGTGGGGTGAGCCGTCGGCGGCCGGGGCCGGGTCGCGGTTCGCGCTGCCGGCGGGCACGGTGACGTTCCTGCTCTCAGACGTCGAGGGCTCCACGCGCATGTGGTCGCAGATTCCGGATCGCATGGGTGGTGCAGTAGCCGAGATGTATTCCGTCCTGGACCGCACGATCACCGGTCACGACGGCGTCCGCCCGGTGGAGCAGGGCGAAGGCGACAGTGTCGTCGGCGCCTTCTCGCGGGCCGCCGATGCCGTCGCCGCGGCGCTGGCCGCCCAGCGCGAGCTGCACACGCCCCGGGCCGACGGGATCGAGCTGCGGGTGAGGATCGCGCTTCACACCGCCGACGCCCAGCTGCGAGACGAGGGCAACTACTTCGGCGTCGCGCTGTCGCGCTGCGCCCGCCTGCGGGCAATCGCCCGCGGCGGCCAGACACTGCTCTCCCGGGCCACGCGCGACCTTGTCGTCGATCGGCTGCCGGAGTCGGCCGACCTCGTCGACTGCGGCGTCCACCGGCTGCGGGATCTGGGTCGACCCGAGCACGTGTTCGCGCTCGTGCACCCCGATCTCGACGACGATGACGGGACGCTGCGCTCGCTGGACGCGTTCCCCAACAACCTCCCTGACCAGCTGACCAGCTTCGTGGGGCGCGGCCGTGAGCTCGACGAGCTGCGCGGCGCCCTGGCCGACACGCGGCTGCTGACCCTGACCGGCGCCGGCGGGGCGGGAAAGACCCGGCTGGCGCTTCAGATCGCCGCCGACGCGCTGGAGCATTTCCCGGACGGGGCGTGGTGGGTCGACCTGGCGCCGTTGACCGACCCCCAGCTGGTGTCAGACGTGCTGGCCGGCGCCCTTGGTGTTCGGCCGCTGCCGCTGGTCACGGCACTGCAGGCCAGCTGTGCCCACCTTTCGGGGTCCCGCGCGCTGGTCGTGCTCGACAACTGCGAGCACGTCCTCGCCGCCAGCGCCGAAACGGCCGAGGCACTCTTACACGCGTGCCCCGACGTCACTGTGATCGCCACCAGCCGGACGCCGCTGGGCATCGCCGGCGAGACCGACTGGCGGGTCCCCTCCCTGTCGCTCCCGGCGCCCGACCGACAGCCCGAGGCGCTGGACATCCTCGGTCAATCCGACGCGGTGCGGCTGTTCATCGAGCGCGCTCGAAAGGCCCGCCCCAACTTCGCCATCACCGATCGCAACGCCCCCGCCGTGGCTCAGATCTGCCATGAGCTCGACGGTCTGCCGCTGGCGATCGAGCTCGCGGCGGCCCGGGTTCGGATGCTGGCCGCCGAGCAGATCGCCGCCGGCCTCGGTGACCGCTTCCGGCTGCTCACCGGCGGCACGCGGACCGCGCTCCCGCGCCAGCAGACGCTGCGTGCCTCGGTCGATTGGAGCCACGAGCTGCTCGATGCGCGGGAGCGGACGCTGCTCCGGCGGCTCAGCGTGTTCGCGGGCGGGTTCACCCTCGACCTCGCCGAGGCGGTCGGCTCACACGACGCGATCGAGCCGATGGCGGTGCTCGACCTCCTGGCCTCGCTGGTCGACAAGTCACTGGTGGTGGCCGAGGAGCGTTCCGGCACCGTCCGCTACCGGCTGCTGGAGACAGTTCGCCAGTACGGTCTCGAGCGGCTGATCGAGGCCGGGGAGGCCGCTTGCGCCCGGGACAGCCACCGAGATGCCCTACTGGACCTCGCCGAGCGCGTGGCCCCCCAGCTGCACGGCCCGGGCCAGCAGCAGTGGCTGCAGGTTCTCGACGCCGAGGCCGCCAACCTCGCCGCCGCACTCGAGCACGCGGTGGAGAGCGACGCAGAGCGGGCGCTTCGGATCTGCGTCGCGCTGACCTTCTGGTGGAAGCTGCGCGGCTACTTCCTGCCGGCCGAACGGGGCTTCGCCGTGGCGCTCGATGCCGCCGATCCCCAGCCATCTTCGCTGCGGGCCAAGGCGCTGTGGGGACGCGGCTACCTGGCCGCCTGGGCAGTCAACATCGAGACGGGGCTCTCGGCCCTGGATGGCGCCCGGGAGATGGCCGAGCTGGTCGGCGACCAGTCGACGCTGGCACGGGTGCTGACAATGCTCGGCTGGATCGAGCTGTTCAGCGACCCCGACTCCTGCCGGGTGACCAGCGAGCGCGGGCGCCAGCTCGGCGAGGTCAGCGGCGACGACTGGGCGATGCTCAGCTCCGACATGAACCTCGTCTACCGCCACCTCTTCCGGCTCGAGATCGACCAGGCCGAGCGCCTCCTGGCCGAGATGCTGCCGCTCAGCGAACAGCGGGGATACCTCGAGCTTCGCGCCTGGCATTGGCTGGGCCGGTGCTTCAGACCATGGATGGCCGGCGACCGCGAACAGCTGACCAAGTTCACCGCCCGCGCACTCGAGTTCTCCCGCGCCGCCGGCGAGCCCTCCACCGAGGCGCTCGCCAACTGCTTCATCGCGTCGCTGGAGCTGGCCAGCGGAGATCCGCGGGCCGCGGTGGCGCGGCTGGAGCCGACGCGGGCCCGCGCGATCACCGCCGGTGCCGGCCTGGCCCTGGCCTACACCGAGTACTTCCTGGCTCCGGCACGCGCTGCCGTGGGCGAGGTTGCCCAGGCCCGGGCCACGCTCGAGCCGCTGGTGGCCAGCGGTATGGACGGTGGCTACCTGCTGGCCAGCGGTCTCACCAACCTGGCCGATGTCCTGCGTATCGCCGGCGACCCGGCCGGTGCCGAGCAGCGGGCCAACGAAGCGCTGGCCCTGGCGGAGCGGATCGGGACGCCGATGGTGGCGGCCACGGCCAGGGAGACCCTGGGGCGGCTGGCGGCCGCGCGGGCGGACTGGGAGCGCGCCGAGTCGGTGCTTCAGGAGGCCCTGGCGCTCCGCGTGCAGTACGACATGAGGATCTACCTGCCCGGGACCTTCGACGCGCTGGCCGAGGTTGCCGCCGGGGTCGAGAGCTTCGACGAGGCGGCCCGGATACTGGGCGCTGCCCAGCGCGCCCGCTCCGAGCTCGGGCTCGAGCGCTGGGGTCCTGACGCTCCTGGCTTCGCCCGGCTGCAGGACACGTTGCGCGAGGCTCTCGGCGATCAGGGATTCGCCGCGGCCCACCGGGAAGGCGAGGCCCTCTCAGCGACGGAGGCGGTGACCTGGATGCGCCACGCCCGCGGCGAGCGTAAACGGCCGGCCCGCGGTTGGGAGAGCCTCACCCCCACCGAGCGGCGGGTGGTGGCGCTGGTCGCGCAGGGGCTGACCAACCCACAGATCGGCGAGCGGATGTTCATCACCCGCGGGACCGTCAAGGTCCACCTGTCACACATCTTCGCCAAGCTCGGCACCGGGACCCGCGCCGAGCTGGCCGCGGAGGCGACTCGGCGCTCGGCCGGGGTATGAGGCTCGCCCGAGCGCGGGCGCGAACGTCGGAGGCGTTAGAGCAGCCGCTCCAGGCCGACGACGGGGGACTCGGTCAAAGCGCCAACCTTGCGCACCGCGAGCAACACCCCGGGCATGAACGACTCGCGGTCGATCGAGTCGTGGCGGATGGTCAGCGTCTGGCCGACGTCACCCAGGATCACCTCCTGGTGGGCGACCAGTCCGGGTAGCCGCACCGAGTGAATCGGCACCTCGGGCCGATCTGAACCCGTTGCCTGGGCCATCAGCGAAGCGGTCCGGGCGGCGGTCCCGCTCGGCCTGTCGACCTTGCCGTCGTGGTGGAGCTCGATGATCTCCGCCGAGCGCATGTGCTTGGCGGCCTGGGCCGCGAACTGCATCATCAAAACGGCGCCGATGGCGAAGTTGGGAGCCACGAACACGTTGGCGGCGGCGCCGCGCAGATCGTCGAGCTCGGCGGGGTCGAACCCGGTGGTGCCGATCACCACGTGCGTGCCGGCAGCCACGGCCTGGCGAGCGTTGGCCAGGGCGGTTCCGGGGAGGGTGAAGTCGACCAGGACCTGCGGACTGTGCTCGAGCGCGTCGTCCAGCGACGAACCGAGCGCCGGGTCGACCCGCGCCACGAGCTCCATGTCCTCGGCGCCGCCGACCGCGTCGCAGACGGTGGCCCCCATCCTCCCGGCCGCCCCGGCGACGGCGACTCGGATCCGACCGGCCACTACCGGTCCCCCACTAGGTCTCGACGAGCGCCGGCCCGACCCCGCCCAGCGCCTCCTCGAAGCGGCTCTGGTCTGGGCCGATACCGGCCGCCGACAGCCGCTCGGGCGCCCACAGCTCGGAGGTCAGCTCGGCGAGGTCCTCTAGCGTGACGGCATCGATCCGCGCCACCAGCTCGTCGATCGACATCAGCGGTGCTCCGCCGAGGATCTCGGAGCCGAGGCGGTTCATCCGCGCTCCGGTCGACTCCAGGGCCAGGACCACCCGTCCCTTGAGGTTCTCCTTGGCGCGGACCAGTTCCTCGGCCGTGGCCGGCTCCTCGCGGGCCCGGGAAAGCTCTGACCCCACCACCGCCAGGGCCTTCACGAGGTTGTCGGCCCGGGTGCCGACGTAGAGCCCGACCTGGCCGGTGTCCTGGTAGGCGCTGGTGAAGGAGTAGACGGCGTAGGCAAGGCCGCGCCGCTCCCGGACCTCCTGAAACAGCCGCGACGAGGAGGTTCCGCCGAAGATCGTGTCGAGCACGCGCAGGGCGAACCGGCGGTCGTCGTGGCGCGAGAGACCGACCCCGCCCAGGCAGACGTGGAACTGCTCGGTGTCCTTGCGCTCAAAGCGCGTTCGCGGGCTCGCGGGCGCGGTGACCGGGTCGGCCGGCGCGGGGCGGGGGGCGCCGCCGGAGTCCACCCGCGCGGCGGCCAGAGCCACCAGGGCGTCGTGATCGACGGCCCCGGAGGCGGCGATGACCACGTTGGCCGGCGTGTAGCGCGCGGCGTGAAAGGCGGCGATCGCGTCGGGCGGGGTGTCTGAGATGACGGGGGCCCGGCCGATGATCGCGCGGCCGAGCGGATCGTCGCCGAACACGGCCTCCCCGAGCAGATCGAAGACCTTCTCCTGGGGGTCGTCCTCGTACATCGCGATCTCCTCCAGGATCACCTCCCGCTCGGAGTCGATGTCGCTCAGGGAGGGGCGAAAGACCATGTCGGCCATCACGTCGAAGGCGTCGACGAGGTGGTCGTCGATCACCCGGGCATAGACCGAGGTGGTCTCCTTGCCGGTGCCGGCGTTCAACTCGGCACCCATCCCGTCGAAGATCTGGTCGATCTGTAGCGACTCGTACTTCGCGGTCCCCTTGAACAGCAGATGCTCGAGCAGGTGCGAGAGGCCGGCCTGGTCATCGGCCTCGTCCCGGGAGCCGGTGGCGATCCAGAAGCCAAGCGACACGGACCGGACGGAGGGCATGGCCTCCGTCACGATCCGGACGCCCGACTCGAGCGTCGTTAGACGATGCTCCTGGCTCACGGCGCTTCTAGGAGCGGGGGCGATCGGGATCCCGGTCGCGCACGCGGCCGCGATCGCGGTCACGGTCGCGGTCACGCGGACCACGGTCCCGGCTGTCCCGGCCCCGGTCGCGGCCTCCCTCGCGGGGACCGCGCTCGCGGCGCTGGCCGCCGTTCTCGGCCGCGGCGATCGCCGCCAGCTCATCGTTGCTCTTGCCGGCGATCTCGGGGTCCTCGGCCAGGCGCAGGCCGATCCGCCCGCGCTCGCGATCGACCTCGACGACCTTGACGTGCAGCTCGTCGCCCTTGTTGAGCACCTCCTCGACCGTCGCGATCCGGCGGCCCGGAGCGACGTTGGAGATGTGCAGCAGCCCGTCGGTGCCCTTGGACAGCTCGATGAAGGCGCCGAACGTGGTCGTCTTGACCACCTTGCCGGTGAACTCGTCGCCGACCTCGACCTCCTTGGTCATCGACCGGATCCGGTCCACCAGCGCGTCGCCGCGCTCGCCGTCGGCGGCGTAGACCAGGACCTGGCCCTCGTCGTTGACGTCGATCTGGGACTCGAACTCCTCCTGCAGGGAGCGAATCGTCTCGCCGCCCTTGCCGATCAGCAGGCCGATCTTCTCGGGATCGATCTGGATCGTCGAGATCCGCGGAGCGTGCTTGGACAGCTCGGCGCGCGGCACGTCGATGACCGACGTCATCTCGCCGAGGATGAACTGGCGGGCGACCTTGGCCTGGGCCAGCGCGTCGCGCATGATGTCGAACGTCACCCCGGTGATCTTGATGTCCATCTGCAGCGCGGTGATCCCGCGCTCGGTGCCGGCGACCTTGAAGTCCATGTCGCCGAGATGATCCTCGACGCCGGCGATGTCGGTGAGGATGACGTACTCGTCGCCCTCCTTGATCAGGCCCATAGCGATACCGGCCACCGGCCGGGTGAGCGGCACGCCGGCATCCATCAGCGAGAGAGTCGAACCGCACACGCTGGCCATCGAGCTGGAGCCGTTGGACTCCAGGATGTCGGACACCACCCGGATCGTGTACGGGAACTCGTCCTGCTCGGGGATCATCGGTACCAGCGCCCGCTCGGCGAGCGCGCCATGGCCGATGTCGCGGCGCTTGGGCCCGCGCATGAAGCCGGCCTCCCCGACCGAGAAGGGCGGGAAGTTGTAGTGGTGGAAGTAGCGCTTGGTGGTCTCGAGCCCCAGCGTGTCGAGGCGCATCTCCTCACGCGTGGTGCCCAGAGCGACGACGCTGAACGCCTGTGTCTGGCCACGTGTGAACAGCGCCGACCCATGGGTTCGGGGAGCCACTCCGACCTCGATCGAGATCGGGCGGATCTCGTCGGTGCCGCGGCCGTCCGGGCGCTTCTTCTGGACCGCGATTCGCTCGCGGATCAGCGTCTTCTCGAGCTTGTCGAAAGCCCGCTGAGCGTTGGTCCGGTACTCGGCGTAGGTCTCCGACTCGGGATCGCCGGAGTAGTGCTCGAGCACCTGCTCCTCGACCGCCTTGGTGGCATCCTGGCGCGCGAGCTTGTCCTCGATCTGGGTGGCCGTGTCCAGCGCGGCGCCGTGGGTGTTCTTGATCTGCTCGTAGAGGTCGGGGTGGACCTCAGGGACCTCGACCTCGACCTTGGCCTTGCCGGCCTTCTCGGCCAGCTCGCGCTGCGCGGCGCACAGCTTCTTGATCTCCTCGTGGGCGATGTCCAGAGCGTCGAGGATCTCCGCCTCGGGGATCTCGTTGGCTCCGGCCTCGACCATCAGGATCGCCTCATCGGTGCCGGCCACGATCAGGTCGAGCTCGGCCTCCTCGGCCAGCGCCAGCTCGTCGGGGTTGACCACGAAGTTGCCGTCGACCTTGCCGATCCGTACCGCGCCGACCGGCGCCGGAAACGGGATGTCGGAGACCATCAGGGCCGCCGAGGCTCCGTTCATGGCCAGGATGTCGTAGGGGTTGACGTGGTCGACCGACATCGGCATCGCCACCAGCTGCGTCTCGCGACGCCAGCCCTTGGGAAACAGGGGCCGGATCGGGCGGTCGATCAGACGGGCCGTGAGCGTGGCCTTCTCGCCCGCCCGGCCCTCGCGCTTGAAGAATGAGCCGGGGATCTTCCCGGCGGCGTACATCCGCTCCTCGACATCAACGGTCAAGGGCAGGAAATCCACGTCGCGGGGGTTGCCCGCGGTCGCGGTACAGAGGACCATCGTGTCGCCCGCACGGACGACGACGGCGCCGGAGGCCTGCTTGGCCAACTTGCCGGTCTCGAACGAGATCTCCTTGCCCTCGATCTCGGCGGACACGGCCGTAACGGCGTCAGACATATTCAGTTCCCTTCGTCTATCTCCGCCGTTCGGTCGGCGGAGCGCTTCGTTTCTCTTTATTCGTTCCGAACCCGGACGATGCTAGCGGGTCCCCGGGCGCCCGGACCGGCGTCCAGCCTCGCCGGCCAGCCAGGCAGCGCTACGACCGGCGAAAATTAAGCGGACCACGCGGTCCGTTTCTCTGCTAGGGTAACCGGACCCGCCGGTCCAGTTTAGCCCATTCCGGAACTTCCCCCTGGAGTCTGCCCATGAGCACAACCGTCATCGACCGCCCCTCGGCAGTGATCACCTCGCCCCGCCCCGTGAACCCCTGGCTGGTGCTGGTGATCGCCTGCCTGGCCCAGTTTATGGTCGTGCTCGACGCCACCGTGGTCAACATCGCGCTGCCGTCAGTCCAGCGCGGGCTGCACTTCTCGAGCACCGATCTGCAGTGGGTCGTAAACGCCTACACGCTGATCTTCGGCGGCTTTTTGCTGCTGGGGGGCCGGGCCGCCGACCTGATCGGCCGCAAGCGGCTGTTCATAGCCGGGGTGATCCTGTTCTCGGCCGCGTCGCTGCTCAACGGTTTGGCGCAGTCATCCGGGATGCTGATCGCCGGTCGCGGACTGCAGGGCCTTGGCGGTGCGCTCGTCTCCCCCGCGGCGCTGTCGATCGTGACCACCACGTTCACCGACGGCAAGCAGCGGACCAGGGCGCTTGGCGTCTGGAGCGCGATCGCCGCCAGTGGTGCCGCGGTCGGGCTGCTGATGGGCGGGATCCTCACCGACATCGCCTCCTGGCGCTGGGTGTTCTTCGTCAACGTCCCGGTCGGCGTGGTCACGATCGCGCTGGCGCTGCGCTACGTGGCTGAGTCCCGGGTGCAGGTCTCGCACCGCTCGTTTGACATCGCCGGCGCGGTGGCCGTGACCAGCGGCCTGGTGGTTCTGGTCTATGCGATCGTCAAGGCGCAGGCGTTTGGCTGGGGATCGGGGCGGACTCTCGGACTGCTCGCAGTGGCCGTCGCCCTGCTGGCCGCGTTCGTGGCCATCGAGCGCCGCAGCAAGGCCCCGCTGATGCGGTTGAGCATCTTCAAGGTCCGGGCGCTGACCGTCGCCGACGTCTCACTTCTGCTGGTCGCCTCGGGGATGTTCGGCATGTTCTTCTTCGCCTCGCTGTACGTCCAGCAGGTTCTCGGCTACAGCCCGCTGCAGGCGGGGCTGGCGTTCCTGCCTGTCTCGGCCGGGATCGTGATCGGGGCCGGACTCTCCCAGCAGCTGATCCGCCGGATTGGCGTGCGCAACATGGGGGTGGTCGGAGTCACCCTGGCGGCAGCCGGGATGGTCGTCCTGACCCAGTTGCCGGTCCACGGCAGCTACGTGAGCGACCTGCTGGTCGGACTGCTGCCGCTGAGCATCGGGTTGGGGCTGGCCTTCGTCCCGATCACGCTGCTGGGCACCGGGGGCGTTCGGGCCGACGACGCCGGACTGGCCTCGGGGCTGTTCAACACCGCCCAGCAGGTCGGAGGCTCGCTCGGCCTGGCCATCCTGTCCACGCTGGCCGCCACCCAGACCACCAACCTGCTGCACGACGGCGGCACCGGGCCGCTGGCGGCCCGGGTGTCGGGCTACCACGTCGCCTTCGCCGCCGCCGCGATCATGCTCGCCGGCGCTGCGTTGCTGATGGCCTTCGGACTGCGTAAGCGCGACCTGCGGGAGGTCGAGTCCCAAGTGGCCACGTCTCCGAGCCCCGCGTAACGGATGCGACAAGCGGCGCGCGGAAAGAGGAGAATTGATCACCGATGGACGAAGAGCCGAGACGACTCAGGGCTGACGCCGAGCGCAACCGCCGGCGTCTGCTCGACGCCGCCACCGAGATCTTCTGCGAGCGCGGTCTCGATGTCGGGGTGGCGGAGATCGCCCAGCTCGCCGGCGTGGGACGGGGAACGCTGTTTCGGAACTTCCCCTCCAAGGAGGACCTGATCGCGGCGATCGTGGTCGAGCGGATGAACGAGTCGATCGCCCGTGGCCGGGCTGCGCTGGAGCACCCCGATCCGGGGCAGGCGCTGTTTGACCTGATCGATGAATCAGTGGGACGCCAGCAGACTGACCGGGCCCTGTTTGAGGCTCTCGCCGACACCTGGCTTGCCAATGACGAGATCCGCAGCGCCCACAGCGAGCTGGTGGGCATGCTCGATGCGCTGGTCAAGCGCGCCCAGGCGGCCGGCGCGGTGCGCAAGGACGTCAGCGCGATCGATGTGATGATGATGGTCAAGGGCGTTTGCGAAGCCGTGGCCTCGTTTCAGCACGTCGACCACGCGGTGGCGATGCGCCAGCTCGACCTGGTCCGGGCGGCGATCAGTCCCCCGGGCGCCGCGCGTCCGCTCCGCGGCCAACCGCCCGCCCTCGCCGACCTGGAACGGACGATCGAGGGGCGTGGCGGCGCTGGTCCGGCCGCCGCAACCACCGCTCCCGTCGCCGCCCCCAAGGCGATCCCCGGCTAAACGATCGTCGCGATCTCGGCCGGGTCGATCCGCTCGAGGCCCCCGCCGGTCGCGGTCGCGAACACGGTGGGGGTTGTAACCACCCCGGCGCGCACCCCGGCTCTGAAGTCGCGTTTTACGCGATCCCGGGTGGCCTCGCTGCGTCGCTCGCGATCAAAGCGCTCCAGGTCGAGTCCCAGAGCCTCGGCGCGCCGCCACAGATGCGGATCCTCCAGGCGGCCCTGGTCGCCGAACAGGGAGTCGAGCATCTCCCAGAAGCGCCCCTGGTTGGCGGCCGCCTCGGCGGCGCAGGCCGCCGCCCAGGCTCGAGGATGGCTGGAGCGGACGGGGAAATGGCGGAACACCAGCTGCACCTCGAGGCCGGCCAGGCGCTCGTGCAGGGCGGCGCAGAACGGGCACTCGAAGTCGGCGTACTCGATCAGCAGCGGCGCGCCCTCACCGCCGCGGCGGTGGTCGTCGGCGGATGGTTCGGGGACCGGAGCCGAGCCCAGCTCGCTCATGGCATCCGGTCTTTGACCGCGAGGCCGGGCGCGCTCATCGCCGGGCGTCCCGGATCAGGCCGCCAGCGCGTCGAAGATCAGGTTGGCGCCCGGCAGGTCGCCCGGCGACGGGGCCTGATAGCTCCATCGAACGACGTTGTCGGGTCCCACGATGACCAGCGCGCGCTGCGGAAATCCGCCCTCGTGGTAGGCCCCGAACGCCCGGCAGGCCGCGCCCTTGGGCTCGAAGTCCGACAGCTGCTCGATCCGCACCCCCAGCTTCTCCTGAAACGCGGTCTGCGAGTAGGTGGCGTCGCACGAGACGCCGTAGACGGTTGCGCCCTGCCCCTGCAGGTCGTCGAGGACCTCGTCGTAGAGGTTCAGCTGGTCGGTGCACACGGGGCTGAAGGCGAACGGATAGAAGACCAGCACCGTCGTCTTGCCTTCCAGGTCGGCGCGGGTGAACTCGCTCCCGTCGCCGCGGCGCAGCGTGAAGTCGGGGACCGGGGACCCGCTGGCGATCACCGCGGCACCCGAGGTCCCGCTCGCGGTCACCGCCGCAGGCCGAGCTCGCGGATCAGCGTGCGGTAGCGCTCGAGATCCGAGCGCTGCAGGTAGTTGAGAAACCGCCGGCGGCGGCCCACCAGCATCAGCAGGCCACGGCGGGAGTGGTGATCCTTGCGGTGGATGCGCAGATGGTCGGTGAGCTCGTTGATCCGCTCGGTCAGCAGCGCCACCTGGACCTCGGTCTTGCCGGTGTCCTGAGGGCCGGATCCGAACTTCGCGGCCAGCTCCTGCTTTCGTTCAAGGGTCACGGTCATGCGGCCGGTGAGGCTAGCAGAGGCGGGGCGCGACTCAGCCGCAGAGGCTGCGCGTCAGCTCGACATCGCGCTGCATCTGCTCCACCAGCGCCCCCACGGTCTCAAACCGCCGCTCCCCGCGCAGGCGGCGCAGGAAGTCGATCTTCAGCTCGCGCCCGTAGAGGTCGACGTCGCTGTCGAGCAGGTAGGCCTCAACGAGCACTGCCAGATCCGAGCCGAACGTGGGTCGCACGCCGACGTTGACAGCGGCACAGACGCCGTCGGCGCGAGCCGCGTAGACGCCGAACCCCGGGCACACGTGACGCTCGTCGGGGACGATGTTGGCGGTCGGGAAGCCCAGCTCGCGGCCCCGCCGATCGCCGCTCACCACCACCCCGCGCAGCTGAAACGGCGAGCCCAGAAAGCGGGCGGCGTGCTCGACATCGCCGGCCTGGACCAGGGCTCGGATATGGCTCGAGGAGACGATCTCTCCGTCGACCTCGACCATCGTGACCACGCGGGTCTCGAAGCGGCCGTCGGCGGCCAGCAGCGCCGTGTCCCCGGCGGCGCCATGGCCGAAGCGGAAGTTCTCGCCGACCGAGACGTGAGTGGCCCCGAGCCGCTCCACCAGCACGTGATCGATGAAGTGGGCCGGGCTCTGAGCCGAGAACACCTCGTCGAACTCGATCACCACCAGCTCCTCGACCCCCAGTGCCTGGACCAGCTCGGCCTTCTGCTCCAGGCTGGTCAGCAGCTTAGGGGTAGCCTGGGGTCGGATCACCGCCAGCGGGTGGGGCTCGAAGGTCAGGACCGTGTCGCTGCCGGCGATCACCTCCCGGTGGCCGAGATGGACGCCGTCGAACTCGCCCACCGCCACCCGGCGGGGTCGACCGGCAACCTCGCTCAGCGTCGTCACCTGCATGGCTGCAAGCCTAATCTGGACGGCGGCAGGACCTTGGCCCGGTCAGCGCAGGCCGACCACGGGCTTGGCGGTGCCCGGGTCCGGGCCGGGCTCGGCCAGCGCGATCAGGCCCTGGGCGTCGGTGAGGCGGACCACGGGGGCGACCGGAGCCGGACTGGCAACGGCCGCGCCGTGGGAGGCTCGGCGGGCCGGCTCGCCGTCGAGCGCGATCTCGGGGATGAAGCTGAGGGCCTCGTTGAGCGGGATGGCCCGCTCGGGGTTGGCGTCGGAGACCTCGAAGCCTCCGATCGCGGTGCGGCGCAGCCGCTCGCAGTAAGCGTCGCCGAGGGCGGCGATCAGGCTGCGTACGTATGTCCCCGCCGAGCACTCGATCTCGAACTCGCGCCAGGGCCCGTCACGCCCCAGCTCCTCGAACCGGTAGACCTCGATCTCGCGTTCGTTGGTCTTCACTTCCACCCCGGCGCGGGCCAGCTGGTAGGCGCGCCGGCCGCCCAGCTTGACCGCCGAGTAGGCCGGAGGGCGCTGGCGAAGGCGCCCCACGGGCAGCGCCAGCGGGCCGTCGGGGACGGATCCGGTCTCGACGATCTCCCCCTCCGGGTCGCCGGTGCTCGACACCGCCCCGAAGCGCGCCGTGGCCCGATAGCGCTTGCGCAGGGCCATCAAAAACCGCTGGGTCCGGGTCGCCCGGCCGACCAGAATCAGCAGCAGGCCGGTGGCGAACGGGTCAAGCGTGCCGGCGTGGCCGACGCGGGTCCGGCGCGGCAGCGTCCGCCGCACCCGGGCCACCACGTCATGTGACGTGATGCCCGCGGGCTTGTCGTAGAGCAGCACGTAATCCTGGGGAGCCTCCGGCATCTTGATGCCAATATCGCAGCAATCCACGCACCCTCGGCTGGGGTGGGCGAGGGCGCGGCGCGCCGGACCAGCCGCTCGGCCAGGGCCGCGGCGCGCTAGACCAGCTGCTCGGCCAGCTGCGCCGCGAGCTCGTCGCGCAGGAACCGGACCAGGTCGGCGTGCGGGAGCTCGGTGTTGAAGCCGGCGGCCTGGCGGTGGCCCCCTCCCCCCTGCGCCCGGGCGATCGCCGACACGTCAACGCGGGCATCGCTGGCTCGCAGCGAGACCTTGCGGACCCCCTCGGCGTCGTCTGAGATCCGGTCGCGGACCAGGGCGGCCAGCGCCGTGCCCTGCACCGCGCGCAGATGGTCGATGACGCCCTCGGAGTAGCTCTCCTCGGCGCCGGAGTCGCTGAAATCCGAGGCGCTCAACTCGGTCATCGTGAGCCGCCCGTCGTCGTAGCGCTCGACGTTGGCCAGCCCGCGGGCCAGCAGCGCGAGCTTGCCGTACGGGACGCCCTCGTAGACGCGGCGGTACATCTCGTGCACGTCGACGCCGGCGTCGATCAGGTCGGCGGCCATGACGTGAGCCTGGCGCCCGGTGTTCTCGTACATGAACCGGCCGGTGTCGGTGATCAGCCCCACGTAGAGCGCTTCCGCGACCGGGAGCGCCGGCCGCACTCCGAGGCTTCTCATCAGGTCCCACACGATCTCAGCCGTACACGACGCCTCGGGAGCCACCAGGTTGACGGTCCCGAAGCGGGTGTTGTCGTGGTGGTGGTCGATGTTGAGGATGTGCATCCCCGGGCGCCGGAAGGCCTCGGCCGGGTTTCGCTCCAGGTTTCCGCAGTCCAGGAACACGATCGTGCGCTCGTCGATGTCGGCGGGAGGCTCTGATACCAGCCGGTTGAGCGGCAGGAAGCTGTACTCCTGGGGAAGCGGCAGATCGCGGGCGTCGATGAACATCAGGCAGTCCTTGCCGATCGCCTCGAGCACGCCCTGCATTCCGATCAGCGAGCCAAGCGCGTCGCCGTCGGGATGCTCGTGGGCGACGACCACCAGCTTCTCGGCAGCGCGCAGCTCGACGAGGGCGCGGTCGCGCTCGGAGCGGTCGCCGTTGGCGGTCATCGGTGTCGCTCCGGTTCGTCCTGGGCGCTGAGCAGGCTCGAGATCCGCATTCCGCGATCGACCGAATCGTCGTACTCAAAGGTCAGCGCCGGGGTGTGCTTGAGCGTTAGCTCGTCGGCCACCCGCCGCTGCAAAAAGCCGTGGGCCGACCGCAGGCCGTCGAGGCTGCCCTCGCGAGCGGCCTCGTCGCCGAGCACGCTGACGTAGACCCTGGCGTGTCGCAGATCTGGGCTTGTCTTGACTCCGGTCACTGTCACGAAACCCACGCGGGGGTCCTTGAGGTCCCTGGTTATGGCGTCGCTGAGCACCGCTCTCACGGCCTCATCGACGCGACGCATCCGGCCACTGGCCATCCTATCCTGCGCACGGTTGTTCGCGCTGCGTCCTCATCCGCGCAGATCCTCGACCGATGCCACCAAGCGCTCGACGCGGGCTCCGTCCGGACAACGGGCGATCACCCACCGCTCCAGCTCGTCGACCGCTGCGCTCAGCCGGCCCAGCGATCCCCCGGTCAGCGAGGCCGTCAGCGTGGCTCGCTGCCACAGATCCTGATGGTCGGTCTCGGCGACGGCGGCGCCCAGCCGGCCGTGCAGCTGAGCCTTGATCGAAGACAGCTCCTTGCGCTTGGCCTTCAACCCGTATGCCTCTGGGAAGTGCAGCTCTATCACCAGCACGGCGACGAATCCGCCCGGAGACGACAACCCCGCCCCGCCGGTCAGGCGAGCTCGCGCTCGACCTGGCGGGTGGCGTAGGTCTCCAGCACGTCGCCTTCCTTGATGTCGGCGTAGTCGCGCAGGACGATGCCGCAGTCAAAGCCGGCGGCAACCTCGCGGACGTCGTCGTTGAAGCGCCGCAGGCTGGCGATTTCCCCCTCGTAGACCACCGTTCCGTCGCGGACCAGGCGGACCTTGGAGCCTCGGGTGATCCGCCCCTCGGTGACGTGAGATCCGGCGATCGTGCCCACGCGGGAGGCGCGGAAGGTCTGGCGGACCTCGGCCGAGCCGAGCATCTCCTCGACCTCCTCGGGTGCCAGCATGCCCTGCATGGCGCTGCGCAGCTCATCGATCGCCCGGTAGATCACCGAGTAGTGGCGGATCTCCACGCCCTCTCGCTCGGCGGCCGCGCGGGCATCGCCCACCGGCCGGACGTTGAACGACAGGATCACGGCGTCTGAGGCCGCGGCCAGCATCACGTCGGACTCGGTCACGGCGCCGACCGCGCGGCGGATCACGTTCACCGACACCTCATCCTGAGGCAGCTTGGCGATCTCGTCCTCGATCGCCTCCAGCGAGCCGGCGACGTCGGCCTTGAGCACCAGGTTGAGCTCCTGCAGACCGCTACCGAAGATGTCCTCGAGCGAGACTCGCTTGCCGCTGCGCCGGGCCAGCGATTCAGCCTTCAGGCGCGTGGCGCGCTCGCCGGCCAGCTGCCGGGCGCGGCGCTCGTGCTCCACCACGCGGACGTGCTCGCCGGCCTCGGGAACGCCGTCGAAGCCGAGCACCTCGACGGGCTCGCCGGGCAGCGCCTGGCCAATCCGGTTGCCGAGGAAGTCATGCATCGCCCGGACCCGGCCCCAATGGGCTCCGGCCACCAGCGCATCGCCGACCTCGAGGGTGCCGCGGCTGACGAGGATCGTCACCACCGGGCCACGCCCAGGGTCGAGCTTTGACTCGACCACGGTGCCGGAGGCAGGCGCATCGGGGTTGGCGCGCAGCTCCTCGACCTCGGCCATCACGATGATCGTCTCCAGCAGGTCGTCCAACCCGTCCTTTGTCTTGGCCGAGACGTTGACGAACTCGGTGTCGCCGCCCCATTCCACCGGCTGCAGGCCGAGCTGGGTCATCTCGGTGCGAACTCGGTCGGGCTGTGCGCCCTCCTTGTCGATCTTGTTGACGGCGACCAGGATCGGGACGCTGGCCTCCTTGGCGTGATCGACAGCCTCCTGGGTCTGCGGCTTGACACCATCGTCGGCCGCCACCACGATCACCGCGATATCGGTGACCTTGGCGCCACGCGCGCGCATCGCGGTGAACGCCTCGTGGCCCGGCGTGTCGAGGAAGGTCACCGAGCGCCCGTCGTGGCTGACCTGGTAGGCGCCGATGTGCTGGGTGATCCCGCCGGCCTCGCCGGCCGCCACCTGGGTCTCGCGAATCGCATCCAGCAGCGAGGTCTTGCCGTGGTCGACGTGGCCCATGATCGTCACCACCGGAGCGCGCTCGACGAGGTCTTCGTCGGCGTCGTCGAACACCGGCTCGGCGACCTCCTCGTCCTCGGAGTGGACGATCTCGACCTCCTTGTTGAGCTCGGTGGCCAGGACCTGGATCGACTCGTCAGACAGCGTCTGGGTCAGGGTCTTCATCTCGCCCAGCGCCATCAGCTTCTTCATCACCTCGGGCACCGGCACCCTCAGGTACTCGGCGACATCCTTGACGGTCGAGCCAGAGTTGATCTGGATCGCCGACGGGTCGATCGAGGCCGGCCGCGACGGACGCGACTCGGCCTCTTCGTCGTAGACGCCGCGACGGCGGCGGCCGCGGCGCTGGCGGCGCGGCGGCTGATTTGACTGCGGCGGCCCCCCGCTGCCGGCGGCCCGCCGGGAAGCCTGCGAATCGATCACCACGCGGCGCCGCCCGCCGGCATTGCCGGGGGCTCGCTCGCCCTGCAGAGAGTCGCGGGTGGGACGCTTGTGAGCACCCTCGGCGCCAGCGCCCTGGGCCGCCGCGCCCGCGCCCGAGCCGGCGGGGTCCTGCCCCGGGCGAAGGGGCGCGGCGCCGGCCCCGCCGTCAGCGGGAGCCGCAGCGCGGTCCGTGGCCGCAGCGTTCTGGGCCCGCGAAGCCGCAGCGCTCGGGTTCTCGCCTGCCGGGGGGGTCGCCACGGCGGCGGGAGCGGCCGGAGCACGCTCACCCGCGCCGGCCCCGGCTCCGTTGGCCAGGACCTTGCGGGCCAGCTCCTCGTCAACCGAGGAGGAGGCGGCCTTGACCTCGACGCCGGCGGCCTTCAGGCGAGCCAGCACGTCCTTGGCCGGGAGCCCACGCTCCTTGGCGATCTCATGCACACGCTTGTTCATCTAGCTCCAGTCTACGAGCCTCTGTGGCGCCCGCCAAGCCGGCGCTACGGGCCCGTGGCCTCAGATGCCGGCGGGGACGCCTCCTCGCCGGGACCCGGCAAAGCCTCGACCGGCGCCGCGGCCGGCTCGGGCGTCGCCGGGACCGCTGAGCCATTCTCGTCCTGCGCGGCCTCGACCTGGTCTGTCCCCTTGCTGGCCAGCGCCTGGTGGGCCTCGATGCCGCAGTAGCGCGAGCCGGGCAGGGCGGCGTTGGGGCAGCGCCGGCCGTTGGACAGGATCGCCGCGCAGCGTCCCTGGGCGGCGTCGTCCTGCTCGTAGCCGTGCTCGGCCTCCTCGGCGGCGAACTCGGTCTCGGAGCGGATGTCGATCCGCCAGCCGGTGAGCCGCGCCGCCAGCCTGGCGTTCTGCCCTTCGCGGCCGATGGCCAGCGACAGCTGGTCGTCGGGCACGATGACCGTGGCCTGCTTGCCGGCGTCGTCGACGAGCACCTCGCGGACCCGCGCCGGCGAAAGCGCCTTGGCCACGAACCGCGCCGGCTCGTCGTTGTAGGGGATGATGTCGATCTTCTCGCCGCGCAGCTCAGACACCACCATCCGCACCCGGGAGCCCCGCGGCCCCACGCAGGCACCGACGGGATCCACCCCGTCGACGTGCGAGACGACGGCGATCTTGGACCGGTAGCCCGGCTCGCGCGCGACACCGGTGATCTCCACCAGCCCGTCGGCGATCTCGGGTACCTCGAGCTCGAACAGCGACTTGATCAGTTCCGGATCCCGGCGCGAGACGATGATGCTCGGACCCTTGGTCGAGTTCGAAACGTCCTTGATCACGGCCTTGATCCGCTGCGAGTGGTCATAGCGCTCGCCGTCGACCTGCTCGGACTTGGGCAGCAGCGCCTCGACGCGTTCTCGCAGCTGCACCAGCGTGTAGCGCGAGTCGGACTGCTGCACGATGCCGGTGATCAGCTCACCGACGCGGTCGCGGTACTCCTCGAACATCATGTCGCGCTCGGCCTCGCGGATCCGCTGGAGGATCACCTGCTTGGCCGTCTGCGCCGCGATCCGCCCGAAGTCGTGCGGGGTGACGTCCTCGATCTCGATCTGGTCCTCGTACTCCTTGAGCTTCTCGAGATCGATCTCGGGCTCGGGCGCCTCGCGCATCTCCCCCGTCTCGGGGTCGACGGTCGGCTGCGCGTCCTCGGTCGCCTCGACCAGCAGCTGCTCC
>DASXJY010000090.1:0-7678 GCA_036497115.1 Solirubrobacteraceae bacterium
GAGGACGCAGTGAGCGTGGCGTGCTCTGCACGCGAGCGAGCGAGGACGCTCGCTGACGAAGGTTTGCCGCCCCCAGGACTAGTCGGCGACACCGACCGCCGCCGCCCGCGCGCCCATCCCGACGCCCTGCTCGCGCTGCAGCTGCTTGCCCTCGGTCTGCAGCGCCGGGGCGACCATCAGCTCGGCGCGATTGAACTCGGCGATGTCGCGGTAGCCGCACGTCGCCATCGACGTCCTCAGGCCACCCATCAGGTTGAAGGTCCCGTCGTTCTCGCGAGCCGGTCCCCGGACGATCTCCTCCAGCGTCCCGTTCTGCTTGGTGGCCACCCGAGCGCCACGGGGCAGTGTGGGATGGAAGGTCGCCATCCCCCAGTTGTAGCCATGGCCGGGAGACTCGTAGGCCCGGGCCAGAGCTGATCCGAGCATCACCGCGTCGGCTCCACAGGCGATCGCCTTGGCGATGTCGCCGCCGTTGCGCATCCCGCCGTCGGCGATCACCTTGACGTAGTCGCCGGTTTCGAGCATGTGCTGGGAGCGGGCCGCCGCGACGTCGGCGATCGCCGTGGCCTGCGGAACGCCGATCCCCAGCACCCCACGGGTGGTGCAGATCGCGCCGGGCCCGACGCCGACCAGGACACCGGCGGCGCCGGTCCGCATCAGGTGAAGGCCGGTGTGGTAGGAGGCGCAGCCGCCCACGATCACCGGAGTCGGGGCCAGCTCGCGGATGAACTCCTTGAGGTTCAGGGGCGGCCGAGACTCATCGCGCGAGACGTGTTCGGCCGAGACCACGGTGCCCTGGATCACCAGGATGTCCAACCCCGCCTCCAGCGCTATCTCATAGTGCGCGCGGACCTTCTGGGGGGTCAGCGAAGCCGCCGCCACGACGCCGTGGGACTTGATCTCGGCGATTCGCCGCGCGATCAGCTCGGGCTTGACCGGCTCGCGGTAGATGTCCTGCATCTCCCGAGTGGCGATGTCGGGCGAGAAGGTAGCGATCCGCTCCAGCTGAGCCTCGGCATCCTCGTAGCGGCAGTAGATGCCCTCGAGGTTGAGCACGGCAAGGCCCCCGAGCTTTCCGATCATTCCCGCCGTTTCGGGCGACACGACGCCGTCGAGCGCCGCGGCCAGCATCGGCAGCTCGAACCGGTACGGCCCCAGCGTCCACGTGATGTCGACATCGTCGGGGTCCCGGGTCCGGCGCGAGGGGACGATCGCGATGTCGTCGAATCCGTACGCCCGCCGAGCCTTCTTGCCGCGACCGATCTCGACTTCCATTACGGCATCGTAGATGTCGGCGCGGACGGGAACCGAGGGGCGACGGCGGCAACCATGGCGACCGATGCTAGCAGCGGCCATGGGCCTGCCGGCGGCCCTGTCGAGACGGAAATCCCGGACGTTGCGGAGCCGGTTTTACCCGATCTCGGCGCCGGTTTTAGCCGATCTCGGCGCCGGTTTTTAGCCGATCTCGGCGCCGATTTCGAGCCGCTCGGTCTCGACCTCGTTGAGCAGCCGGTCGACCCGCGCGGGGTCGATGATCCCGGCCCCGAAGTGCTGCGTCGACTCGGCTCCGCAGGCGACGCCGAAGCGCAGGCATTCGGCCGGCTCCTGGCCCGAATAGCGGGCCGCCACATAGCCGGCCAGGAATGCGTCGCCTGAGCCGACGGCCGAGCGCGCCTCCTGCTCGGCGACCCGGATCCGGTGCAGCGTCGGAGCGCCCTTCTCGAGGATCCGGGCGTAGCAGCCGTCCGAGACCGTCATCACCGCCTCGTGCGCGCCCAGCCGCGTCATCTCGATCACCGCCATGGCTCGGTCCTCGGCGTCGTTGAACTCGTGGCCGACCAGCTCCTCGGACTCGAGCTCGTTGGGCGACACGACGTCCGGCTCGGCTCGCATGGCCAGCCGCAGAGGCTCGCCGTCGGTATCGATCATCGTGATCACGCCCAGGCGGCGCACGTCGCGAATCAGCGAGTGGTAGACGTCCTGTTCGACGCCCCGGGGCAGGCTGCCGGCGAACACGCAGATGCTCGCGCCCTGGCTGAGGTACAGCAGCTTCTCGCGAAACAGCGCGAACTCCGGGCCCGACACCGCCGGGCCACGCTCGTTGATCTCGGTCTGCAGGCCGGTGGTGGGATCCAGCACGGCGGTGTTGGTGCGCGACTCGTCCTGGATGCGGACGAAGTCGTTGAGGATCGACTCGGCGTCGAGCGCCTCGACGATCCGGGTGCCGGTCGCTCCTCCGGCGAAGCCGGTCGCGATCACCGGCTGGCCGAGCTGCTTGATCGCGCGGGCGATGTTGACTCCCTTGCCTCCGGGCATCGTGGTCTGATCGACCGTCCGGTGCCGGCGCCCCGGGGTAAAACTGGGCACCTCGAGGGTCTTGTCCATCGCCGCGTTGAGCGTGACGGTGATGATCATGCTGCCTCCAAGTCGCTGCGGGCCGCCCGCGAACGGCGCCGGCGCGTCGCGATCGCCAACGCGACCGCCGCGACGACCGCGATGGCGATGACCGACAGCATCAACGGCTTGCTAGTGGTTCGGGCGGCCAGCGCGGTAGCGCTCACGGCCGGCAGCGCGTGGGCCAGCACCAGCGGCACCCGGGCGATCGGGCGCCCGTCGGCCAGCACAGTGGCCGTTCCGACCTGGGCATCGCGGCGCAGCGGCCCTGTCAGCTGGCGCGGGACCTGTACGCGGACCCGCACCCGCGCACGCCGGGGCAGGATCCGTATGAAGCGGTGGGCGGCGATCACCGCTGCCCGGTGGCCGGGCCGTTCGCGGACCGCCGGCCTCGCCAGCACTTCACCGGCGTGCACGGGCACCACCGGATGGAAGTTGGCAAAGCCGTAGTCGAGCAGCGCCATCGTGTTGGCGTCCCGCTCCCCCTCACTGGTGGTTCCGAGCACGGCGCTGACCAGTGTCATCCCGCTTCGATGCCCAGATGCAACCAGGACGTAACCGGCATCTGCGGTATGCCCGGTCTTGACGCCGTTGATCCACGGCACCTCTCCGACCAGGACATTGCGGTTGACGACATAGCGAGGATGATCCCCCGACCGCAGCACGGCGCTGCGGAGGTCGACTATTCGGGCAAAGTATGGCGAATGCTCGAGGTCGTAACCGGCAAGCTTGACGAGATCGCCCGCGGTCGAGTAGTTGCCGGGGGTGTCAAGGCCGATCGGGGTTGAGTAGTGGGTGTGGCGAAGGCCCAGCTTCCGGGCGCGGGCGTTCATCATCCCCACGAAGCGACTCACCGAATGGTGACCCACGGTGTAGGCGAGGTCCTCGGCGGCGTCATCGGCGCTGGGGAGCATCAGGGCCAGCAGCAGATCGTGGACGCTCATCCGCTCCCCCGGCACCAGGCCGATCTGCGAGTCGGTGGCGGCCGAGTAGTAGTTCGGGGCGGTGAACATCGCACCCAGGTGATGGACGTGCTCGAGCGTCAGCAGCGCGGTCATCAGCTTGGTGGCGCTGGCGATGGCGAGCGTCCGGTTGGCGTGCACGGCCAGCAACCTCTGGCCGGTCGCCGGCGCCACCAGGATCGCCCCGCGCACGCTCAGCTGGGGTCGAGCAGAAGCCACCCCCTGGCCAGGGGCCAGGGCCAGCAGGCCGGTGGCGCACAGTGCGCTGGCAAGCAGGCGGCGGGCGGCTCTGAGTGGTGCTCGCCGCTCGTCGCGCAGACCACCGCGGCTCACCGTCGCAGCCTCAGCCGCTGTCCGGTCTGCAGGCTGTTGGGCGATACCAGCGGGTTCAGGCCCAGCAGGCGCTCGATCGGCACGTGGGTCTTGACAGAGATCGAGCTCAGCGTGTCGCCCGCCTTGACCACGTAGAACTTGGGGTGGGAACGGTGGCGCGCGGGCTTGTGGCGCGAGGTGATGGCGCTGGTGGACTGGGCCTGCGCATGAGGGTGCACGACCACGCTGGCGTGCACGATGAGGTAGACGCCTACGGCTACGGCGGCGATCGCCATCGGCGCAAGAAGGCGCGCGCTCTTTGCCAGCATGGCCCGGCGATCATACAAGCGGGCGCCGGCGGGACCTGCACGATCCGCGCCGGAGCCGGGCCGGCAGCGTCTCGGCGCCGGACCTCGGGCGCATCACGTCGCAATGCCCCAGGCGAGCTCGCGCAGCCGGGCCGCCTCGCGGGCCGCCGCCCCCTCCGGATCACCGCCGATCTTCTCGTGGGCGTTGACGATGCTCCGAGACGCCGAGATCAGGCCCCCGGCCGGCCCCGGGGCAAACGCCGGCGCCAGATCCTCAACCCGCCCTCCCTGCGCCCCCACTCCGGGCAGCAGGAACGGAGCGTTCGGCATCGCCTGGCGCAGGGCCCGGAGCCGTTCCGGCGCCGTGGCTCCGACCACCGCGCCGATGTCGGCGATCCCGCCCGGCCCGATCCCCGGCGCTCCGAGCGTCGCTACCAGCCCGGCCAGGGCATCGGAAACCGCGCCGCCGGCAGCGAGACTCTGGTCCTGCACATCGGCGGCGCCCGGATTTGACGTCCGCACCAGGACGAACAGACCGCCCATGAGCGCTCGCGCCTCCTGCACCAAGGGAGCCAGCGAATCGGCTCCCAGGAGCGGGTTGACGGTCATCGCGTCGGCTCCGAGGCCGGGCACGGCGCCGAACGGCGTCTCGGTGCCCGCGAAGAACGCCTGACCGTACGCCCGGGCCGAGATGTCGATGTCGCCGCGCTTGGCGTCGGCGATCACCAGCAGTCCCCGCTCCTGGGCCGCTGACACGACCTCGCGGAGCGCCGCCCATCCGGGGGCTCCGAGCCGCTCAAAGCACGCCACCTGCGGCTTTACGGCCACGCAGTGCTCGCCCGCGGCATCGATCACCAGCCGACAGTGAGCGAGCACTGCCCGCGCGGCCCGTTCCCCGGGGCCGGTGCCGACCCCCTCGGCGGCCGACAGCGACCGGGGCCAGAGACGGGTCGGATCGGGGTCCAGGCCCAGGACGATCTGCGAGCTGCGCTCGGCGACGAGGCCGGTCAGCCGATCGCCGAACGTCTCCCGGTTCACGGGCGCTCGGGACCCCAGATGCTCGCCCCCAGTGAGAAAGCAGCCGCTACTTGACTGCCTTCTTGAGCCCGGCTCCGGCGGTGAACTTCGGAACCTTGGAGGCGGCGATCTGGATCTTCTCGCCCGTCGCCGGGTTGCGCCCCTCGCGCGCGCTGCGCTGCGAGACACTGAACTTGCCGAAGCCGGAGAAGGTCACATCGCTGCCGCGCTTCAGCGCGCCTTCGATCGTCTCCAGCATCGCGTCGACGGCGTCTCCGGCGTCCTTCTTGCTCAAGCCGGCGCGGTCTGCGACCTGGTCTACGAACTCAGACTTTGTCACTTGCTCCTCCTTCACAGGTGGTAGGAAAGCTCGACGCTAACACGGTGGGCGGACGATGATCCACCCGCGCCCTCGCGCGGCCCATTCTCGCCGGGGCGAGCCCGCGGGGTGATGTTGACCGCGTTCTGCGATCCGCAAATTGCGGAAATCCCTTGCGCTGTCGGCGCCGACCCTAGCCGGTCGCCCGGTCTGACCACCGGCCCGCCCGCGCAATCTGCCCGCCCCAGGCGACGACCGTCCCGGCCGCCCGCGAGAATAGCGCCGTGGACCTCGCCCGCATCGGATGGCTCGCGACCATGCTGGCCTGCCTGGTGGCGGTGCTGATCCTGGCCCTCCAGGGTTACTACGGCTACGCCGGCGTGACCCTCGCGGTCGCCGCATCGGCGGGCATCAACCTGACCTGAGCGTCTCGCCGACTACCTCCCACGGATGCGTCAGCCGCCGTCCACCCGGGCTTGGGGACGCGGCTCGGACAACACTTCCCCGGGGCGCACCCGATCCTCGGGCTCGAGGTGGATCAGCACGTCGGTGCCGGCGAGCCGGGCGCCGATCACGTCCTGCAGCTCGTGCGCGGTTCGGTGGGCGTCCTCGAGCGAGGTCCCGGCCCGAAACTGGACGTGGAGATCGACGTAGCGCCGGGCTCCCGCGCGCCGTGTGCGCAGCTCGTGGTAGCCCACCACGTCGCGGGTGGCGAAGTCCTCGACCGCCTTGCGGATCACCTCCACCTCGGGCAGCGGAAGCGACTCGTCGACCAGCACACGCGAAGACTGGGCCAGCAGGCGCACGCCGGTGACGACGATCACAGCCGCCACTATGAGCGCGATCACCGGATCTATCCACTGCGCCCCGGTCAGGTCGACCAGCACCAGGCCGACCAGCACCGCGGCCGAGGTCAGCGCGTCGGTTCCGAGATGGGCCGCGTCTCCGGCCAGCGCGGGGGAGCCGGTGCTGCGGGCGGCGTGCCTGAGCCGCAGCGAGACGATCAGATTGGCGGCCAGCGAGATGCCGATCACGGCGATCCCGAGGCCCACGGTCCGGATCTGTCCGTGGTTGATCAGGTGCCGGATGGCCTCGAAGGCGATCGCCGCCGACCCGATCAGGATCAGAATCCCCTCGATTGCGGCAGCCAGGTTCTCGATCTTCTCGTGGCCATAGCGATGCGACTCGTCCGCGGGCTCGTCCGCCTTGCGCACTGAGAAGAAGGCGACCACGGAAGCGACCAGGTCGATGCTCGAGTGGACGGCCTCGGTGAGGATCGCCACCGAGCCGGTGACCGTCCCCGCGATCACCTTCAACAGGATCAGGCTCGAGTTGGACAGGACCGACAGCGCGGCGGTGCGCTGCTTGACCTTGGCCTGGCTCGCCGGAGTGGCGGCGTCGGTAACCATCAGCGGCTCCCGCGCCACCAGCCCTCAAGCGCCCGGACGGCGGCGCCGCGGTGGCTGATTGCGTCCTTCTCGGAGTCGGTGAGCTCGGCCATGGTGCGACCACCGTAGTCCCCGTCCGGCAGGAAGGCGGGGTCGTAGCCAAACCCGCCGCCGCCGCGGGCCTCTGTGGCCAGCCGCCCCGCCGAGAATCCGAAGAAGACTCTCTCGATCCCCTGCACGGGATCGATGTAAGCCAGCGCGCACACGTACCGCAGGGGGCTCCCCGCCGGGGCCTCGGCCATCAGCTTGTCGAGGTTCTCCTGGTCGGTGGCGTCCTCGCCGGCGAAGCGCGCCGATCGAACTCCGGGTCGCCCGCCCAGGGCCTCGGCCTCGATCCCCGAGTCGTCGGCGATCGCCGCGCGGCCGGTCGCGGCAGCGGCGGTCCGCGCTTTGGGCAGCGCGTTGGCCTCGAAGGTGTCCCCCACCTCCGGAGGCAGGTCCACACCGTCGGCCAGCGCCACCACCTCGACGGACGCCGGGCTCAGCAGGCGGCGGAACTCACGCAGCTTGTCCGGGTTGCGGCTGGCCAGTACAAGCGACGCTGGACCGGCCATCGCCTAGGGAGCGGCGGCCAGGCCCGTCTCGTCCTGCAGCACCCGCAACTCGTCGATCCCCTGCGCGGCGAGCGCCAGCAGGTCGTCGAGATGGGCACGCGAGAGTGGCGTGCGCTCCGCCGTGGCCTGGACCTCGACCAGGCCGCCGTCCCCGGTCATCACGACATTGGCGTCGACCTCGGCGGTGGAGTCCTCGGAGTAGTCGAGATCCAGCAGCGCTGCACCGGCCACGATCCCGCAGGAGACGGCGGCCACGGTTCCGGTCAGCGGCGTTCGTTGCAGCCGCTGCTCCTCGACCAGCCTGTCGCAGGCGAGCCGCAGCGCCACCATGCCCCCGGTGATTGAGGCGCAGCGCGTACCGCCG
>DASXJY010000091.1:0-2445 GCA_036497115.1 Solirubrobacteraceae bacterium
CTCATCCTCCGTGTAGGTGCGAATCGGGGTGACGCTGTGCTCGGAGACGCCCACCAGCACGACATCGGTGCCCGCGCGAACCAGCGCCACCGACCGCCCGTTTCCGAGCGGCAGGTTCGCCAGCTGCGAGAGACCGTTGCCGGTGGCGCGGGTCTTGCCCTTCTTGGCCTGGCGCAGGATCCACGCGACGCCGTAGATCACCGCGATCACGATGAACAGGCCGACGATCGTGCGGATGATGCTCCCGCCGCTGCTCGAGGACGCCGTGTGCGTCGGCAGCGACGAGCTGCCGAGGTTCACAGGCGTGTTCTCGCCGGAGGCGGCCTTGATGCTGGCCGTGCTCGGGGTGCCCGAGCCGGCTGCGATCGCCGTTGCGGCAGGAATCACTGTCAAGGCGCCGACCATCACGACGCCACGGATAAGCATGAGCGACTTATTCATCGAGGGAAGACTCCGAGGGAGAGTCCTCCCCATCATCGGCCGGGGCGGGCGTTACTTGAGGAGGCCTCCTACCCGGCCGGGGCGCGCTTGCGCCGAGGAAGCTAGGCCAGCGCTTTGCCGACAGCCTCGAGCAGCTGCGCGGGCTGAAACGGCTTGACGACGAAGTCCTTGGCGCCGAGCTGGATCGACTCGATCACCTTGCTCTCCTGGCCCAGTGCCGAGCACATCAGCACGCGTGCGCCGGGATCCAGCGCAATGATCTCCCTGAGCGCGGTGATGCCGTCCTTGTCGGGCATCGTGATGTCCAGCGTGGTGAGCTCGGGAGACAGCTCCTGGAAGCGCTTGACCGCCTCGGTGCCGGTGCCGGCCTCGCCGATGACCTCGTGGCCACCGGAGACCAGCGCGTCGCTTACGACCTTGCGCATGAATGCGGCGTCGTCGACTACGAGTACACGGGCCATCAGGTTCCTGCTCCTTCAGATTCTGGATCGGTTGGGTCGTTTACTGCGGTGGCCCCCGTTGCCTCGTCGACGGCCTCCACGCCTTGTTCGGCGTCGTCAACGTCAGCCTGAACCGGTTCAGGGGCATCCTCGACGTCTGTCTCGGTGTCCGGCTCCGGCGCCTGCACTTCGGCCTCTTCCTCGGCCGGCTCCTCTGCTGCCGTCTCCTCCTCTGCTGCCGTCTCCTCCTCCGCTGCCGTCTCTTCCACGACTGCCTCCTGCACCGGCGCCTCATCCTCGACCTCAACGGCCTCGGCCTCGACGTCGGCTTGCACCGACAGCTGCTCCTCCTCGAGTTCGGGGGCGACCGGCCGCGGTGGGAGGCGGTGGCGGCTTGCGGGGGCCTGCAGCGGCCCGGTGACCTCATCCACGCACACCGCCCACTCGCCGTCGTCGGTGAGCACGAGGTGGCCCTGGGCGAACCGCAGACCGTTGACGAACAGATCGACCGGAGCGTCGGCGCTGCGGTCGAGATCGACCACCGCGCCCAGCGGCATCGACAGGGCCTTGCCCAGCGGCATCCGCGCTCGCCCGAGCTCAGCCCACACCCGCAGCGTGGTGTCTCCAAGCGCGTCCTGGAGACGGACGCCGCCGCCGTTGCGCTGGCCGTCCCCCGCCGCCTGCTCGCCGTTGCCGGCTGGGGCTGCATCCGGCGTGGCGCGCTGCTCAGCGCTGAGCTCGTCCATCGCGCGAGCCATCCGCACCACGAACGCGCTGGGCACGAGCTGGATCAGGCGGCAGGACTCACCGGCGATCAGAAACGTGGTCGATGTCGCGTACGGGGCCGCCCCGTAGAGCTCGTCTGCCTCGGTGGGGTCGTCGAGCACGCGCGTATCGGGCGGTGAGATGCCGATGGGCTGCCCGAGCACGACTCCGATCGCGGCGGCGGCGGCCGCCATCATCTGGTTGGCGGCCTCGGCGATCGCCGACAGCTCGAACTCCGATAGCTGCTGCTCGCCCTCCCCTTCGGTCTCGGCAGGGACGCCCATCGCACCGGCCAGATTGCGCGCGCCGGTCGGGGTCAGCACGAAGATGTTGGCGCCGGTCACGCCGTCGATGTAGGAAACGCTCGAGGCGACCGCACCGCGGGGGACGTTGGCAAACGGCGTCGTCCCCTCGGCGAGCACCGAGACCTCGCCGCGCTCGACGGCTCCCGGGGTGAACGACTCGAGCACCTGCGCGATCGCCTCCGCGGTGGAGGCACCGAGGCGGGTGAGCGCCTCGCGGGGAGTGATGTCCCTGTCGCTCACACCGACCTCCCCTCGGTGCCGCAGATCTGAACCGCCCGGCGCGGGCCGTTGGACCCCGGCTGAGCTTGGGCGAGCTTGACGTTCTCGGCAAACAGCGAGATCCCGTTTTCGGCGCGGGCGCCGAGGCGGATTACGCTTCCGGGCCCGAGCGCGAGGATTTCCTCGATCGGCAGCCGTGTGGCCGCGACCTCGGCACGCAACGTGACCGGCACACCGGCCATCGCGCGCTCGATCTCACCGGCGTCGCCGGGCTC
>DASXJY010000092.1:0-27813 GCA_036497115.1 Solirubrobacteraceae bacterium
GCCGACCCGGTCGCCGGCTCAGGTCCTGCTTGAGGAGGTCGATGGCGACGATCTGGTGGTCCGCGTCCAGGCCACGCCCGAGCTGGCCGGCGACGGCGCCCGGCTGGCCGACGAGATCATCGCCGCCCTGTCGTCGGTGACCGGCGAGCACGCCGCTCAGGGGCGCGAGAAGGCCATGTCGCGGTAGGGCAAAATCGCTACCGAGCGCTCCGTTTCGGCGTGAGGAGGGTTCAGCGATATGACCGCCGGCAACTGGGGCTCAGCGATATGACCGCTGGCGCTCAGCGACGCTGGCCGCGATCTCGTGTGAGCCCATCCGCCGGCTGATCGCCGCCGCCGGCCCGGGAGCCAGGCCGCTGAACGCGGTTCCCAGCCGCATCGTCAGGGGAGCCACGTCGAGCTCGGCGCGATTCTCGTCGATCGCCTTGATCACCGCCGCCGCCACGTCCTGGGGCGAGCGCGTGCCCACCCCCGGCGGCAGCGAGACTCCGGTCTCGGCGAACATCCCGGCATCGCGGATGAACCCCGGGAAGATCGTCGAGACTCCGATGTTGTCGGCGGTGAGGTCCTGGCGGATGCCCAGGGCAAAGCCCCGCAGCCCGAACTTCGCGGCTGAGTACAGCGACGAGGCCGGCACCGCCGCCTTGCCCTGCAGTGAGGAGATGAACACCAGGTGGCCGCGACCGCGATCCACCATCCCCGGCACCAGCGCCCGGGCCAGGGCCACCGGTGCCCGCAGGTTGATCTCGAGCATCCGGTCGATCTCCTCCTGCGACAGCTCGGTCAACCGGCCGCTGGCCGGAACCGCGGCGTTGGCCACCAGCACGTCCGCGTGCGCGGCGACGGCCTCGCGGGCCAGCGCGGCCACCTCGTCGCGGGAGGAGAGATCGCAGGCCAGCGGCCGGGCATCGAGCTCGGCGGCGAGTCCCTCCAGCGCCTCGACCCGCCGGCCGGTGAGGATCAGGCTGGCGCCGTGCGCGGCCAGCGCGCGGGCGATCGCCTGGCCGATCCCGCCGGTCGCCCCGGTCACGAGCGCGACCCCCCCCGGCAGGGGAGAGCGGTGCACGTGCGATCCGGGGGACACGGCCGCCAGTCTATTTGGCCCGCCTCAGGCCGGGAACACCGCCACCGTGGCGGTGAAGCCGTGCAGGAAGCTGCGCCCGCCGACCGGCCCTATCTCTCCGGCGGCGAAGAATCCCGCCGCCGGGGCACCGGCCAGCTCCTCCTCGACTGCCGTGGCGTCGTGATCGCTGGCGCCGAACATCGACTGCCCGCGGCCGTTGCAGGAGAACACCAGCGCCCCGGCCGGCGGCTTGTCGCCACTCGCCGCGGCGCGCAGACGCAGCGCACGGCGAAGATCCTCGTCGGCCGATCGGGCGTCCCGGGCGTGCAACCGCACCACTTGGCCCGGCTCGACGTTGGCGGCGATGGCAACCGCACCGTTGTCCGGGTCCGCGCCGAGCACGCCCCGGACCAGGAAGTCGCCCTGCTCGTACTCCGGCTTGCCGCCGTCGATGACGATTCCCAGCAGCAGACCGGCGGCCACCAGCGCCCGCTCGCCAATCCCCAGCTCGGCGATCACCTGCTCGATGGCCTCGATCGCCGGGCGACCGGCGAGCTCGTAGATCACGTTGCCCTCACCGGCGGTGACGGTGAGCTCGCGTCCCAGCGGAGCGGCTCCCTGGGACACACAGGGGAGCATCTCGACCCCCTCCAGGCTCACCCCGACGGCGCCGTGCTCATGGACCACCGCGTCGAGGAACAGGGCCGCCGAGCCGTCCAAGGTCCTCCCGCTGGAGAGCCCACCGAGCACCGGAATTCCGGGCGCGGTGCGCGACAGCCCGGCCAGCACCGCCTCGGTGGGGAAGCTGTACGGGTCCGAGAGCATGATCAGGGCACCGTCGGAGGCCACCTCGGGCAGGCCCTCCACCGTGGCGTCCTCGTCGTCGCCGGTCACCTCGACGTGAAACGGCTGCGCCCGGCCCCCGCCGAGGCACGCCGTCCAGACCGCCACCGCGGTCCCGGACTCGAGCTCGCGGCCCGATCCCAGTACACCTCCGGCGCCGCAGCCGACCAGAGTCTTCGGGGCCAGGGTGGCAGATGCTCCCTCCAGTGTCGCCTCGGGGGCGGCCAGGTGGGCACCGCTGGCAAAGACCAGGGCCAGGTCGGCCGGTCGGCCGTTCAGGCCTTCCGCCGCCAGCCCGGCGGCCTCGCCGGCCGCCTTCAGCGGATCGGGGTCGACCGAGATCCCAGCTCCCACCGCGACGGTCATGCTCTCGCTCCAGCCGCCATCGCTGCACGATACTCCGGGCGATGGCTCGACCCCAGGTCATTGCCGTGTTCGGCCCCACCGGGGTCGGCAAGACAGCCGTCGCGATCGCCCTCGCCGAGCGGCTGCGCGGACTCGGCGAGCGTCCGGTTGCGGTGTCGGCCGACGCCCTGCAGGTCTATGCCGGGCTGGAGACGCTGACCGGCGCGCCCAACGCCGCCGAGCGGGCCCAGCTCGAGCACCGCATGGTCTCTGTACTCCCGGTCGACGCGACGTTCAGCGCCGGCCAGTATGCCCAGCTCGCCCACGCGGAGATAGACGAGCTGCTCGCCGAGGGCAGTCGCCCGATCGTCGTCGGGGGTACCGGTCTCTACCTGCGCGCCGCGTTGACCGAGCTCAGCCTGCGCCCCGCCCCGCCTGAAGGGGTGCGCGAGCGCTGGACCAGCCAGCTCGAGCAGCGAGGCCCCGAAGCGCTGCACGCCGTCCTGGCCCGCCGAGCCCCGTGGGCCGCGGCCGCGATCGAGCCCACCGACCGCCAGCGCATAGTGCGCTCACTGGAGCTGCTGGAGATGGGCGAGCTCGAACCCCCGCCTGACCAGTCCGAGCTGTGGACAGCGGCCGTCCGCCACCCGACGCTGCTGATCGGGCTGGTGATGGAGCGAGCGGCTCTCTACGCCCGGATCGAGGCCCGCGTGGAGGAGATGATCGCCGCCGGCGCCGAGGCCGAGGTGCGGCGAGCCAGCGCCGCCGGCGCCTCGGTCACCGCCCGCAAGGCGCTCGGGTTCGACGAGCTGCTCGCTGGAGACGTGGAGGCGATGAAGCGCCGCACCCGCAACTACGCCCGGCGGCAGCTGACCTGGATGCGCAAGCTGGCCGCGGTCGAGATCATCGACGTAACCGACCGCACGCCGCTCGAGGCCGCCGAGCAGATCATGGTCCGGTGGCAGCAATCGACTTAGAAGACGGGGACAAAGGGATACATCAGGACCGCCGCCACCAGCACCGACAGGGCAAAGATGACCACGACCGCGTGGGCCGCCCAGTGGCGCAGCCGCCAAACCCAGGAGAGCAGATAGCTGATCGCGATATAGATCCCCGGCAGGACGACAACCATGTAGTAGATGTAGCTGGTGCGCTTGTCAAAAACGCTGAGGACGGCGAACGGGATCCAGGTGCCAAGCGCCCACGCCAAGCCGACGGCCGCGAGGTTCACCTGGTCGGCGGCGAGCCGGCTCGCTCCCGCCAGGGGTCCAAACCCCCCGTCGGCAACCGCCGCCGGCTGCCCTTCCGCCGGCCGCCCTCCGGCCGGAACCCGCCTCCTCGCCGCACCTCGGCCGACCCGCGGGAGCCTTGCGAGCCGGTAGACCGCAAAGGCCAGCGCCGGGAGCGCCAGCACCATGATCGGGGGACTGATCAGACCCAGGAACTTGGACACCGGGTGGATGGCGTCCAGGCCATTGCCGGGCAGCGAGGGGTTGATCCTCAGGTAGGTGATCGGCTCCATGTCCAGCAGCCACTGCCAGGGATATGAGGCGATTCCGGTCGGTCCGTGCGGGCTGGTCTGCTCGGCCGCATAGCTGATCATGTGGGCCAGGTGCGTGAACGGGCCGCCCGTGATCAGCTTGGCGTTGGCGTCGTCGTACGGCGTGGCGATCCGATCCAGCACGGCCAGGATCGCCATGAAGGCGGCCACTCCGACGGCGATGCAGGAGACCAGCCGGCTCAGCGCGAGGCGCGGCTGCCACTGCGGCGGGCTGCTGTGATCGCGCCGGGCGATGATCACCCGGATCAGCTCGAGCAGGAGCAGCGACAGCGCCAGATACGGGGCCACGAGCTTGAACGCCGAGGCGACCGCGAGCACCAGCCCGGCCAGCAGGGGCCGCCCCCGGACGTAGATCGCCATCCCCCAGATCATCAGCGCCACCGCGTAGATGTCGAGCGTTCCGATCCGGCCGTGGACGAGCAGCAGGTTGTCGCAGGACATCAAGAACGCCGCGCCGAGCGCCGTCCAGGGGCCGCCCCCGGCCGCGCGGACCAGCGCGAACATCCCCAGGATCGCCACCGTCCCGAACAGCAGGCTGCCGATCCGCCACGCGAACGGGCCGTCGCCGAACACCTCGATGGCCGCCGCCATGATCAGTTTCGCCCCCTGCGGATGCTCGGCGTTGGGGTCGACGCCGGAGGGGGCGTCGGCGTAATGGGCGCCCGGCGGCGGACGGAGGCCGGCGATCACCCGCGCCGCGTTGACGTAGTAGGCCTCGTCGAAGATCAGCGTGTGCTGGCCGGCCTTGGTGCAGGGCGACTGGCAGGGCTCGTCCAGCAGCAAGGCCCGAGCCGCGAACGAGAGGACCGAGACCACGGCCAGCAGGACCAGCGGGGTCTTGGCCGAGGAGAGGGCGCGCCTGACCATGGCGCACGCGAACCTACACATAGACTGGCCCCGCGTGAACTTCGAGAAGTGGCAAGCGCTGGGGAACGACTACCTGATCGTGGAGCGCCGCGCGCTCCCGTTCGAGCTGACCGAAGCCAGGATCCGCAAGCTCTGCGCACCGCACACCGGCGTGTTCGCCGACGGGATCCTGCTCCTCTCCGAGGCTGACGAGCCGGATTTCGTGGCTCGCCTGCGGATCTTCAACCCCGACGGCTCCGAGGCCGAGCTGTCGGGCAACGGAGCGCGGGAGGCGGCGCTGTATCTGCGCCGCAACGGCTGGACCGCGGAGGATCACTTCTCGCTCCACACTGCCGCCGGGACGATCAGCCCCACGATCACCTCGCCCACCACCTGCCGCCTCGGCCTCGGCCGGGCCCGCCTGCGCAGCGCCGATTATCCGTCGGGCCCCGAGGGGGGAGTGGGACAGCTGTCGGTGGAGGGACGGGAGTGGCGCTTTCAGCACGTCCAGGTCGGCAACCCCCAGTGCGCGATCCGGGTCGACGGCGAGGACGATCTCGGGGGCTTGGACCTGCCGGCCCTGGGCCCGGCGATCGAGCGTTCCGAGCTGTTTCCCAACCGCACGAACGTCTCGTGGTACGCCTCGCTGGCGCCAGATCGGATCCGGGCCAGGATCTTCGAGCGAGGCGTGGGGGAGACCAGCGCCAGCGGCACCGGGGCCGCCGGAGCCGCGGTGGCCCACGTGGTGAGCGGTGGCCAGAGCCCGGTCTCGGTGCTGCTCGACGGGGGCGAGCTCGAGGTCGAGGTGCAATCGGACCTGCACGTAACCTTGACCGGGTGGGCGGTGCCGGTGTTTCGGGGCCGGCTCGCGGATGATTTCCTCAAGGAGCTACATGAGACCGAGTAAGCGACTCGACCGGATCCCGCCCTACCTGTTCGCCGAGCTGGAGCGAAAGATCACCGCCAAGCGCGCGACCGGCATCGACGTGATCAGTCTGGGCATCGGGGATCCCGACACGCCAACCTACGCGCCGATCGTGGCCGCGGCGCAGCGGGCGGTCGCCGACCCGAGCACCCATACCTACCCGTCAAATCGTGGCCGGGCGGAGTTTCGCGAAGCCGTGGCGGCGTTCTACGAGCGGCGATTCGGCGTCCGCCTGGATCCCGAGACCGAAGTAATGGCGGCGATCGGCGCCAAGGAGTGCATCTTCAACCTCAACCTCGCGTTTCTCGATCCCGGCGATGTCGCTCTGGCCTCGGATCCCGGCTACCCGGTCTACACCGGGGGCCCGCTGCTGGCCGGCGGCGAGCCGGTGCTGATGCCGCTCGAGCCCGAGCTCGGCTTTGCCCCTGACCTGGAGGCGATCGGGCCCGACGCGCTGGCCCGGGCCCGCCTGATGTTCATCAACTACCCCAACAACCCCACCGGCGCGGTGGTCCCGGACGGCCTGTTCGAGCGGGCCATCGACCTGGCCCGGCGCTCGGAGCTGCTGATCGTCCACGACAACGCCTACAGCGAAACCACCTTCGACGGCTACGTCGCGCCCTCGTTTCTGTCCATCCCGGGGGCCAAGGAGGTCGGCGTCGAGGTCTTCTCGCTCTCCAAGGGCTACAACATGACCGGCTGGCGCTGCGCGGCGATAGTCGGCAACGCCGAGGCGATCGCCCAGTTCTGGCGGCTGAAGTCAAACATCGACTCCGGCAACTTCGAAGCGGTCCAACTCGCCGGAGCGGCGGCGTTGGCCCCCGAGGTCGATGCCGAGGTGGCGGCGATGAACGCCGTCTATGCGCGACGGCGCGATCTGGTCTGCGAGGCGCTGGGGCGCGCCGGAGTTCAGGTCACCCCGCCCAGGGGGACGATCTACATCTGGGCGCCGATCCCGGAGGGCTTTGGCTCGTCGGCCGAGTACTGCGAGCACGTGCTCGAACAGGCAGCCGTGGCCATCTCACCCGGGGGCGCCTACGGACGCAGCGGCGAGGGCTTCTTCCGGATCTCGCTCACCACCCCCGATGACCGGCTGATGGAAGCCGTCGAGCGGCTGAGACAGTTGTGAGGACGCAGGCGCGGCGGCGGGGCTGGGCGCGGGGCATGATCGCCGCCTCGGCCGCAGTCGCTGTCGCCGCCTCGGTGTCGGGTTGTGGGTCGTTTGACTCCAAGGCCTCAGGCGAGCACCTGATCCGCGGCTACGTGGCCAAGTTCGGCAAGCAGCAGGTCACCCTGAGCTCGGTCAGCTGCCCGTCCGGTGTCGCCGAGAAGGCGGGGACCGCCTACAACTGCAAGGTCAGGCTGCGAGACGTCCCCAACGGGAAGCTCGTCTCGGGGACGATCACTGTCCACATCGTCAACGGCAACAAGGTCGAGATCGAGGGCTCCCAGGACGTCCACCTGCCCTGAAGCCCGCCCGCGGGCGCGGTGATGGTCGCCCGTCCGGCGAGCCGCGGCTACCATCCGAGGACGTGCCCGAGAGCCGAGCGCAGCAAAACGGCTACCGGCCCTCCGACGAGGATGGCCAGCGTCAGCGGGGCCGCGCCCGCCAGCGCGCCTTCATGATCGCGGCGGTCCCGGCCGGCGACGATGACCAGTTGCCGGAGCTCGCCGAGCTACTGCGCACCGCCGGCGTGGCCACCGTCGGCGCGATCGTGCAGCGCCGCGAACGGCCTCACCCCAACACCTATCTGGGCGCCGGAAAGCTCGACGACGTAAAGGCGCAGCTGGCCGCCGCCGACGCCAATCTGGTCGCCTGTGACGACGAGCTCTCACCGCGGCAGGAGCGCAACCTGGAGGCGGCTCTGGGGATCCCGGTGATCGATCGCACGGCGGTCATCCTCGACATCTTCGCCGCTCATGCCCATACCGCCGAGGGCAAGCTCCAGGTCGAACTGGCCCAGCTCGAGTACAACCTGGCGCGGATGCGGGGTCTGTGGTCGCACCTGGAGCGGCTCGGCGGCGGGATCGGGACCAGGGGCCCGGGGGAGAGCCAGATCGAGACCGACCGCCGGCTGGCCCGGGATCGGATCGCGGCCCTGAAGCGTCGCCTGGGGCAGGTGCGCTCCACCCGATCGGTGATGCGAGCCGAGCGCGAACGGGCCCATCTGCCCCAGATCGCGCTCGCCGGCTACACCAACGCCGGCAAGTCGACCCTGCTCAATGCCCTCACCGGCGCCACGGTGCCGGTTCGCGACCGTCTCTTTCACACCCTGGACCCGACCACTCGCGTGCTGCGCTCCGGCGGCCGGGACTACCTGCTCACCGACACGGTCGGCTTTATCCGCAAGCTTCCCCACCAGCTGGTCGATGCCTTCGGAGCCACGCTCGAGGAGACGCGCCGCGCCGACCTGATCTTGCACGTGGCCGACGCCTCGGTCGCCGAGGAAGAGCTGACCGCGATGACCCGGGCCGTCGATGACGTCCTGGTCGAGATCGCCGCCGACGAGGCGCCGCGCCTGCTGGTGCTGGCCAAGGCCGACGCGATCGAAGCCGAGCGGCGGGCCGAGCTGGCGTTTCGCCACCCCGACGCCGTGCTGGTATCGGCGGCCACCGGCGAGGGTATCCCCGCGCTGATCGAGCGGATCGAGGCCGAGTTCGCCCGCCGCCTGTCGGAGGTCGAGCTGCTGGTTCCCTACGAGGAGGGCGGCCGGCTGGCCGAGCTTCACCAGCTGGCCGGCGACCTCGAACGTGAGGACACCGCCGATGGAGTCCGGATCCTGGCCCGGCTGCCGGAGAGCATCGCGGCGCGCTACGCGCCGTTCGCGCTCACCCACAAATCGGCATGACCCTGCCCGTGCGGCGGCTCGACCCGCGCGCCAAGCTGCCTCGGCGAGCCCACCCCGGGGACGCTGGGCTGGATCTCTACGCGCTCGAGCCCGTCACCCTCGAGCCCGGGCAGAGAACCTCGGTGGCCACGGGAATCGCGGTCGAGATCCCGTCCGGTCAGGCCGGCCTGGTCCTCCCGCGCTCGGGATTGGCGGCGCGTCACGGGATCTCGCTGGTCAACGCTCCCGGTCTGATCGACGCCGGCTACCGGGGCGAGCTCCGGGTGCTGTTGCTCAACACCGACCCTGAGGCCCGCTTCGAGCTCGGCGCCGGAGACCGGATCGCACAGCTGGTCCTGGTCAAGATCGAGGCGCCCGAGGCCGTCGAGGTCCGCGAGCTCGAAGTCTCTGAGCGTGGCGCGGGCGGCTTCGGGTCGACAGGATCGTAGGCGCGCCCACCCCGTCGCCGGCGGTCGGATTACTGCGGCCCGGGCTCGATCACCCCGTGCGTCTCCAGAAACTGCTTGGCCACCGTGGCCGGGTCCTGGCCAGCGACGTCCACGGCCTGGTTGAGCTGACGCATCACCGGGATGGTCAGCAGTGCGCTGACGCGGTCAATCGTGTCGGCGAACACCGGGCCCTCGAGCTCGAGCACTCGGGGCGTGACCACCGGAACGGCGTTGCCCCAGCCGAACAGGTGCTCGGGATCCCCGAGCAGCCGGTAGTTGCCACTGGCCAGCTGGCCGTCGGTGGTGCCGACGTCGGCGGCCTGGACGGCGTCGTTGTTGAGCGCCGTGTACTGATCGCCGACGGCCAGCGTCTTGTAGCCGGCGGCGGTGAATCCGTAGCGCTGTTGCACGGTGGCCAGGCCGGGATCGCCCTGCTGAAACTGCGGCGGGCCGCCGACGGTCAGCGTGCCCGCCACCTTGTCGAGGTCGCGCAGCGTGTGCAGGTGGTTGGTCTCCGCGTAGCCGACGGTGACGGCGATCGCCTCGGTGCTGCTGAATCGTGTCGGGGCCAGCAGCTCGAGGCCGTGTGTGAGCGCGTAGCGCTGGGCGGCGGTGTAGGCGGCGGCTCGGCTGGGGAACCCGTGCGACTCGCGGGCGATGGCGGTCGCAAAGACGTCGAGGTACTCGGGATACATGGCCAGCGACCCCGTCTTCAGCGCCTGCAGGGTGACGTCGGTGGGGCCGATGTTGCGATTGAGCCCGACGGTGAAGCCTTGGGCCTGCAGCGCCTGCTGGTAGAGCTCCCCGAGCACGAACTGCTCGGTGAAGTTCTTGTCGCCGATCGTGATCGGCGGGCGGCCGGTGCCGGGCAGTGCGGCGCCGGTCGTCGAGCTGGTCCCCACGGCGGCGGCGCTCGTGGTCGTGACCGAAGTCGTGCTCTGAGCGGTTGTCGTCGACGAGCTGCTGCGGGTCGGTGGTGCGGTGGGGGAGCTGCTGGCGGCGGTGGACCCGCACCCGGCGCAGGCGATCGCGATCACGACCGGCAGCACGGCGGCCGGCCGGCGCGCGGTGGACTTGCGGACGGGAGCGGACATGCGGGGACGGCGAGTCATCGTAACGGCACCCCGGCCGCCCGCCTGGCCTCGGCGTGAGCGGCATCTTCGAGCTCGTCGTCCAGGGGCACCAGCGGATCCTCGAGCCCTACCGCGGTGGCAATCAGCCAGTCGGCAAACCAGGCGTTCTTGGGCAGCAGGGGGCCGTGGAGGTAGGTCCCGATCACGTTGCCCTGGCGGATGCCCTCGTAGCCACTGTGTCCGTCGTTGCCGTGCCCCTCCAGGACGCGGCCGAGCGGGGCGGCGCCGGGGCCGAGCGCGGTACGGCCGCCGTGGTTCTCAAAGCCGGCCAGGATCCGCGGGGTCCCGGGTTCGAGCTCCACCTCGATGGCGACGTTTCCGATCAGCCGGGGGCCCGCGCCGCGGACTGTCGTCAGATCGACCAGGCCGGCTCCGGGAAGCGTCTCGTCGCCGAGCTGGTAGGAGTGTCCGAGCAGCTGGTAGCCGCCGCACACCGCCAGGACGACCGCACCCCGGGCCGCCGCGGCGTGCAGCCCGGCCCGCTTGGGCCCGGCCAGGTCGGCGGCGCACAACCTCTGGTCGCGATCCTGACCGCCGCCCATGTAGTAGAGGTCGGCCTCGTCGGGATCCAATCCGTCCCCGAGGCTGCTCGACGTGAGGCTGAAGCCGATTCCGCGCCAGCGACAGCGCTGCTGGAGCAGCAGCAGGTTGCCGCGGTCGGCGTAGATGTTCATCAGATCGGGGTACAGGGCGCAGACCCGCAGCTCAGCCACCGAGCATCACCACCACACTGCCCACGTGATCGCGGGTCGGCGCGATCACCGCCCGGCCAGCGCACACCAGCCCCAGCGCCACCGCCTCCTGCTCGAGCTCGGCTGCGTCGAGGCGGTCGAGATGGATCGTGTCGAGCTCGGAGGTGAGGGTTCCACCGGCGCTCACGACCTCGCGCCGGCGCTCGAGCACGAACGTCTGGCCGTCGGGGCGGACCGCCGTGGGACGGCTGGAATAGACGACTCCGCCGATCTCGCAAACGTCGGGCAGCGGGGCCGGAGAGCCCTCCGGTACCTCAAACAGCTCGAGCTCGTCGGTCAACGCCGCGGCGATCACCGCTCCGGCGTCGAGATGATCGCGGGCACAGGCCAGAAAGCGGGCCCGCCCCGCGGCCCCGCCGAGCAGCTGGATGGTCTGCATGGGCACGAGGATGAGCGAGAACCGCCGTCCGAGGGAGAAGTCGCGGGCGTCGGCCAGCACGCGCTCGACGCCGAGACCCGCCGAGCGACGGCCAAGCTCCTCCAGCAGCTCCGGGTCACGGTCGAGCGCCGTTACCGCGAAGCCGGCGCGGGCCAGCATGATCGCCGTGCGGCCGGTGCCGGCCCCGATGTCGAGCACCGGCCCGGGGTGCGCAGCGGCGAGCTCGCGCCACAGCGCCAGATCGGCGTCGTATCCCCCGCATTCGAGGTCGTGCCAGACCACGGTCACGGCGCCTGCGCTCCCGCACCGGCCCAGAAATGGGCCACGTGGCCGCGACGCGAGAGCTCCTCGCGCAGCTCGAGCAGCGCGGTATAGGTGGGCAGCGCGAACAGCCGCCCGTCCGTGCTGCCGGCCAGGGCCTGGTCCAGCGCGGCGCCGATGGGTCCGATCACCTGCAACCGAGCCGGGGGGACCCCGGCGTACTTGAGCCGCACGGCCAGTTCGGCGGCCCGGGTCCCGGCACAGGTGATTCGCCGGGCCCGCCCGGCCAGCAGCTCAAAGTCAGCGTCCCAGATCCAGGAGATGTCGCGGCCGTCGGCGGTGCGGTCGTTGAGGATCCCCAGCACGTCGAGCTCGCCGGCCTCCAGCACCAGCGTGCGCAGGATCTCGTTGGCCCCGGCGGGGTTCTTGACCAGCAGGATCGAGAGCTCGCGATCGGCGATCGCGATCCGCTCGGCCCGTCCGAAGGCCGGGCTGACGGTCGCCAACCCGGCCGCGATCTGGTCCAGGGTGGCCCCGAGCGACAGGCACAGGGCGGCGGCGCCGAGCGCGTTGTAGACGTTGTAGAGCCCGGGGAGGGGGAGGGCGATGCGGACCGAGCCCTCCGGGATCCGGAGGTCAAAGCTCGCCCCCCTGGTGCCGTCGAGCTCGATCGCCTCGGCCGCCACCGAGGGCTCCGGGCGCCGCTGGCCGCACGAGGAGCAGCTGTAGCGCCCCAGGTGACCGAGGTAGATCGCCTCATAGACGTAGGCGGCGCCGCAGCGGCGACAGTGCTTGGAATCGGAGGCATGCTGCATCTCGGGGATCGCCATGCCGGGATCCTCGACTCCGAAGTAGGCGACACCCGGCCTGTCGCGCCCCAGATCGGCGATCAGCGGATCGTCGGCGTTCAGCGCCAGCCGCACGCCGCTCAATGCGCCGACCAGGGCCGCCCAGCGGTCGGCGATCGCCTCCAGCTCCCCGTAACGATCAAGCTGATCCCGAAACAGGTTGCCGAGCAGCATCGCCTGCGGGTGAAGCTGCGGACCCAGCCGGTCAAGCCAGAACTCGTCCACCTCAAACAGCCCCAGCTGGCCGTGGATCGATCCCCCGCGGCCGGCCGCGGCCAGCAGAGAGGAGGCCACTCCGCCGGCCATATTGGCGCCGGCGCGGTTGTGGACCATCGACAGCCCGGAGCGCTCGAGGATCGACGCCGCCATGGCTGCGGTGGTGGTCTTTCCGTTGGTGGCTGAGATGATCGCCGTGCCGCGGGGCAGGCGGGCCGCGAGCCGCTCGATCGCCCGCGGGTCCATGCGGGAGAGCACCTTGCCGGGCAGGCTCGTCCCGCCGCCGCGACCGGCCCGCCGGGCCAGCTCTCCGACCGCCCGGGCGGCCAGGATCTTGGCATCGAGTGCGCTCATCGCCCGCCCGGCACGATCACCCGGACCGCACTGGGCAGGGCGCGGATGGTCGCCGGGAGCTCCGCGATGGGGTCGCCATCGGCATACAGGGTGAAGGGCCGCGAGGCCGCGATCCGGACCGACGCGCTGCGCACCACCTCGACGTTAGACAGAGACACGTGCTCGCCCTTGAACACGGTCGGCAGCAGGCGCAGGAAGCGCAGCTTGCGCGTCGCGCCCACGATCACCACGTCCAGCAGGCCATCCTCGAGCGAGGCGTCCGGCGCCATCAGCATGCCGCCACCGTAGGCGCGCGAGTTTGCCGCCGCCACCGTGTAGCCGCTGGCCGTGAGTTGCCGGTCGCCGTCGAACTGGAGCGTGAACGTGGCCGGCTTCCAGCTCGCCAGCGCGCGCAGCGCTCCGTAGACGTAGACGAGGTTGCCGCGAACGATCCGGGTCTCGTTGGCGATCCGGTTGGCCACCGAGTCAAAGCCGCAGCTGGCGATCCCGATGAAGGTCCGCGAGTCGACCTCGCCGAGGTCGTGGGCTCTGACCGTGCCGCTGGACAGCACCTCGCAGGCCGACACCGGTTCGAGAGGGATCCCCAGCACCCGGGCAAAGTCGTTACCGCGCCCGCCGGGCAGCACCCCGAGCACGCCGTCGTGGCTCCGCAGCGCCCCCGCGACGGCACCGACGAGGCCGTCACCGCCGAAGGCGACTGCCGCCTCGCCCGCCGCGGCCGCCGAGCGGGCCAGTCCGGCGGCATGCCCGAGGTCTCGGGTCAACTCGGCCCGGTGCTCGAGTCCGAGCCGATCGAGCGCGCGGCGAACATCGGCCAGAGCCCGCCCGGCGCGGCCGCCGCCGGCCGAGGGGTTGACGATCAGGGCCAGCTTCACGCCAGCACCAGGGAGCGCAGATCCTCGGCGATGGCTACTGGCGCGGGATCGGTGGCCGCCTCGGCCTGATCCCGGGTCGCCACGCCGCTGAGCACGAGCGCCCCGTCCAATCCGGCCGCGGCGGCGCCGGCGAGGTCTGAGTCCAGGCGATCGCCGATCACCAGCGCCCGGCCGGGAGCGACGCGATCGAGCGCCGTCTCGAAGATCATCGGATCGGGCTTGCCGACGCTGCGGGCGGTGCGCTCGGTGGCGTACTCCAGCGCGGCGACGATCGCGCCGGTGGCCGGCCACATCCCGTCGGCGGCGGGAAATGTCCGGTCGCGGCCGCCGGCCACCATCTCGGCGCCGGCCAGCACCGCCTGGGTGGCGGTCTTGAGCTCCGGGAAGGCGAACTCGTCGTGGCTGACGACGACAACCACCTCGGCGTGGGCCGCCCGGTCGGTCCCGTTGACGATCCGGCAGCCGGAGTCGGCGACGTGGCGGAAGATCGCCGCCGAGCCGATCACGTAGGTGGGCGTGCCGGGACGGCGCTCGGCCAGTACGTACTGGATCGCCGAACCCACCGTGACGACCTCCTCCAGTGAGGCCTTCAGCCCGAGCGCCCACAGCTTTCGCACGTACTCCTCGGGAGCGCGGCGGCCATCGTTGGTCACGAACGAGAGCGCCTTGCCGGCAGCGCGTAGTTCGGCCAGCGCCTCGGCTGAGCCCGGGATCGCCGTGTCGTCGACCCAGACACATCCGTCCAGATCGAGCAGCACGTGGTCGTAATTGGCGAGCAGGGAAGAGAGGGGCATATCCGAGAACTCCGCCACCCGTGGATGCTGCGGACCCGAACGCAGTAATCGCAAGGCCGACCGGCACCGGCAGGAACGCCGATTCCTACCCGGCTGCGGCCGTCGCGCGGCGACACGACATTGCAGCAGATCCAGGCAAGCGGACGAGTTCGCCTTGCTGCGCGTCGACCCCGGATCGGCACGTAAAAACGCCCTTTGCGGGCAAGTCGCTATGCGCCGCGCCGATTTACCTATACCGTTGCACAGGCATAAAGCGCTACGCAGCACGACGCCTAAGTGCATCCCAGGCGCCGCGCTGCCGGCCTCTTATGTCCAACTCCCGTCGCGCGTCCCCCCGGAAAGGAGGCCCACGTGCATTGGAAGATTGGCTGATGCTCAGCGGAGGGGTTCGTTTAGCGGCGTCCCCTCCGCTTGCTTTTTATCTTCATCGCCTTGATCGGCGCTTTTCCGCCGACCTTTAGCAAGTGTCCAGAGAAACTGGCCATTCGTTGAGGAAAGGCTGGTTTGAGCCGATGAGGAGGCGATGGAGTCAGCCCCTGCCGCCAACGCGCCTGGGCGCGCTGACCAGCCACGGTCGTGGCGGATCGCCGCGCTTCAGATCGCGGCGATAGCCCTGGCCGGCGTCCTGATCGGGCTCACAGCCTCGATCTACCGCTGGGACGTGCTGACAATCCTGGTGATCACGCTGTTCACGGTCGCCAGCGAGCTGACCTCGGTCGACGCCGGCCCGGCCAGGGTGCACGTCTCGGGAACCGGGCTGGGGCTGACCCTCGCCGCGGTCCTGCTGGGTGGGGGACCCGCCGCCGTCGTGGGCGTCCTGTCGATAGCGATCGGCTGGCTGCACACGCGGGAGGCGCCACAGGCCTTCGGCTACAACCTGGCCACGTACGCCTGGTTTCCGTTGATCACCGGCCTGTTCTTCTATGGCTGCGTCCAGCTCACCGGCGTCTCGGATCACCAGCCCGCCTACTACGTGCTGGTGTTCGCGGCCTACGTCCTCTCGATGACGGCCAACTTTGCCGCCGTCGCCGGGCTGACCTGTTACCTCAAGCGCGTCTCGCTGCTCAGAATGGTCCGCGAGGCCTTCGTCCCGATGCTGCCCGCCCAGCTGTTCTCGGCTCTGCTGGCGATGGGCGCTGTCTACCTGGCGGTGCGCCTGGGCACGATGGGGCTCGTGGTGCTGGGGCTGATGTTCGTGATCTTCCAGTACCTGGTCGGCGAGCTGCTGATGTCAAAGCGCCGCAGCGAGGAGCTGCAGCGGGTGGCGACAACCGACGAGCTCACCGGCCTGGCCAACCGGGAGCGATTTCGCGAGGTGGTCGAGGAACGGGTGCTGGAGGCAAAGCGCACCGGGGTGGGCTTCGCGGTCATGTTGATGGACCTGGATCGCTTCAAGGAGATCAACGACACGCTCGGGCACCACTACGGCGACGTCCTGCTGCGTGATCTGGGACCGCGGCTGGTCTCCGCGATCGGCCCCGAGGGCGTGATCGCCCGGCTCGGTGGCGACGAGTTCGCGGCCCTCCCCACCGAGCCCACCGAGGACCTAGCCGTCTTGGAGCAGGTCGCGGCTCGCCTGACCGACTGTGTCGCCGACCCGTTCGCGGTCGATGAGCTGTCGCTCGAGGTGGGGGCGAGCATCGGCATCGCCCGCTTCCCCGAGGACGGCGAGGACTCCAACGCGCTGATGCGCTGCGCCGACATCGCGATGTACGCGGCCAAGGAGAGCCAGTGCGACTACAAGATCTACGCCGCCGAGCAGAACCAGCACTCGGTGCGGCGCCTGAGCGTGCTCTCCGACATCCGGCACGCGCTGGCCTCCGATGAGATCGTCGTCCACTACCAGCCGATCGTCGATCTCGACGATCTAACCGTGCGCGGTGCCGAGGGGCTGGTGCGCTGGCAGCACCCCAAATTGGGGCTGATCCCACCCGGAGCCTTCGTCCAGACCGTCGAGCAGACGGGTCTGATCGGGCCGCTGACGCGACGCGTGCTCGAGCATTCGATCGCCGAGTGCGCCGCCTGGCGGCGCGACGGACGTGATCTCTCGGTGGCCGTAAACCTGTCGGTGCGCAACCTCCTCGACCGCGACCTTCCCAAGGAGATCGAGCGGCTCCTTGACACCTACTCGCTGCCGCCCGAGGCGCTTCAGCTCGAGATCACCGAAAGCATGATCATGTCCGACCCCGACCGGGCGCTGACCACGGTCACCCGGCTCAGCGGCCTCGGCGTGAGGATGTCGGTCGACGACTTCGGCACTGGATACTCGTCGCTGGCCAACCTGCGGCGGCTGCCGATCAACGAGCTGAAGATCGACCGGTCGTTCGTGTCGCCGATGCTCCGCGACGAGAGCGACCTGATCATCGTGCGCTCGACGATCAACCTCGGCCACGATCTCGGCCTGCGGATCATCGCCGAGGGGGTCGAGGACGAAGCGACGCTCGAACGTCTGGCGCTGTTGGGCTGCGATCTCGCCCAGGGGTTTCATCTCAGCCGTCCCATGCCGGCGGACGCCTTCAACGTCTGGCTGCGCGACACGGCACCGTGGCTCGTGGCACCGGAGCCGGTCACGCCACCCGCACCGGCGCTGCCGCCGGCGGCCTCCAGCCGGCTGGCGCCGATCTGAACGTCGCCTCCGGCGGCGAGGCGGCTAGAAGAGAGCTTCCTGGGGGTCGGGGGCCGGTGGCGCCAGGCACTCGGGACCGTCGTAGCGCGCGTCGTTGACGGCGGTCCCCACCGGGGTCAGCGCGGTGCGCTCCGGAGGCAGACCGGCCAGGACCTCAGGCAGGGACTCGGCCGGAGTGGCGGTGTCCAGCCACGCGCGCTCAGCGCCCGGCTCGAGGATCACCGGCATCCGGTCGTGGAGGCCGGAGATGGCCGAGTTGGCGGCGGTAGTGAGGATCGTGCAGGTGCGCAGCTTGGTCTCGTTCTCGCCGTGCCAGATCGACCACAGCCCGGCGAACGCGAACGGCGAGCCATCGTCGCGGGTGATGTGAAACGGCTGCTTGGGTCCGCTGGGCTGCGCCTGCCACTCGTAGAAGCCGTCGGCGATGATCAGGCAGCGGAAGCGCTCGAAGGCCCGCCGGTAGGCCGGGCGCTCGGTGACAGTCTCAAGCCGGGCGTTGATCATCTTCAGTCCCGTGTCGGGGCGCTTGGCCCAGGACGGGACCAGCCCCCAGCGCAGGACGTCTCCTCGCGGCGTGCCCTCGCGGTCGGTCGTGACGGCCAGCACTTCGTCGCCCGGGGCCACGTTGAAGCGGCGCTTGATCTCGATCGATTCGCCGACCGGAAAGCGATCTCGGATCGCGGCCGGATCCGGAGCAGCGAGGGTGTAGCGGCCACACATGGCTGAAGCGCTCCGGGGTTCAGCGGGTGCCGCGGGCGGCGATCTGCTCGGCTCGCTGGGCCTGGGCGCGCTTCTGGCGTCTGCGGCCGAAGTAGACGAGCACTCCGAGCGCGATCGCGACCAGCACGAGCGAGTAGAAGATCGCGATATCGAGCGAGACGCCGCCCGTGACCAAGCCGACCAGGTTGACGATCCCAAAGGCCACCAGGAGGACGGCGAGGACCAGCACGATCACCAGCACGATGCCACGGATCCGAGCCAGGATGCCGGCGCTGGCCGGCGGGGCGACCAGGCCCATGAACCGCAGTCCCAGCAGCTGGCGGCTGGTCGGTCCCTCGACCCCGAGTCGTTCGGTGGCCTTTCTGAGATCGTCGGGCCGGCGCTCGGCGAGAGCGATCGAGGCGTCGGCCATTCGACGCAGCTGCAGTCGCTCCTGAGGCCTCGCCGCGGCGATCGCGCGCTGGAAGTGGCCCCGGGCCGCCTTGGCGTCGTAGCGCTGCGCGGCGCGGTCTCCGAGCAGCGCCTGAGCGGCCACCCTGAACTTGGTCTCGGCTTCGAGCTCCTCGTCGGAGCGGCCTTCCAGCTGCTCGATGGCAGCCAGCTGGCTGCGCGTCTCGACCCGTCTCATCCGCTGCTGCTTGGCCATTACGGGAGAGAGTCTAGTTCGTAGGTTCAGCTGTCGCGGACCCGGTCACGGGCGCCGCCGCGCCGTTCAGCGCCCGGGCTTGAGCGGCTTGATCACATAGATCCGCCGCCCGGTCAGCTCCTGGCCCGAATCGCTCGGTGCCGCCGGGGGCGGCCGGTAGACATCGATGTGATGGCCGTCGATGGCGCCGCCGGTGTCCTGGGCGATGAACCACCCGCCGTGGCCGTCGTGAGCGTAGGCCGGTACGTAGACGCGGCTGCCCAGCGGGATCACCTTCGGGTCAACGGCGATCGACTGGTAGTAGCGAAGCGGCAGCGACGGCCCGGCGGCAAACGTCACCCCGTTCAGCGGGACGTACTTGCGTCCAGGGCCGTCGAACCAGCCACCGCCAGACAGCGGGAAGGTGACGGCGTGGGAACGGTTGCGCCAGAAGCCGCCGGCGCGCCAGAACGGCGATCCGGCGCGCCAGCTGTTGTCGGGTGAGGTGGCGACGCCGGACTCGGTCACCCAGCCGCCGTCACCCAGCGAATCGATGTGGTACCGACGCCCGTCGAGGCCGATGCCGTCGCCCTCCATCGACAGGCCGGTGGCGGAGTAAAGCCAGTCGATCCGGTGCCGGCCGGACAGGCCGGGCGCCGCCACCCGCTTGCCCACGAACCACGATTCCGGCGCCGGCCAGTACTCGGTCACGGTGACGCCCCGCAGCCAGTGGCCGGGATCGCCCTTGCTGGGCGGCCGCGGCAGCTTGCGCTTGGGTTTGTGGGCGGGGGCCAGGCCGCCGAGGGGCGCCCCGCCGGTCGTTGCCGTGCCAACCGTCGGCCGAGCGGCGGCGGGGCCCGACAGAGCGAGCGCCAGGGCCGCCGCAATCGGAGCAATGCAGGACGTTCGACGCTGGCCGAGACTCATCACAGGCACCGGCGCGGGCCGGAGGGTCATCGGCGCCCGCGAGGAGGTCGTAGGGTAGCGCCACCGGCCCGCCACGGCTACGGGCAGCGGCTCGATGCAACGTTCCGTGCTTTTCTAGGGCGGGTGTTACTGAGCTCTGATCCGCGTGCGGCGTGCGACCAGCCCGGCTGTGCGCCGTATCGGCCCGACAACCTGTTCGATCGCGTCAGCCGGCCGTCGACCCTCCAGGTCCACTACGACCAGATGATGGCCAGGGAGCGCCGACTGGTCGAGGACAGGGTGGGGCGCACAGGGGGAGATGTCCTCTCGGTGGGGGCGGGATGGCACCCGGGCCGGCACATGTTCCCGGCTCCGGCGTTTCGGCTCGTGGCCGTGGACGCCGATCCCGAGCGGGTGGCCGGAGTCGCCCAGAGCGGTACCGCTGACCAGGCGATGGTCGGCCGGGCCGGTCATCTCGACGAGCTCCCCGACCGGTCGTTTGACGTCGTCCTCTACCGGCTGGTGCTTCACCACATCGCCTTTCAGGGCTCGCTGGCGCCGAGCTTCGCCGAGACGGCCCGGCTGCTGAGGCCTGGCGGGGTGATGGTCGCGGTCGAGCCCGGTCTGTGGCACCCGGTGGGACTGGGCCTCGAGCTCGCCAACCGAACCGGGCTGGCGACCTCGATCCACGGCACCCCGGACGACATCCCTCTGTCTCCGCGGCGGCTCGTCGGCGAGGCCCGCGCCGCCGGCCTCAGTCCCGAGCTTCACGCTGTCACCTACACCTGGCGGCGGCTACCGCGTGTTGTCCAGCGGGCACTGCAGCGGCTCGACAGCCTCGGCTCGCGGCCTCGGGCGGCGCTGTGGGGTCACACGCTGATGCTGATCGCGCGCGCCCCAGGACCCTAGCGGCCGCAATCAGGCCCCGGCGGGAGCGGCCGCCATCGCCGCGGGGGTTGGCTGCTCGGACCCGCGGGCGATGCAGTCGAAGTACAGAAGCGTCCGTCCGATCTGGACGAATGGGGTCAGGAGGGCGAACACCAGCGACCCGACGACGTTCACCCACGCCACCGGGATGGTCGTGAACAGCAGCGCAAAACCGACCACCGGTCCCGGGATCTGGCTGAGTAGCCACAGCGCCCCGGCGACCACCCCGGTGTGCCACCAGTGTCCATGCACGACCTTCGTGCTGGCGCGCATCGCCTCGCGAATCGAGCGATCCTCGAACAGCACCTCCTGCTGGACGAACTGCCAGTCGACAAACTTCTTGATCCCGTAGGGAATCCCGATGATCGTGACCATCAGCGCGATCACCAGCACGTCGGCGAGCAGCTGAGCCGCCAGCAGCCGCCACATCCGGCGAAAGACGGCCTGCCAGGAGGAGACCAGGCCGGCGGGCTGGCTGCGATCGAGGTTGCGGATGTAGGCCACCACGACCGCCGAGGCGATCGGCGCGGCGAGGAGCCGGCCGATGCCGCCGGGCGCGGAGACAACGATCTTGACGTTCGTGGAGTCCCCGAAGGTCAGTCCTGACCCGGTGGCTCGGATGGCCTCCCGGATCAGCCACTCCAGCGCTTCCAAGCCGGTCAAGAGCAGCAGCGCGCTCAGCGCGATCAGCATCAATGGCCCGAGCCGCCGGCGGTAAAGCCGCGCCGAGCTCAGCAGCAGCTGTCCGAACCGCCTCCGCTGACGCAGCGGCTCCACCCGCACCGGTCGCCATCTGGTCAGGCCCAGCGGGACGAGGATGACCAGCAACAGGCCGGCGCCGATGCCGAGCGCGCCGGCTGTGCTCTTGTCGGCGAGATTGAGATAGCCGGTGACCTGCTTGACCACGAAACAGAAGGCGTTGGCGACCGACGGCCCCATCAATGATCCGCCCGGAACCTTGGGACTCTCCGAACGCGTGGCCTCCATCCAGGTGAACGGCTCGCGCCACACCACCTTGGTGCTGGGCCCGGCCGGCCCATTGTTGAAGCCGGCCTCACGCTGGCCCCAGCGGCCGGTGAAGCTCAGCCAGGCGAACGGGCCTGTGTTGGGCGGGCTTTCGGGCAGCAGCACCGCCTTCGGCTTGACCTCGACCAGTGGCTGGGTGGTGTCGTCGCAGCCCACCCCCGAACCGTTCTGTCCGTTGCCCAGCCACAGCCCGGGGCCGTAGAACAGGGCGTGCGAGCCGGCGGCCGAGTAGACGACCGGATGCGTGCCCTGCTTTTCCACGTTGGGGTCATTCCAGTCGTCGTGCTCGCCGCCGCTGTGCTGAAACAGGACGATCTGATCGGGCTCGGTGGTCAGAGCCCGAGCCGCCGTCTCGACGTTGAAGGTGATCTGCATGCCCTCCCAGTCGCCCTCGTGCAGATCGTTGAAGTGGTTGAAGTAGTAGTAGAACCAGTACTGCAGCGCGAAGCCGGAGTGACCCGGCTGGCGAGCGATGTGGGCGTAGACCACCGCCGGCGCCTTCCCGGCCTTCTTCAGCGCCGCGTAGTCTTTGGCGAACCGGCAGCCCGGCGACAGGGGTGAGCCCGGGAGATCGAGGTACACGCCCTCGTTGCGTCCCGCGACGTCGGTCGTCGTGGGATCGCGCTTGAGCACCTCGGTCTTGCGCCCGACACGGCTCAGGAGCCGTACCTTGGGGTTGCCGAGCACCGCGTTGACCGAGGTCGGCGGCGAGTACTGCTCCTCCGAGGAATCGCAGATGCCGTCGGTCTGCTTTCGGACCATGACGATCGGCGAGTACTTGTCGGCCAGTCGTTGGGCGGAGCTCGTGGCCGCGCGGGCCGGCGAAGCGGCAAGGAACGGCAGGCCCACGAGGCAGATCGCCAGCAGGGCGAGCCAGACCGCCCGCCGGTCAGACCGCCAGCGCGCCCGCACCGACAGCGCCACCGGGAATCCGTTCACACCCCAATCTCCTCGGCACTCGCCATAGCCCGACCCGAAATCTAAGCCAAACCGGCCCCGATGGCGCACGGACGCAACCGGCCGGCAACCACACCCGCTCCGGCGATTGCGCGTATCGCTTTACATAAGCTCGATTATCGAGCGTTGGGAGCGGATCGGAGGCGTGCTGGCGGGGGCCTACCAGCAGCGCTGGTCCCCTCCCGCCGCCACGGAGCCGATCAGTACGTCTGCTCGTCGGCCAGCTCGACGACGGTCGGCGCGCTTTCGATCGTCAGGCCCTCGAGTACGCCCGAAGCGCTCAAACGCTGGTGGAAAGCGCTGGCGTCCTGCGCTGAAGAGAACTCGAGCCCGATGAACACGTGGTTGGGGTCATTCACGGCCTGAAAGATCTGATGATGTTTCACGGCGCCGCTGCGTCCGGCGTGATCCTCATCGAAGATCGCCTTCCAGCCGCCGTAGTCGGCGACCTTGTACGAGGCAAGGATGAACGCCATCCCGAGCGCGCTGTTATCCGACGATCCGGAAGGTGGCCTTCTGCGAGGTGCCGCCAGCGGGTGCGGCGGTGAGCTGGTAGCCGGCGGCGCTGAGATTGCGACCGCCGATCTTGCCGTTGAAGTTGAAGCTGTTCGATCCCGAGCGGCCGTTCTTGGTGATTCTTCCCGACACGCCGAGCAGCCGGGTGCAGCGGCGGCTGCGGCGGTTGCTCCGGGTCGGCCTGACGCAGCGGCCCCGGACCTTGCGTCCGGCGGCCTGGCGCTTGACGGTGAACGTGACCTTGGCGGGAGCTGTGAGCTTGTAGCTGACCCGCAGCTTGATCGCCCGCCGGCAGTGCGCGCTGCGCCGGTTCCTGGCGCTGGGCCTGACGCAGCGGCCCCGGGCCAGGCGGCCCGCGAACGACGCCGTGTGCGGTGAGACGCGCAGCTTCGACAGCGCCGAGCGGGTCGTCACCGAGCGGGTGATCGTGGCCTGCGGTCCGCCTTGGTTGCTGACCGTCTGGCCGGTGAAGACCTGCCCCAGCGAGGTCCCAGCGCTGTTGGTCACCGTCAACCGAGCGGTGAAGGCCGCCGACCTGGCGTAGGAATGCGTGGTGACCGGGGTTGTCGTCGTTGCGCTGTGCCCGTCACCGAAGTCCCACCGGTAGCTGGCGATCGACCCTACCGGGCTCGACGACGCCGACCCGTCAAATCTCAGCCCCCGGAAGGTCGACGCCGGGGTCACCGAGAACGCGGCGGTCGGCGCCTGATCAGGGGTGATCGCGATCGCGCTGGGCTCCGTTCCGGCCGGGATCGCCGTCCCCGCCGTGTTGGAGGCGGTGGTGATTGGCGACACCGTGTTGGCGCCGAAGTTCGCCACGTAGGCGGTCTTGCCATCCGGGGTGACCGTAATCCAGAACGGGTTAGCGCCGACCGTAATCGCCGTGCCCGCCGTATTGGTGGCGGTGCTGATCGGCGACACGTTGTTGCTGCCGAAGTTGGCCACGTAGGCGGTCTTGCCATCCGGGGTGACCGACACCGAGAACGGGCTCGTGCCGACCGGGATCGCCGTCCCCGCCGTGTTGGTCGCCGTGCTGATCGGCGAGACAGTGTTGGCGCTGAAGTTGGCCACGTACACCGTCTTGCCGTCCGGAGTGATCGCTACTCCGAAGGGGCCGGTGCCGACCGGGATCGCCGTTCCGGGCGTGTTGGTGGCGGTGTTGATCGGCGTCACCGTGTTGGCGCCGAAGTTCGTCACGTAAGCGGTCTTGCCATCCGGGGTGATCGCCACCTGGCCGGGCTGTGTACCGACCGGGATCGCCGTCCCCGCGGTGTTGGTCGCCGTGCTGATCGGCGACACCGTGTTGGCGCTGAGGTTGGCGACGTAGGCGGTTTTGCCGTCCGGCGTGACAGCGATTCCTCTCGGGCCCGTTCCCACCGTGATCGCCGTCCCGGGCGTGTTGGTGGCGGTGCTGATCGGCGTCACCGTGCCGTCGGTGTTGTTGGTGACGTAGACCGTTTTGGCGTCGGGAGTGATCGCTATCCCCAAGGGCCCTTTACCGACCGGAATTGCCGACCCCGTCGGCGCGTTGGTCGCGGTGTTGATCTGAGTCACCGAGTTGGTGCCGAAATCGGGGACGTACGCCGTCCACCCGGAGGCCGAGAACGCCGCACTCGCAAATGCCGCCTGAATGCCTACCGCCATGGCCAGCAGACCAGCAACCAACAGCGCTCTACGTCGCATCGATTAACCCCTCTCGGTCCCTCACAAAAGTGCCCGCAACTGCCATCGTACCCGACCCGAGGCCCCTGGTGGGCCACAAATACGAGCCGTCGACGTGCTTTGGGTGTTCAGGTCGGCTCAGCCCACGATCCGGAACGTGGCCTTCTGGGAGGTGCCCTTGCTGGCGGCGGCGGTGATCTGGTAGCTGCCGCGGCCGAGGTTGCGGCCGCCGATCCTGCCGTTGAAGTTGAGGCTGTTGGAGCCCGAGCGGCCGTTCTCGGTGATCCTCCCGGAAACGCCGATCAGCCGGGTACAGCGCCGGCTCTTGTGGTTGCGCCTATTCGGCCTGACGCAGCGGCCCCTGACCTTGCGCCCGCCGACCTGGCGCTTGAGCGTGAACGTGACCTTGGCCGCGTTGCTGAGCTTGTAGCTGACTCGCAGGTTGATCGCCCGCCGGCAGCGCCGGTTGTGCTTGTTCTTGGTGCTCGGCCTGACGCAGTGGCCCCTGGCCAGGCGTCCGGCGATCGAGGCGGTGAACGGCGAGACGCGCAGCTTCGACAGCCGCGGCTTGGGCGCCGTAGGCACCGTGAAGCCGTGCGTGGTCGTGGCCTGCGGTCCCCCCTGGTTGCTGACCGTCTGGCCGGTGAAGACCTGCCCCAGCGACGTGCCAGCGCTGTTGGTGACCGTCAGCCGCGCCGTGAAGGCGCCCGGCTGGCCATACACGTGCGAGGTCACCGGTGTCGTGCTGGTCGCGCCCTGTCCGTCGCCGAAGTCCCACCGGTAGCTGGCAATCGACCCCACCGGGCTCGACGAGGCCGACCCGTTGAAGGTCGTTGCTTGGCCGGCCGGGGCCGGGGACATCGAGAACTCCGCCGTCGGCGCCTGATCGGGGGTGATGGCAATCGCGGTCGGCTGCGCCCCCAAGCCGAATGGAATCGCTGGTGCCGCGGTGTTGGCGGCGGTGTTGATCGGGCTCACCGTGTCGGCGACCTCGTTGGCGACGTAGGCGGTCTTGCTGTCGGGGGTGACCGCGATCCCCTCCGGGGCAGCGCCGACGGTGATCGCCGTCCCCGTGGTGTTGGTGGCGGTGCTAATCGGCGACACCGAGCCGGTGGCGCCTCCATTGTTCGCGACGTAGGCGGTCTTGCCGTCGGGAGTGACGGCTATCCCGTACGGTTGCGTGCCGACCGGGATTGCCGCCCCACCCGTGTTGGTCGCGGTGTTGATCGGTGTGACGGTGTTGTCGGTGATGTTCCCCACGTAGACGGTCCTGCCGTCGGGAGTGATCGCCAGCTGGAAGGGGCCCTTGCCAACCGGGATCGCGGTCCCGGGCGTGTTGGTGGCGGTCGCGATCGGCGTCACCGCGTTGTCGGCGAAGTCGGTGACGTAGGCGATCTTGCCGTCCGGGGTGATCGCAACGAATTCGGGGGACTTCCCCACGGGGATGGCCGTCCCTGGCGTGTTCGTGACGGTGTTGATCGGTGTCACGGTGCTGTCGTCGTGATTGACGACATACGCGGTCTTGCCGTCGGGAGTGATCGCGATCCCTCTGGGAGCCTTCCCTACCGGGATCGCCGTGCCCGGCGTGTTGGTGGCGGTGCTGATCGGCGTCACCGTGGCGTCTTTGTTGTTGGTGACGTAGGCGGTTTTGCCGTCGGGCGTGATCGCCACCCCGAGGGGGTCTCCGCCGACCGGAATCGCTGTCCCCGTCGTGGTGTTGGTCGCGGTGTTGAGCTGCGCGACGCTGGTTGTGCCGAGGTCGACGACGTACGCCGTCCACCCAGACGCCGAGAATGCCGAGCCCGCCAGCGCGCCCTGCGCGCCCACGACCAACACCAACAGACCAGCCAACAACATCGCCCGTCGCCGCATTTGCGAACCCCCTCGGTCCCAACCTAGGTGCCCAGTCGCGCCATCCTACCCGAATCTAGATTCCCGGCGAGCCGGACAAACTTCGCGGGGCTCGCCCCGCGCCTAGTCGCCGGGATCAAACGGCGGAGGCCTCGCCCCACTCGCCTTCGAGGAGCGCCGAAGCGATCGCCGCCAGTGCGGGCTCATCCTCGGCCGCCGCCACCGAGATCGACAGGCGCCGGGGGCCCGCCTCCCAGCTCAAGCCGAAGAACGGACAGCATCCGCCCTCGACCGCCACCAGCTTCTCGATCAGCCGGTCATCGACACGAGCGTCGATCTCCACGAAGATGCGCCGAGTCGTGCGCTCGATCACGGTGGCCCCGACGCCGGCCGAGCGATACCGGGCGAGCTGCGCGCGCAGCCCGTCCGGATCGAGCCCGCAGCCCGCGGCGACGACCGGCAGCGGGATCGCCTCCATCTGCCCCTACCGCACAGTGGACACCGCAAACGGCTTGCGGGCGCGGATGACCGCCGAGCTGGCGCGATCGTGGACGCGATGGCTGGGAACGATCTCGATCGCCTCCAACCCCGCCGACTCCAGCGCAGCGCGAAACTCGGCTGCGGTCAGCGCGCCGGCGATGCAGCCGGTCCACGCCGCCATATCGGCCTTGGTGGCGCTGTCCATGTCGGGGTCGGCGATCACGTCGGAGATCGCGAGCCGCCCGCCGGGACGGAGGACTCTCGCCGTCTCACCGAGGGTCTTGGCCTTGTCAGCGGACAAGTTGATGACGCAGTTGGAGATCACCACGTCGACGCTCTCGTCGGCCAGCGGCATCTCCTCGAGGAACCCCTTGACGAACTCGACGTTCTCCACCCCGGCCTCGGCGGCGTTGGCGCGCGCCAGCTCCAGCATCTCGTCGGTCATGTCGAGGCCGATTGCGCGACCCGACGGCGCCACCCGGCGCGCCGAGATCAGCACGTCGGCGCCGGCCCCCGATCCCAGGTCGAGCACCACCTCCCCTACGTGCAGGTCGGCGACTGCGGTCGGGACGCCGCAGCCCAGTGATGCATCGACCGCGGCCGCGGGAACGTCCTGGCGGGTCGCCTCGTCGTAGAGGGCGGCGCCGAACACGCTGCCGTCGCCGGAGGTTGAACAGCCGGAACCGGAGCCGCAGCAGCTCGACTCGGACTCCAGCGCCCGGGCCTGGTCACTCCCGCTGGCGGCTCGGGCAGCGGCGCCGTAGCGCCGGCGCACAGCCTCACGGATGTCGGTGCTCAGCTCAGCCATGTCGACAGCTCCTTTACGGCGTCAGGGATCACGTAGTAGTAGGCCCACAGGCCCCGGCGCTCGGAGTTGACGATTCCGGCGTCGCGGAGCTTCTTGAGGTGATGAGACAGCGTCGGCTGGGAGATGTCGAACAGCGGCACGAGCTCGCAAACGCAGACCTTGCCCGCGTGCTTTCGCAGCACGTCGACGAGCTGCAGACGGATCGGCTCGCCGAGCGCCTTGGCCACCTCGGCCATC